>JAJRUG010000146.1 GCA_024277915.1 Gammaproteobacteria bacterium
GACGACACTGTGGGTCATTGACAATGATGCCGGCCTGGCTACTGTCCCGGTATTGGTTGCCGAAGATACATCTTTTGATAGTCAGCTCGGTGAACCGGAAATGCTGGTGGCTAGCCTGTTGGCAGCCGCCGCGCGGCAAGGGGTGGTCAGTGGACTGGTGATTATTCGACTGGCTCGCGAAGGAATTGAAGAGTAATTGCAGAAAGATCCAGACAATACGCGCTTGCTTGATCTGTTGCAGTTTACCTATGAGCAGGAAGCAGATTTATTGAACGATGCCACCTGGGCAACAATTGCGTCATCAAAGAGGTCAACGACATGAGAAATCCGACATTTACAATACTTGCAGCTTTGGTAATCGTGCTGCCATCATTCACGGTTGTCGATGCATGGTCGGCGGAGCCGATCGATCAAAGCGTATCCGCCACGGCAGATGGTACCCTGGTGGTTGAAAATATTTCAGGCAATGTGGCGGTCAAGGGCTGGGATCAGAACAAGGTTCATGTCACCGGTATGCTTGGCGAAGGTGCGGAGCGTGTTGATGTAGCGTCGAAAAATGGCCGGGTTACAGTACGAGTGATCTTGCCGCGCAATGAACAGTCGGAAGGGACAGATCTGACCATCATGGCCCCCAGGGGCAGCCGGCTGGAGATCAGCACGGTCAGTGCAGATGTTGCCATCAGGAATATTGACGGCAGGCAGAGAATCTCGACGGTCAGTGGTGATATTGCTGTCAAAGACGCGCGTGCGCAACTGGAAATCAAGTCGGTCAGTGGTGACCTCATGGTGAGTGCTTCCGGCAGTGCAACAGAATCGAGTATGAAAACTGTCAGCGGTGATGTGATCATCAAGGGTGTCAGCGGCAGGGTTTCCGGAAAATCAGTCAGTGGTGATGTGCTGCTGGCAGGGTCGGCATTCCGGGAGGTCAGCCTGATATCGACGTCAGGTGATCTTCGGGTAACCGGTAGTGTTGACCCGAAAGCTGTTTTGAAGCTCAAAACGATCAGTGGTGATGCCAGTATTCGAGTGGATGGCGATATCACCGGGGAGTTTGATCTCCGGACAACCAGCGGAGATATAGACAATTGTTTTGGTCCTGAGCCGGAAGAGAAGGACCATGGCCCGGGGGCAAGGTTGCGGTTTTCAGAAGGTAAAGGTGGTGCCGAGGTCAGAGTAACGACCATGAGTGGAGATATCGAACTCTGCCGGGACTGAGTGTTTGTGCTCGCTCCAACGCTAAAATATCGGTGCGCCCCCGAGGACAAGGTTCTGTTAACCCTTGCAGGCGGATGGCTCCCTTCGGTCTGCTTTATTCCGCCGCAAGGGTTAACAGAACCTGTCCTCTGGCATTAACAGTGATATGGATTTCCAGAGGGTATTATCGGACACTGATCGCACGATTAAGTCTCGACTATCACAGATAGTCGTTCAGTAGAGGTGAACTGAAAATCAATCCCGGGGGTCCACTATGGCGACACGACGTGAGTTTTTGCAATTAGCGACAGGCATTGTCGCGACTGCTACAGGGTTGCAGACTACCGTCTCAATTTCGGCAGCACCCAAACCGCTCAGGATTCTGATGCTTGGTGGTACCGGTTTCGTCGGGCCGCACCAGGTTCACTATGCCCTGGCACGGGGTCATGAAGTGACTCTGTTTAATCGTGGTAAACGACCGGGAATGTACGGCGACAGTGTAGAAGAACTGACCGGTGATCGTGATGCCCGGGTCGGTGAAGGATTGTCAGCCCTGTCAGGCAGCAGAACCTGGGACGTTGTAATAGATAATTCCGGTTACGTCCCGCGCCATGTTCGCGATTCTGCGAATCTTCTGCAGGGGCGTGTCGATCTCTATATATATACATCGACTGTTGCTGTCTATGATTTTGATGCAGCCGATAGTTTTATGGAGGCGGGGCCTCTGGCCAGTCTTGATGATCTGTCCGTCGAACAGGTGACCAATAAGACTTACGGTCCACTGAAAGCAGAATGTGACCGTATTGTTCGCGGTATCTATAAGGAGGACTGCACCATCGTCAGGCCGACCTATATTGTTGGCCCTGGTGATTCGACAGATCGTTTTACTTACTGGGTTGACCGGATTAACCGCGGTGGTGATGTGCTGGCGCCCAGTGGTGCTACCCGTGAAATTCAGTGGGTTGATGTGCGTGATCTGTGCCCGTGGATGATCAGGCTGGCGGAAAAAGATATTCGGGGTATTTTTAATGCGGCGGGCCCGGCGTCCGCAGTTTCTCGTGAAGGGCTGATGTGGGGGCTGCGTGCCACTACTGCAGCGCCTGTTCACTTTTACTGGCCGGACGATGCGCTGCTGGACAGCATGAATGTCACGCTACCGCTACTGGGTACTGGCAGGGCTTCTTACCATTTCGACAATAACGCATCGATGCGGGCGGGGCTTGAATACCGTTCGCTGGCTGATTCCGCTCGCGCGACACTTGAGTGGTGGCAAGCCGTACCGGATGAACGAAGGAGCACGCCAAGAGGTTGGCCTGCTCCCGAAACCGAGCAGGCTGTTATCCGGAAGCTGCGCTAGCTTTACTTTGTCCCTGCTTTTACTGTGTTCCTGGCTGATTTTCTATGCCCGTATTTTCTTGTGGCATAATCCGGTGGTATCAGCCCGCACAGATGTGCGGTATTCCAGTCACTCATCAGGAGTAAGCAAATGTCCAAGGGTCTAGTCGTCATGCTGTCTGTTGTTTTTTTATTCGTAGCAGGTTTATCCGTCGTTCAGGCTCAATTCACCCGGCCACCGCTGAGTGCGATCGGCGAAAAGATCAATGCTGCCATGGCCAGTGATATTCGCAGCGATAAGGAGACCAAGCGGGACGCCAACAGAAAGCCGCGCCAGACGCTCGAATTTTTCGGGCTTAAAGAAGACATGAGAGTGATCGAACTGGTGCCCGGCGGGGGCTGGTATACAAAGATCCTTGCACCGGTGCTCGCAGACAAGGGTGAATTGTTCATCGCTGTAGGAACGACGAGGCTTGAGGGCAAGCTCAAGGAACACGATAGTCTGAGCAAGGTAAAAGCATTGCCTATTGATGCCGAGTTTGTTCCGGCCGGCGATATTCAGGGGCTTTTCACGATTGGTGAGTTTGCACTCGGGATTGACGATATCGATATGGTGCTGACATTCCGTAACCTGCATAACTTTGTGCCAGAGGCTCGCGCCAATATTGACAGGGCAGTATTCGAAGCGCTGAAGCCAGGTGGCGTCTATGGTGTTGTTGACCACACGCGGCGACACAATGAGCCGCAGACAAAAGAAAACTGGAGGCGGATGGATCCTGTCACAACCATCAAGGAGATCCAGGCAGCCGGGTTTGAGCTGGTTGATTCGTCAGCTCTGCACTATCGAGCGGATGATGAATTGCGCTATGAGGTCGGGCGCAAGACGGTGACCGGCAATACGGATCGTTTTACGCTGTTGTTCAGGAAGCCGGAGTAAACTCGGTGCTGATAGAGGGGGAATATCCAGCTATTTCAAGGGATTTCACCAAAATGCGACAAACATGGATTATGTTAAATTCGACAGAATCGGGTATTTCTTTCTATGTGACCGGAATACATGGAAATATTTTGTTTGAGCGGCGCTACATTATGTAACCTTGTGATATATGTCACTGTTGGCTATGATCACACGGTAAAAGAAGCCTGTTCGAACAAGTAACGAGAAGGGTTCATAACAAGAATGTAAAGAGTAAGTCATGGGTCATTGGTTGTGACCTGATTTTATAGCCGTATGACAGCGGTTTTTGTGGAGGAAGTTTTCATGATTAAACGACTAATGACCAAAGTGGGAGTCGCGGCTGTTCTAACCGTTGCTTCTATGGGTGCACAGGCAGCAGTAGTAACGATTGCTGATGCACAACTCATTGATTTGTACAGTGCAACCTTCGATGGCGCATTAACGCCGGATGGCAGTTTGTTTTTTGGCGGCGACCCAGGCCTGAATCCGCGTAACATTATCGTTACCTCTTTTGGGATTGGTTCCGGAACGATCGAGTATGATGGCACGACGCTATCACAACTTAATATTGTGCTCCCTCAGATGGGCTTGCTGATTAACGGTGGTCAGGGAACCGAGACTACGGTGTTGACCAACGGTACTCCTATTACCGTGGATATTACGACCCCGGCGACTGACAATACACCAGGTTTTGCCGGTTTTCAGGTTGAAGGTGCACCGGCAATTATTGCTGATTTTGCGACTTTCAGCACGATCGTCAGCGCTTTCGATGACACTCAGTGTTACGGTGCCGCTGGTCCTGGAACAGGAACAGGTCCGCTGTGTGGTTTGATCGGTATTCTGACCCTGGACGGCGTTCGCTATCAACTGGATGGTACTCTGACCGCCGGTGGTGGTGACAGTCTGTTGCTGACAATACAAACTGGTAACAACTCAATCTACGAGATCGCCCTTACTACGGCAGTCGTTCCTGTACCTGCAGCCGTATGGCTGTTTGGTTCAGCACTTGGCCTTCTGGGCTGGATGCGTCGGCGCACTATCTGAGTAAACAGCTGGTCAGCTTAGGCTGACAGGCAAGAGTATTGGCCTCCCGGGTTTCTGACCCGGGAGGCTTTTTTGTTGTCTGGAAGACATCTATGATGATTCCACCATGCGATGGAACATCACTGTATTTGTTGCCAGCTTCTGGTTTGCCTGTGTATCGATTGGAGTAACGCCTGTTTCATCCATTGCTGCCGAAGCAGACTGGTTCCCGGAGATTCCGGAACGGCCGGTTGTCCTGGTGCTCGATGTGGCTCTTGATGAAGAAAATGGCCGCAATGCCCAGGCAACTCTAAGCATTCCCCTTTCGGAAAGTTTCACTTCAAACCTGTCACTTGGCCACTCGAGTATTGATCTTCAGCCGGAGAGCCTGGAGTTTGCCTACGGTTCCGGCGGTCTGACCTACCAGTACAAGGGATTCGGTATTGGCGTCGATATAGGTGTCTGGGGTGACAGCAGTGTGCTCGATACGGTCGATTACACAGGGCGTATTTTTTACCAGTGGGAGAAGTGGCAGGCTGATCTCAGCGTGACCTATCGTGATATCGATTTTTCTTTTCAGCTCCGTTCTCCGGTGACTGATCGGATTGTTTCCCGAGCGGGCAACCTCACCGCTACAGCAGTGGGTGGGGGTCTTGTATTTTACCCTGATGATCACTGGAGCTTTTATGTGAACGGTGCGGATCACAATTACAATGCAAACCTGAGGATCCTGAACTTCGCATTTGCACTGCGATTGTTGAGCTTGCAGTCACTGACGCTCAGCAGCAGTTTCCCCCAGTGGTATTGGGCAGCCGGCGTGAACTATTCCACCGGTTCCCGGCGTATCAACCTGGAATATACTTCAAACCAATCTGTTTTTGATCGGCTGGAAACAGAGAGTGTCAGTGGGGCGCTACAGGTTCCACTTGGAGGGAGCGGTGATTACTATCTCGATTTGAGAATCGGGAGCCAGCAGACGGATCCGTTTTCGTCCGTGGCATTTGGTGTAGTCTCTATATTGATGTTTTGGTAATGGCGACAATGGCGGGGTAATGGGTAATGGGGTCGGACCTCGATAACTATCTGAAATAGATATAAAAAGAGACCAGATTTATCTGAATTTTGCTCTTAGAGGCACTATTTTGATATGAAAAATGATGGTTTAAGCGGAGTCCATGTGCACCTATTGTCCGTACTCTTAGAGCCTCCATTTTGCCCCTGAAAAGTAGTGCCTAAGGCTTGTTTTCAGCTGCAATATGCCTGAATAATTATTAATTTCAATGAGTTGCCGAGGTCCGACCCCATGAGCTTAGGAAAAATTGTAGTGTGTGCTGTCGACTGTCTTGGTGGTGTAGAGAATTTTGATAATGATTGACTTGTATTTCTGGCCGACACCGAATGGATGGAAGATTTCCATCATGCTGGAGGAGTGCGGTATTCCGTACAATACTGTTGCTGTTCATATCGGGAAAGGGGAGCAGTTCGAACCTGAGTTTCTGGCGATCAGCCCGAACAATCGTATGCCCGCTATCGTTGATCACGAGGCGCCGGGTGGATCTCTGCCGATATTTGAGTCGGGAGCAATTTTGACTTACCTTGCCGAGAAATCCGGTCGCTTCCTGCCGGCTGATTTGCACCAGCGATACGAAGTCATGCAGTGGTTGTTCTGGCAGATGGCCGGACTGGGCCCGATGGCCGGGCAGTTGAGCCACTTCACGAACTATGCACCAGAGAAAATCGATTACGCGGTGGAGCGTTATTCCAATGAGTACAACCGGCTGCTGGGGGTAATGGATCAGCGGTTGCAGGATCGCGATTACATAGCCGGCGATTATTCGATTGCCGATATGGCCTCATGGCCCTGGGTCCGTTCGTACGAACGGTTTGGCCAGTCACTGGATAATTTTCCCCGGCTGGAAAAGTGGTATCTGCGAATCGCTGGTCGTCCGGCGGTTGTCAAAGGCATGGAAGTCGGCAAGGGCTGGTGGGATGCCGGCAGACCCGATGAGGAAACCATTCGCAATCTGTTTGGTCAGACAGCCAGCAGCATCCAGAGAATGGCTGATGAAAAAGACCAGAGGAAGTAATGGATGCCGGTGGTAAAGAGAGGCAGACAGCACAGCAGGTTCTGTTAATACGCCCGGCCAGTTTTCGGTTCAATCCGCAAACAGCCGCATCCAATGCGTTTCAGGCTGGTGAATCTGACTGTTTGGCTGATCAGCGAGAGATGGTGTCCCGGGAGTTTGAGCAGCTGGTCACGGCACTTCGTCATGCCGGCATTGGAACGATAGTGATCGACGATACTCCTGTGCCCGAGAAGCCCGATGCGGTCTTTCCGAACAACTGGGTGTCCTTTCATTCTGATGGCACCGTGATTGTCTACCCGATGGAGGCACCGAACAGGCGTCTTGAGAGACGACAAGAAATAACAGAGGCTCTGTCGGAGTTGCACGGATTTCGTGTCAACACTGTGCTGGATCTTTCAAAACTTGAACAGCAGGGTTCGTACCTTGAAGGTACCGGCAGCATGGTACTTGATCGGGTTAACCGGGTTGCTTACGCTGCATTATCATCCCGGACCCATCTCGGGGCGATGGCTGAATTTGCCAGACTGGCCGACTATGAGCCGATGGTATTCTCTGCGGTGGATGCGGCGGGGCTGCCGATTTACCACACTAATATCATGATGAGCATCGGTGACAAGTTCATTGTCATATGCCCGGCAGTGATCCTGGATGATGTGCAGAGAAATGCTGTTTTGGCATCGCTCGCGGGAACAGACAGGGAAATCATTGAGATCACTATGGAACAAATGAATGCGTTCGCTGCTAATCTTCTGGAGTTGGCGAATGATGTCGGCGAAGCTGTCATCATGTTATCGCAGAAGGCTATGAATAGTTTATCTACCCGACAACATGTGTCACTTGAGCGATACGGCCGCCTTGTCCCTGTGGCCGTCGACACTATTGAAAAGACGGGTGGAGGAAGTGTGCGTTGCATGATCACCGAGATTCACCTCCCCTTGCTGGCATCACCGGTCAACTGAGGATCCAGGTCATGAGCCAACTCGAAGCAGCAGTGGTTTACACAGTGAGTCAGGAGAATGCGGCTGCTCACCGGTTTCAGGTGACCTGCCGGATCGCGGCACCTGACCCGGAAGGCCAGGTGGTCTCGATTCCGGCCTGGGTGCCCGGCAGTTACATGATCCGTGACTATGCGCGGCATATTATTTCCCTTGAAGCCGACGTCGATGGCCAGAAGGTTTCGCTGCATAAACTCGACAAGTCGAGCTGGGCGGTTGATCCGGGGGAAGGTGTACTGACGCTGCGCGCTGTTATATATGCCAACGATCTTTCGGTACGCGGTGCCTATCTTGATTGTCGGCACGCATTTCTTAATGGTGTCTGCACGCTCTTACGGGTTCACGGGCAGGAGACCGAGCGTTGTGTAGTCCATATTCTGCCGTCTCAGGAGGAAGCGAGGCCGGGATGGATGCTTGCAACGACGTTGCCCCGACTGACCGGTTCAACATGGGGGTTTGGCGCTTTCGAAGCCTCTGATTACCAGGAGTTGATTGATCACCCCGTAATGATGGGTGAGCTGACCCCGATTGAATTTACCGCTGCCGATGTGCCCCATGCACTGGTGATTACCGGCCGGCATGCTGCAGATCATGATCGCCTGCAAAAGGACCTGCAGCAGCTATGCGAATACCATATCGACTTTTTCGGTCGTCCGCCGCCAATGGATCGCTATATTTTTCATCTGACCGTGCTGAATAAAAGCTACGGCGGACTAGAGCATCGCAATTCATCAGCCCTGGTATGTAGCAATTCCGATCTGCCGAAGCAGGGCAGACAGGATATTGGTTCAGGCTATCGAAAATTTCTGGGACTGGTCAGTCATGAGTATTTTCACCTGTGGAATATCAAGCGTATCCGCCCGGCAGAGTTCTCACCCTATGACCTGAAAAAAGAATCCTATACTCGCCAACTTTGGATTTTCGAGGGGATTACTTCCTACTACGATGACCTTGCCCTGCTTCGCTGTGGCTTGATTACCGAAGAGAGTTATCTGGAATTGCTTGGCCGCACACTCACCTCGGTATACAGAAGTACCGGCCGCCGCCGGCAGACTCTGGAGGACTCAAGCTTTGATGCGTGGATAAAATTCTACAAACAGGATGAAAATGCACCTAACGCTATTGTCAGTTATTACACCAAGGGTGCGATGGTTGCATTGGCGCTGGATCTGGAAATCAGAATCAGGTCATCTGATCAGCACAGCCTCGATTCTGTTGTGCAGGCGATGTGGGCGGAGTATGGAAACAGTGATTCGGGCATGCCCTGCGGAAGATTTGAGGAACTTGCGGAACGGGTTACAGGCCTTGACCTGAAAACATTTTTTGATAGTAACCTGAGAAGTACCATCGACCCATCGGTTGGCATATTACTGGCGCAGGCCGGCATCAGGCTGAATATGCGGGAAGCAATGTCGTCCCCGGATCCCGGCGGGAAACCAGGCAAAAATATCGGTGAGAATCGCATTTGGCTGGGCGTGCGAACCCGGACAGACAGCCGGCGAGTTTGTGTGAGTCACGTGCTGGACGAGGGACCTGCGCAGCAGGCGGGAATATCTGCGGGCGATGAGCTGGTGGCGCTGAATGGTATGAGGATTGAACCTGGCAACTACCAGCAATCAATTGATGGCCTGGCCGTTGCTGACTCTGTTGAAATACAGCTTTTCAGGCGTGATGAGTTGCTGCTGGTGAATCTCACACCAGCTACCGCACCCAGAGATACCTGCTATCTCACCTTCGATGAGGATGCTGTGAAAGAGTCGATCATGCGACGAACGCAGTGGTTAACCGGAGGCGTTCCGGATCAGGAGTAGACGCCGGGTTTTTGGTGGCCGGATGCTACAATTACGTTTTTGCAGGCACCATGGGCGCACATGCTTGAGCTTGGTCTGAAAGTTCTGATTAGTTATCTTGCCGGGTCTCTCAACGGTAGTCTCATTGTGGGCCGACTATCTGGTGGTGTGGACATCCGCACCATGGGGAGCGGCAATGCTGGTGGAACCAACGCCCTGCGCACACAGGGCAAATTGTTCGCTTTTTTTGTCATGCTGATCGACATCGGAAAAAGCGCGGTGCCGGTACTATTGCTCCCGACCATGGAATTGCCCGGGATCCCCGTTGATCCGGAAATTTCCAGAGCCTGGCTGACACTCGCCTGTGGTGGTGCGGCGGTGGTAGGCCATTGCTATCCGGTCTGGTTTCAGTTTGCCGGCGGTAAAGGAGCTGCAACGGCGATTGGCGTTCTGATCATTGTCGCCCCGTCTTTGCTTGTTCCGGCGCTGGCGGTATGGGCAGGTATGCTGATTCTGACCGGATACGTTGGGTTGGCGACCATGGCCGCAACAGTCGCTTTGCCTTTGTACGTCGCTGCTTCGTCTTTCGCTATGGAGCGTGAATTACTATCAAATGAGCTTCTTTGGTATCTCGTGTTTCAGGCACTGCTGATCGTATATACCCACCGTGACAATATACGACGCATGATGCAGGGAGATGAGCATCGCCTGGAGCAGGCGATGCTGTTTCGTCGGCGCAGTTCAGAGCAGTAGCCGGTCACAGATGGGGACACGCGACGAATTGCTCGGGCTGTTGGCCGATGGCGGGTTTCATTCAGGTAATGTTCTGGCCGATCGCCTGAACCTGTCTCGTACGGCGGTCTGGAAACATCTTCGAAAATTGTCGGAATACGGCCTGGTGATTGAAGCGGTTCCCGGGCGTGGTTATCAGCTTGGTTACCCGCTTGAACTGCTTAACAGTGCAACCATAGTTGGCGAACTGGATGCCGGGACAGCCAAGTGTCTCGACCAGCTTGAAGTATACGGTGTGATCGAATCAACCAGCGGAAAACTGCGAAGTGGTCCGAAGCCCGCACCTGATCAGCTGCGTGTATGCGTGGCCGAGTACCAGACAGGAGGTCGTGGCCGGCGGGGACGCCAGTGGTTATCTCCATATGGCAGTGGTATCTGCATGTCGGTGAGCTGGCATTTCGAAAATGTCCCCGGGGATTTGTCCTCATTATCGCTGGCTGCCGGGGTTGCTGTGATTCGGGCAGTCGAAGCATGCGGTTTTCCAGGGCTGTCCCTGAAATGGCCGAATGACCTTATTTTGAATCACGGCAAAGTCGCAGGCATTCTGGTTGATGTCGAAGGTGAGTCCGACGGGCCATTGACAGCAGTGATTGGTATCGGCCTGAATGTTGAGATGCCCGACTCGTTCAGAACCAGTCTGACTGATGAAGGTCATCTGCCACCTGTGGCGCTGGCGGACACATTGACAGATGTGCAGAAAGGTCACAGCCTGTCGAGAAACAGGATAGCTGCCTCCCTGATCATGACCATTCATCGCATGCTGGTTGAATTTTCCGGAACCGGATTCAGCAGCTTTGCTGAACAATGGCAGCGCTATGATTACCTGTTAGGCCGAGAGGTCAGGGTGATGTCAGCCTCTTACGGTGAGCAGGGAACAGCCTGCGGTATCGGATCCAACGGAAGCCTGCTGCTCGATGTAGATGGCGAGATAAAGCAGGTAGTATCAGGCGAGGTTTCGGTGCGCAGGGCATCATGAGATTGCTGCTGGACATAGGGAACACACGAATCAAGTGGGGGCAGCTTGTTGACGGGCGTATCCAGGATTCGGGAGAGGTTTTGCATCGCGGCGAGGCTTTTGAGGACTCGCTGCGATTTATCGACAAGCTTGGTCATACTCCGGATAGCGTGTTGGCGGCCAATGTGGCAGGTGTTGCTGCCGGTAATGCGATCTCGGCAGCAATCCGGAAAAAGTTCACCCTGCCGGTTGTATTTGCTGCAGCAAGAGAGTCACAGGGGCGTTTGCGCAACGGGTATCATGATTTTCGACAGCTGGGAGTGGATCGCTGGCTTGCCATGGTGGCAGCCTGCCGGTTGCACTCGGAACCATTGTGCATCGTGGATGCCGGTACTGCGATCACTATAGATTTGGTCGATGCTACCGGCTTGCACTTGGGAGGGTTGATTGCACCCGGTCTCGATCTGATGGAAAAGTCATTATATCGGGATACCGGGGAGATCCGGATATCAGCAGCACCGACCGGGTATTCTGGCGATGCTGCGGATGACTGGCCGGCAAGAGATACGGCAACAGCAGTTCGGCTGGGCGGCCGTGCCGCGACAATTGGACTGATTGAACACAGCATGCAATGGCTGAAGAATCGTTTCGGGTGTGCCAGGCTGGTACTGACTGGTGGCAGCGCTCAGCAGCTCCGGCCATTTCTGGATGAGTCGGCGGATTATCAGCCGCTACTGGTTCTGGAAGGGCTGGCGCTCGTGGAATTGAAATGAGAAATATTCTGCTCGGCCTGGTTCTTGCCAACCTTTTGTTACTGGCATGGCATCGCTGGATCGCACCGCAAGAAGTTGATGTGCCCGATCTCTCTACAAAAGTGCCAACATTGGTTTTGATGCCCGGCAGTCAGCAAATATCACCCGAGAGGCTTGATCAGGGTGTTAACAGTGCGGGTAGCAGTCGCCAATGTATGAAAATAGGGCCGTTTGTCGACGACGAGCAGGCAAATGATGTGGGATTCCAGCTGGCTGCTGGAGGCTTTACCGTCAGCCAGACCAGCCAGGAGGGGCAGGCGTGGGTCGGGCACTGGGTACAGATAGAGGATCTTGGTTCGCGGGAGCAGGCGACCCGGCTATTGCGGCGGCTGACGAATGGCGGCCTGGCAGATGCTTATATCGTCGAGTCAGATGAGACTCGCAAAATTTCACTGGGCGTTTTTCGCGAACAGGATCGCGCTGCACGTGTTGCCGCGGAGGCTTTGCAGCTTGGTATTGAAGCGACTATTTCTGATCGGTTTCGTCCGGCTACCGAATACTGGCTTGAAGTGATCAGCAACCAGGGGGGCGTTGATCTGAGCGAGTTTCAGCTGGTGACAAGCCAGATCCTCCGCAGCGAGCGTATCGCTTGTTGGTAGTATTTGTCTGGTAGACTAGGCGACCCTTCATAGCGAATAACGGGCATTGCCGGAATAGCTCAATTGGTAGAGCAACCGCCTTGTAAGCGGTAGGTTGGGGGTTCAAGTCCCTCTTCCGGCATACATCTCTCCAGGTATTTTTCTCATGAATCGGATATGGATGTCCTAAGGGTCAGGTCGGCCATCGGCCTTGTTTCTTTTCTGTTACTGATGGGTGTTGCATCAGCGGAAACGGTCATTGGCGTCGTCACCGATGGTCCGGGGGCGAGGGCACTGATACCGATGGATGTGCTCCAGGCGGAGATTCGTGCATTGACCGCCGAAGAGTTTGATATCCGGTTTCCCCTGGACAAACGGCTGGATGGTGGCTGGACTCAGGAGGGAGCACGCGCCGCGCTTGAGAGGCTTTTAGCCGATCCTGACGTGGACATCGTGCTCTGTGCAGGAATTGCGGCCTCCAACGAAGCGGCAAAAATATCTGTGCTGCCGAAACCTGTAATGGCAACAATTGTTGCAGACCGCGAATTGCAAAAATTCCCCAAGGCCAACCTGTCCAGCGGCAAGAAGAATTTCGTCTATCTCACAAACTTTCGCAATATCGATGACGATCTTCGCCTGTTCCGACAGGCGGTAGCATTCGATCATCTGGCGATTCTTGCTGATGCGGAAACACTGCGTTCTGTTCAGGCGTTGTCTGCCCGGAAGTTACAGCAGTTATCCAGCGAGTTAGGCAGTCCGATCACCCCGGTTCTGGTGAAGGATTCAGTCGCAGAAGCACTCGCGGCAATTCCTGCAGAGGTTGATGCGGTGTATATCACGCCATTATTGCGGTTCGACGATCAGGCGATGCTTGAGTTGGCGCAGGGGCTGATCGACCGGAAGCTGCCCAGCTTTTCCTTGTTTGGCATCAGCGAAATCGAATCCGGTGTGTTAATGGCTGCCGGTGGACGACCTGAAGATATTATTCGTGTGACCAGGCGGATCGCCCTGAATATTCAGCGCATATTGCTCGGTGAGGAGCCCGGCGATTTGCCGATGGCACTGCAGGGAAGCTCACGACTCGCCATCAACATGCGTACCGCCGCCGCAATTGGCTATTCACCGAGTTTTTCAATTCTGGCAGATTCGGAGCAGTTTTTTCTGCAGGGGGCTGATGACGGCGAACCGTTGACCCTGTTGGAGGCGATGCAACAAGCGATTGAAACCAACCTCGGACTGCGCGTGTCATCCTATGACCCGCTTCTGGCAGCGGAGGATGTCCGGCTCGCCAGGTCTTCGCTCGTACCCCGGCTGGATCTCGATGCCCAATGGCTGAAGATTAACACCGAGCGAACATTTCCCGGCCTCCAGGCTGAAACCAGTGTCGATGCAAACCTGCAGTTCCGGCAGCTGATCTATTCGGATGAAGCATGGGCTGCCTGGCAAATTGCCCGTTACCTGGAGAATGCCGCCGGTGAGGAATATGGCATCGCAATTCTGGATACACTGAAAGCTGCCGGGCAGAGTTATATGAACCTGTTGCGGTCTATCGCCCTCGAAGACGTACGTCGATCCAATCTGGAAGTCACCCGTGCCAACCTGGCATTGGCCAGGGTGCGCGAATCCATCGGGTTCTCGGGGCGTTCCGATGTGTTGCGTTGGCAGAGCAGTCTCTCATTGGATCAGCGCGATCTTCTGGCGGCAGAATCAGCGAAACATCAGGCTGAAAACATTCTGAATCAAGTGCTTAACCGGTCGCACTCCAGTCGTATCAAGCCACTTGAAAGCAGCGTCCAGTCCACATTGTCACAGTTCAGTCAGCCGCGATTTACGGTGCTGATCGACAACGAACAGGTATGGCTGGCATTTCAGGATTACATTGTCAGCAAGGGGCTGGAAGATGCGCCCGAGCTGAACCTGGCCGACCGGCTGATTGAGGCAGGAGAACGCCAGGTGCAGGCTTCGACGCGACGTTTCTGGGTGCCGCAGTTTGAGCTGGTCGCCAGCGGTAGTGACAATCTCACCAGAAGCGGCGCCGGCTCGGGAAACCTGAGCGGGCTGATCGACTGGTCGGATCAATCCTGGTCCCTTGGCGTGCAGGCCAGGCTGCCGATTTTCAGTGGTGGGGCGCTCCGTGCCGGCCTGAGCAGATCCCGGTATGCTTTGAAACAGCAACGGCAAACCAGGGAAGCTGTCGAACAGCAGATAGAGACAAGAATTCGCGTCGCGATGCACAGGGTAGGGAGCTCCTATGCCGCCATCGACTTGTCTATTGCTGCGGCGGAGGCATCTTCCGAGAATCTGGATATAGTGACTGATGGATATTCCAAAGGCGCCGTTTCAGTGACGGAGCTGATCGATGCTCAAAATGTCGCGCTCGCCGCAGAACTTGCCGCAGCAGAGGCAAGATATGTGTATATGATTGATCTGATTGATGTGCTTCGGGCCGCCGGAAATTTTCAGCTGATACTTGATCCGCTGTATCTTGGCGCCTGGTATTCTGAAGTAGAAGATTTTTTCAAGGATCGTGGCATTTTTTTGAAAACTGACACAGAGGCAGTTCGTTCGGAGTCAACCCATGAACATTAGAATCAGGGCGCGGCACCTGTGTTTGTTGTCGTTGACACTGGTCGTGGTTGCCTGCGAACCGGAGCCGGTGGAGTCAGAGAGCAATATACGCCCTGTCAGGTATACCCGCGTCATGCCGATCGGTGCCGCCCAGATGCGTATTTTCTCAGGAGTAACCAAAGCAGCGATGGTTGCCAATTTGAGTTTCAAGGTTGCCGGCACCATCAGTCAGCTTGATGTTGATGTAGGTGATGAGATTGTGGCCGGTGAACTGGTTGCCCGTCTGGATCCAACCGACTACCAGGTTTTGTTCGAGCAGGCCGAAGCAGGCCTCGAACAGGCCCGCGCGGAACTGCGCAGTGCCAGAGCAAATTTCGAACGTAGCAGGGAGCTGTATGAAAACCGCAGTGTTGCCAAGAGTGATCTTGATAATTCCCGTGCTGTCTCGGAATCAGCTGCCGCGAAGGTTCGTTCGGCCCGGCAGCAGCTGGAGGCAGCCCGGTTGAGAATTTCCTACACTCGTCTTAATGCCCCGCAGGATTGCACAGTCGCCAGTAAACATGCGGAAGTCAATCAGAATGTCATGGCGAATCAGCCAGTCGCGACATTGAACTGCGGTGAGTGTGCAGAGATTACTGTAGATGTCCCGGAGGTTTACATCGGTCGAATCCAGAGCGGTGCTGCTGCCGAAGTATCGGTTGCTGCCTTGCCGGGGGAGTTGCTTCGGGGAGTGGTCAGCGAGGTAGGCATCGCGACGGAAAGCGGGCGGGTTGCCTATCCTGTGACCATTGATCTTAAGGAACGTTGTGAGGTGGTTCGATCGGGAATGGCCGCTAATGTAGCGTTAACCATCAGAGGCGGGGTTTTCGATACTGGCGGGATGGTGGTTCCATTCGTGGCAGTGGGTGAAGATCACCGGGGGCGATTTGTTTTTGTTCTGGAGCCCACTGAAAATGAACACTGGATAGTGAGACGGCGCTCTGTTGAGATCGGCGGTCCGGTTCTCGACGGTGTATTGATTCGCTCCGGGCTGGAGGAAGGCGAGTTGATAGCAACGGCGGGCGTTCGTCGGCTGATTGATGGTCAGATGGTCACACTGCTCGGTCAAACAGAAGTCTGAGCAGGCAGCTCATGAGCCTGACCCAGTTCGCGATAGATCGTAACCGGATATTCTTTTCGGTATTGTTCGTCATCCTGATTGCCGGGATGTTTTCGTATGTGAATATGCCGCGCAATGAAGACCCTGGTTTTATAGTGCGGATTGCACTTGTTCAGACGTTTTTTCCGGGTGCCAGTCCGGAGCGTGTGGAAATGCTGGTTACCGACAAACTGGAGAAAGTCATACAGGAAATTCCTGAGCTTGATTTTATTTCCAGCCAGTCTGAAGCGGGCGTATCAATCATTTATGTGTTCATCAGGCAGGAGTATACGAACCTGCGTCCGATATGGGACAAGCTGCGTCGCAAGGTAGACAGAGCGAGACAAGAGCTTCCCGATGGTGTCATCGGCCCGACAGTAGACGATGAGTTCGGTGATGTATTTGGCAGCCTGATAGCGATTACCGGTGATGGTTATAGTTACCGCGAGCTGCGCGAGGTTGCCGATGAGGTTCGTGATGAACTTTTGCTGATCGAAGAATCTGCCAAGGTGGAAATTTTCGGCGATCAACAGGAGCAGGTGTTTGTGGTTTTTGACAATGCCCGGCTTGCTGACCTGGGCTTGTCCCCCGCGCAGCTTCAACGGGCTCTGGAAGCAAGAAATATCATTCTGCCTGGCGGGGATATTTCAACGACCTATGAAAATATCCTTTTCGAGCCCACCGGAAACTTTGAATCCATAGAAGACCTGAGAAGAACCATAGTCACGCTGCCTGGTATCAATTCAGTGATAAGGCTGGAAGATGTTCTGGAAATAAAACGCGGGTATGTGGATCCGCCTGAGACCATCGTGCGGCATACCGGCGAGCCGGCGTTGATACTTGGTATTTCATTGAAAGAGGGTGGCAATATTATTCGGCTTGGCAACCGGATCAGGGCAGTGCTGGAGCGGGCTCGCCAGGTCTATCCGGTTGGTGTCGATTTTGATGCAATCCAGTTTCAGGCAGATATCGTCCAGAAGAAAATTGCCGATTTTGTCCGAAACCTGGTTTTTGCGGTCATCCTCGTCACTTTGATCATGTTGCTGGCACTTGGATTTCGCACTGGTTTAATCGTAGCAAGTCTGATTCCCACAGCAATTATCAGCTCATTTCTGGCCATGCGTTTTTTCGATATCGGGCTGGATCAGATGTCGCTGGCAGCATTGATCATTGCTCTTGGTATGCTGGTGGATAACGCCATCGTCATGTCGGAATCGATCACGGTGCAAATGAAGGCCGGGAAACCAGTCAGGGTGGCAGCCATCGATTCTGCCAGAGAATTGTGGCTGCCATTGCTGATCTCTTCATTGACAACTGCTGCTGCATTTCTGCCCATTTTTCTTGCTGAGTCAGATACTGGTGAATACACGGCACCGCTATTCAAGGTTGTCACGATTACGTTGCTGTGTTCCTGGTTTATCGCACTGACACTGATACCCACTCTGTGCGTTGCATTTCTGAAAATAAAAGAGAGGGGACAAAATGCCACTACATTCGATTCCCCCGGCTATATTGTTTATCGGAGTCTCCTCCTCCGCACATTAAAAAAACCATGGATTTCCCTGGCAACAGTAGCTGTAGTATTTATCGTCATAATGCAGGGGTTTGCATTCATTCCTAATATTTTCTTTCCGGAAAACGACCGTCCGACATTTTCCATAGAACTGGAACTGCCGGTCGGAACACCAATTCAGCGAACAAACAAAATAGTTGCGGCGCTGGAGCAATTCATGAGTGAAGAGTTACAGGCGCGAAGCCCGGCAGAGTCCGGGTTGACTGACTGGGCATCTTTTATCGGCGAGGGAGCGCCGCGCTTTCAGCTTGCCTATGAGCCGCAACAGCGAAGTCCGCAATATGCATTCATTCTGTGCAATGTCAGCGACCTGGCAGTCATGCAGGGGCCTTTATTCGGCCTGATCGAAGACTATGTGCTGAATAATTTTCCTGATGCGAATGTCACCATACGGCCCTTGTCCCTGGGTCCATCCGCCTGGCCGCCGATAGAAATCAGGATCTCTGGCAGGGATACAGACCGAATTTTTGCATTGGCAGAGACCGTCAAGATCAGGTTGGCGTCAATACCTGGTACCAGGCAGATTACTGACGACTGGGGTCCCCGCACCAAGAAAATTGCCGTCAATATTGATGATACGCGCGCCCGGCTGGCCGGAATCAGCCATCAGGATATTGCGATATCCATGCAGGCATTTTTATCGGGGTTGCAAACAACGGAATATCGAGAGGGCAACAAGCTCATCCCGGTAGTACTGCGCTCCAGAGCGGATCAGCGGATGGAGCCCGCCCGCCTCGCGACCATGAATGTTTATTCACAGGCGACCGGGGAGTCCGTACCCCTGAGCCAGGTGGCAACAGCGGAACTGGTGTGGCAACCGGGTGTGATCATGCGCCGGAACCGGCAGCAAACAGTGACGGTAGAATCGCTGGTGGCGCCCGGATTCAACGTCTTTGAAATAACAGAGGCGTTGCGACCCTGGCTGGAGGCGGAATCTGCTCGCTGGCCATTTGGCTATAGTTGGGAGTTTGGCGGTGAAATCGAGACATCAGGTGAGGCTGATGCGGCCATTGGAGCGAAATTGCCAATTGCCCTGATGATTATCGTTTTGTTGCTGGTCATTCAGTTCAATTCAATACGCCGAACGCTAATCGTGTTGCTGACAATTCCCCTGGCCCTGATGGGGGTGGTGATCGGCCTGCTGGTGGTCAGGTCCTATTTTGGCTTTATGACGTTGCTTGGCATCATCTCTCTGGCTGGAATTGTGATCAACAACGCAATCGTGCTGCTTGATCGTGTGCGCATCGAGATTGAAGAGAAAGGGCTGGAACCGGCTCATGCGGTCATTCTGGCAGCCCAGCAGCGCCTGCGGCCAATACTTTTGACCACAGCAACTACCATTGGAGGCCTGATGCCACTGTGGCTGGGAGGCGGGCCAATGTGGGAACCAATGGCGATATCTATCATTTTCGGGCTGTTTTTCGCCACTATCCTGACCCTTGGCGTGGTTCCGCTTCTCTATGCCGTGTTCTACCGGCTGGATTTTAATCAAATGGAGTCAAATTGATTAGTCACCATTTGATTTTTGCCTGTTGACACAAGGGGTCACGGATCGGACAATACCCGGCTTGCGTTTGCGGAGGGGTACCCAAGCGGTCAACGGGGGCAGACTGTAAATCTGCTGGCTATGCCTTCGTAGGTTCGAATCCTACCCCCTCCACCATTGGCTGGAGAGTGTAGGAACGATAATAAAAGTTGAGCAAAATCCGGCGTCCGGACGACGAAGGATCAGGTTATGAGAACAGGGGTCGAAGAGTACAAAAGCTGAGTCGATAATTCGGCGGGTGTAGTTCAATGGTAGAACCTCAGCCTTCCAAGCTGATGATGTGGGTTCGATCCCCATCACCCGCTCCAAAAGGCGAGCGCCCACATAGCTCAGCGGTAGAGCACTTCCTTGGTAAGGAAGAGGTCACCGGTTCAAGTCCGGTTGTGGGCTCCAGTATTTCGAAAGCGCTGGTATTTGAATAAAGAGTTTGCCGGCCCGGATTTTCCTCCCGGGGGAATTGGCCGGCAAGCATAAATTGATAACAAGTCAGGAGATCTGGAGAGGCTGATGGCAAAGGAGAAATTTGAGCGTACGAAACCGCATGTCAACGTAGGGACGATAGGCCACGTTGATCACGGCAAGACGACGCTAACGGCAGCACTGACGAATGTCATGGCGAAATTGCATGGCGGAGA
>JAJRUG010000147.1 GCA_024277915.1 Gammaproteobacteria bacterium
GGCAGAGCAGGTTCCGGAAACGCTGAGCAAAGAAATACGTCGCGCCGTAAGTGTTGCGCTTGCGGAGGACATAGGGTCAGGTGATCTGACGGCGGAACTGGTTCCTGCTCACGAAGCCATCAGCGCTTCTGTCATCGTCCGGCAGGATGCTGTGATCTGCGGTCGGCCGTGGTTCGAAGAGGTGTTTCGCCAGTTGAACGATGCGATCAGCATCAGCTGGCAAACGCAGGAAGGCCAACAAATCAACCCCAATGATGTCGTCTGCGAACTGACCGGGCCTGCCCGGTCAGTTCTCACCGGCGAACGATCAGCCTTGAATTTCCTGCAAACACTATCTGCTGTTGCAACGGTCACACGTTCCTATGTCGATGCCATTAACCACACCGCCGCCAGAATCCTGGACACTCGAAAGACCCTGCCGGGACTAAGGCTGGCCCAGAAGTATGCCGTTCGCACTGGTGGCGGAACCAACCACCGGATCGGATTGTTCGATGCGTTCCTCATCAAGGAGAATCACATTCTGGCAGGCGGCGGGATTGCCGAGACGGTCAACACCGCCGTAAGTATGGATCGGGATTGTTTGGTTGAAATTGAAGTCGAATCACTGCAACAGACTGAAGAAGCACTTGGCACCAACGCCGGACGACTACTATTGGACAACTTCTCACTCGGTGAGCTTCGGCAAGCAGTAATCATGCGGGATGCGCTGGCACACAATACCACCCTTGAGGCATCCGGCGGCATCAACCATGATTCTGTTGTCGCCATCGCCGAAACAGGTGTTGACTTTATATCGCTAGGCGCACTCACCAAGAATATCGACGCTGTCGATCTGAGCATGAGGTTTCACGAAACCGATTAGCGAGGTTCGCGTGGAGAATCCCCGCTGCATAATCAATCTACAATTATCCAGATCAGGCGTGCAATCAGTCTCCAAACACACCGCTATTCCCCTGATACAGAAATCTTGTGGAAAACTCAGGCCAGGCCGAACCATTGGCACCATGATTCAATCAGGATCTGAACTGCTCAGGCACTCAATGCCATTTTGATACGCTTGGGTTCATCCACACCGTAACCCTGAGCGTAGTCCACCCCCATGCCTTCGAGCATGGTGATGATTTCCTTGTTTTCCGCAAACTCGGCAATCGTTTTCTTGCCGGTCAGATGACCAATCTCATTGATTGAACGCACCATTTCACGATCAATCGGATCATGCAGGATTTCCTTTACGAAGCTGCCGTCAATCTTGAGAAAATCTACCGGAAAGTGTTTCAGGTATCCGAAGGATGACAAACCGGTACCGAAATCATCCAGCGCAAACTTGCAACCCAGGTCCTTCAGCGCTTTGATGAATCGGCTTGCCTGCGCAAAACTGGCAATCGCAGCTGTCTCGGTGATCTCGAAACAAATCTTGGTCGCATCGATACCGCTGCGCTGCAATTGATGAATCACGAAGGGCAGGAAGTCATCATCGGTCAGGCTTTGTCCGGACAAATTGATTGAGCACAAAGACAAACGTTGCCGTTCATCTGCTTCTGATACCAGCCAGCGGAAAGCGCGGCTGACGACCCACCGGTCGATACTCGGCATAATCGCATAACGTTCGGCAGCGGCGATAAACAGCTCGGGTGATACCAATGACCCGTTTTCGTCACGCATTCTCAACAGCAATTCGTAGTGAGCGCCATTGTCAGTACCCTGCAGCGGCAGAATAGTTTGCCGGAACAGCTCAAAGCGATCATCTTCCAGGGCATTATTGATCCTTGCGGCCCATTGCATCTCCCGCCGCCGGCGCATCAGATCAATATCATTTTCCTGATAGCTGTGAATCCGGTTGCGGCCTGCCTCTTTTGCCGCCTGACAAGCACTGTCGGCAGCAGAAATCAGTGTAGCAACATTTTCATTGGCGGCAGTAATCGGCACTACACCGATGCTGGTGCTCAGCTTGAAACTCCTGTCATCCCAGGAAAACCGATGTTCTTTAATCGCCTCGCGCAGAAGATCTGCTGTTTTGATCGCTTCGTCCAGTGAGCAGCTTTCCAGCAATAAACCAAATTCATCACCACCGAGCCGGGCCAGTGTATCGCGCCAGCGAATCTTGGATTTGAGTAATGCGCCTATTTGCCCCAGCAATGCATCACCGGCATTGTGACCACAGGTATCGTTGATAATCTTGAACTGATCCAGGTCGAGATAGCAGATTGCGTAGGATGTTTCCTGAGCCTTGGCGCTTTTAAGCGCCCGCTCCAGGCGATGTTCAAATTCGCGCCGATTGACCAGACCGGTCAATATATCGTGGCTCGCGTGGTAGCTGAGTTTGCGATTCAGCTCACGTGCTTCACTGACATCGTGGAACACCAGCACGCCACCTGATACATCGCCCCGGTCATTTCGAATAGGCGATGCGGTACTCTCTATATATAGCTCATTCCCGTCACGACGAATCAGCAAGGTCGGACGCACCGATTTAATCGCACGATTGCGCCGAATAGAAACAGCCACCGGACTTTCCAGCGGCTCACAGGTTTCCTCATGAAACCCGCGAAATACCTCGTCCACAGTACGCCCGACTGCATCATCCAGCTTCCATCCGGTCAGCTCTTCTGCCACCGGATTCAAATATTCGATATTGCAGTGCTCATCGGTAGTCACGACCCCGTCACCAATAGACTGCAGCGTGATCTGAGCACTCTCTTTTTCCCGAAACAGCGCTTCCTCGTACACTTTCTGCTCTGTGATGTCCGTTTCGACACCGATCAAGCGCTGTAACCGGCCCTTTTTATCTTGCAGCGCCATGGCACGACACTGTATCCATCGCCATTCACCATCATTGCGACACATGCGATGCACGCTTTCAAACATTTCGGTATTACCGGCAAGATGCTCACGAAGTTTTGACTGGACACGGGCAAGATCATCCGCATGAACCAGTTTTCTCCAATCCGGTGGCGTCCGCGCCAAATCCTCATCGGTGTACCCCATGATGGCCTTCCAGCGCGGAGAGAACTCCAGATGATTATTCAGTGCATCAAAATCCCAGGATCCGTCGTTGGCTGTACAGGTCATTAGCGCATCGCGCTCGGAAGCCTTTTGGATACGATCTGTGGCCGCCAGTTGTTGCAAGCCTGATGCCACGCTGGATCCCAGCAGTTTCAATAACAACTGGTGATCTGCGCACCAGGTGGGCTGTGGCTGACCATAAAAAAGCGCCATAAAACCGTTGCGCTGCCCATGTACATCAAAACTGATCACCAACAGACTCGCTATCCGGAGTCTTGCCAGTTGTCCGGCGTCTATTTTCTGACCGGCAGCCGGCGCTGAAGTATCACGGATTCCCAGCAACTTAAGATGCCTGAGATTTTTATCCAGCCACGGAAAATCTTCCAGCCGGGTTCCTGCCAGAACTTCAGGATTACAGGGAGAAAAAGGCGCGCTGGCTGCCAGCACGCGATCAATAGAGCGACCGGACTCATCCAGCAGCGCCACACACACCGCATCGCAGCCGGTGTGATCACAGATCTCCTGCATGCTGCGTTTCATGCTCGCTTCAGCAGCTTCCGGATCGAGATTCTGCAGGTCGACAGCGAGTTTGGTGTAAATCACATCCAGCCCGCCATGGGTGCGCCCCCCGTCAAGGGTTCTCTGCAGGCTGGTCAACGTTGACGAGTGATCCACTGGAAAAGGATAAATCTCTTAAATAACACGCACAAGCAGCCACATTCTGGCATGAATTTTTAAGAATACAAGCTAAGAAGCTGTCTGGGAACGAGATATTGCCAGGGCAAGCCAAATCAGCCCAATGTCAACCGTCTTCCTTGCGGGACGTTATAGGACATTAAATCCCATATAAGTCCGCAAATAACCGAAGGAGTTTGCTATGAGTTGCCAGAAAATGCCGGTGAGCCGGCAACCAGGATTATTCAAGCCGTTGCTTTTATTGATGATGTCAGCTGTCTTTACCTGGCTGCTGTCCAGCTGCAGCGGAACAGGCGGAGCTGATCCGCTGCTGGAGGATGAAAGCGGGACAGTCATTGTGACCCTGACCGATGCCGAGGGTGATTTTGTCACCTATTCTGTCGACATCCTGTCACTCACACTGGAAAAAGCCAATGGCACTGTTGTTGAAACCCTGCCAAATGCCGCAACACTGGACTTCGCACAGTATATTAATCTGACAGAGTTCTTTACCGCTGCCCAGATACCCAATGGCAGCTACGTACGCGGCACGATCACCCTCGACTACACCAATGCCGATATCCAGGTCGAAGTGGATGGCGCTGCTGTTCCGGCCACTATTGTCGATGCTGACGGCAATCCGATCACTACCTATGAACTGGACATCGAGCTTGAGGACCAGCATCACCTGATCGTAGCGCCAGGACGCCCGGGGCTGCTCAATATCGATTTTGATCTGGAGGCATCACATGAGGTCGATACCAGCCAGTCACCACCGCTGGTGACGGCCATGCCTTTTCTGGTGGGTGATATTGATCCTGTCGATGAAAAGGATATTCGACTGCGCGGGCCGTTGCTCAGAGTCGATCTGGATGCCCTCACCTACGACATCAATGTCCGTCCCTGGCATCGGCCGAACGGTAATTTCGGCAGGGTCACCGTGCATATTGATGACTCAACCGAGTTTGAAGTAAATCAAACTGCCTACACCGGAATCGAAGGCTTGCGAGCTCTGGATGAGGCCGGCCCCGGTACACCAACTGTCGCTTTCGGTACACTGACGGTTGCCGAACGCCTCTTTCTTGCCGCCACCGTGTATGCCGGTGACAGTGTCCCCGGCCACCGTTTTGATATGGCCAGGGGTAATGTTGTCGCGCGAGAAGGAAACCTCCTCACAGTACGCGGCGCCACGATTGTTCGCCGCTCGGGCAGCATTATTTTCAACGATAATGTCAAAGTACTGATCGGTGATGATACCCGGGTAACGAAGCCGGGTCATCCTGATGCCGACCTCGATATCAGTGCAATTTCAGTCGGCCAGCGAGTGCAGATATTCGGCGAGGTGACTTCTGACCCTGCCATACCGGTACTGGAGATGGATGCTACCGCCGGTGCCGTTCGACTGCTGACCACACGTATTGCCGGCACGGTGAATAATTTCTCCACCGGCTACCTGAGCATGGCCCTGCGCTCCATCGACCGGCGCAGAATCGATATATTCGATTTCACCGGCACGGGTATGACACCTGGCCAGGATGCGAATCCAGCTGACTACGAAGTAGCCACCGGCAACCTGTCGCTGGATACCATCCTGCCAGGAACAGCCGCCAGAGTATTCGGTTTTGTCCGGCCTTTCGGTGCCGCACCGGAGGACTTCGAGGGACGAACGGTTATCAGTATCACAGACCTGCGTGCGAGGCTCGGTATCGGCTGGGGCGTTGCAGGAACGACCGCGCCATTCCTCAGCATCGGACCTGATGGCCTGGTGCTAGATCTTGAAAATCCGTCCATTGGCGAGCGACACCATATCCTTCTGGGTGGAGTTGTGATCGACCTGTTTGATCTGGCAGGCTCACCCTTGATTGTTCCTGCAGATCAACGCCCGATGCGGTTTGCCATCAAGCAGGGTCGCCGGGTGCAGGTATTCAGGGACTTTGATCGCTTTACCGAAACGCTGACCCGGCTTCTCGATGGTGCTAATACCATGCGAGCGATGTATGTCGGCGGCGGTTACGATCAGGCAAGCAATGTCGTGACAGCGCACAAGATCAGTGTACATATCATTCCGGCATCCGATGGGTAGCCTGCTGGTATCAGTACAGTGAGGTGAATGCCCGCGGCCTCCCCTGCCGCGGGCATTTTTTTACAGATCGATTTCCTGTGTAAAGCCGAACCCCCGACTACCGTCGATGATTCTCACCCACTCGGGAACAATTCTGAAAAAACTGGTTTCACGAAGCCTTTTGGCAATCGCTCGCTCATCAGCGCTGGTTGCTAAATCAAATATCGCCCTGATATCAGCAAACTTCGCGAGAAATATGCGTAATGCAGCCGCCCGTTCTTCATCGGCTACCAGCATACCGCGACCCCGGATCTGCAAGCCCTTGACATCATGCCATCGCCTGCACTCGTCATTCATCGCCACCATCACCTGCTCGTTCGCAAGCAACTCCCTGGCATGACGGGTACGTTCATCCGAAACAAAATACAGGTTCAGATCGGCATCGCTGGCAAAAAAAACACTTGCCGCCCACGGGCCCTCATCACTGCTGGTGGCCAGGGTTAAAATGCTGTATTCATCAAGCAATCTTCTGATTGCTTCTTTTTGATCACTGCTCACTACTTAATCTCGCAAAGATATTGACCATCACCTGGAAAAACCGTCATACAGCCCATATTCCTATGATGCGCCCTGTGAATTGGTCAATAATAGTGCCGCACCGATGGCGTGGAAAGACATAGAATGAAACAATACCCTTATAGCGATTTTCTCGGCCCCAGATACTGGACGACCTGGCTGGGTATCGGTATCGGGAAAGCACTCGTATTCCTGCCATTCCCGGTACAGCTATGGCTGGGTCGTGGCCTGGGCAGGGTGGCCCGGCGACTCTCCAGGAAATATCGCCATACTGCCACTCGAAATATTCAGACCTGCTTCCCTGACCTCAGTCGTTCCGGGCAGCAGGATCTGGTACACCGCCACTTTCAGAATGTCGGCATGGCATTCATGGAAATGGGCTACGCATGGTGGGCAAACTGGAACCGGATCCGCAAGCGGATCGAGATAGTCGGCCTGGAAAACCTCGTTGAAGCCAACAACCGTGGTAAGGGTGTCGTGCTGCTGACCGGGCATTTTACCTGCATGGAGCTGACATCAGTCATGCTCGCCCGCTGCGAAATCCCTATACACGGCTTTTATCGACGCAATAAAAAGAACCCGCTCGCTGATGAAATTACCAGACGCGGACGAGGGCGTTACGCAGCCGGGCAAATACAACGAGAAGATCTGCGTGGCCTGATCAGAGCGCTGAGAAAAAAAGCAATCGTCTGGTTTGCATCCGACCAGATGGTCAAGCAGTCGAAACGCAGCATAATGGTGCCATTCTTCGGCGAACCGGCGCTCACGCATACCGGGCTGATTGATATCGTCAAAATGAGCGGCGCAGTCATCGTACCGTTCTTGCCACTACGCACTCATCCCGATGGAAGATATCAATTGCAGTTTTTACCTGCGCTGACAGATTTCCCGAGCGATGATCCGGTGAAAGACATGCTGCGGGTTAACCGGCTAATAGAGACCCGCATACTCGAAGATCCTGCCCAGTATTTCTGGATCCGGCCAAGATTTGGCAAGCGTCCAGATGAATATGAGGATATTTATCGGGTTGATGATGAAACCGAAAGCGGCTCACACAGCTGAAATGATGGTGCCGGAATGGGGAATCGAACCTCAGACCTCTTCATTACGAGTGAAGCGCTCTACCAACTGAGCTATTCCGGCTGATCAAATATCACGCGGCGCAGTATACTGCGATCCGGTTAAAATGTTGACAGACATCACTATTTATTTCGCACCCGAACAATCAGTTCGATACTCTCAGCCCGGGTACCGGCTGGCAGCCTGGGTAGCCTGTTGATATCGAGTTCGGAGGAATCGATATCCGTTAATTCGCCCGTATCAACATTGTAGAAATGATGATGAGGCTCGATGGTCGAATCATATACCTGGCGACTCGCGTCCAATGCAAGCTCGCGGATAATCCCCCGCCGTAAAAACAGGTGCAAGGTATTGTATACCGTTGCTTTTGATACCTGACAGCCTGATTCCATGAGCCTGGAGGAAATCTGGTCCGCCGACAAATGACACGGGCCTGCCAGCAAAAGCATCCCGATTTCAACACGCTGCCGGGTCGGCTTGATATCGGCCTCCCGCAACGCCACCTTAACCTGTGTACTGAGATCCATACACACTCTCCCGAAAGTCCTCCTGCCTCCATTGTAAAGAAAAAAAAACAGGAATCTGCACAATCAGCACTGATTCCCGGATTGCCTGCCACTACATGGCTCTCCTATGCTCGGGAATCACGTAGCAGCAACCGCACAACAGGATGCTCGATGAAGGGATTTTCACTGCTGGAACTACTTGCAACCCTGCTGATTGCCGGGATTCTGCTGACTGTCGGTGCGCCGGCACTGGGCGGGCTGATCCTGGAAGCAAGGATGACCAGCTCGGTAAACAGCTTCGTGCACAGTATTCACCTTGCCAAACAAGCTGCTCAAACCAGCGTGCGATATATCGCACTGTGTAAAAGCAGTGACGGGACCCAATGCCAGCATGGCGGTCAATGGAATGAAGGCTGGATCGTATTCGTCAACACTGATCACGATGACCCGCCGCAAGTAGATCGCGACGAGATCATTCTCCGGGTCAGCGGTCCGTTCAAAGGAGGCCTCATCAAAGCCAACCGTAAGGCATTTGTTTTCAGGCCATTCAGGAAACGTTCTACCAATGGCACATTCATTTTTTGTGACAGCAGAGGCGCCGAAAAAGCACGCGCTGTTATTGTCAGCTACACCGGAAGACCCCGGATTTCGACCACGAATTCACATAATAAACCTTTGAAATGTGCGCCGTAACTAACGGTAAAACAAAAATAAAAACCGCTTGTCAGCGCGGGAGACCGTTAGTCGGAATTATTTGTGGTCGGCTGCCCCAACGTACAGGATGCTGCGCATGGGCAAAAAAATCTCCGCAGGTTTCAGTCTTATCGAAATGATAGTGACTGTATTCATCATCGGCATAGTCATGACCATGGGTGTCCCGACGATCGGCACATTTATGGAAAACAGCCGCATGGCAGCTACGACCAATGCGCTTATAACCAGCCTGCATGCTGCACGTGCCGAGGCCATTAAACGCAACAGAACCACTACCATTTGCCCCAGTGCTGATGGCGCAGTGTGTTCGGTTGCCGGGGACTTTTCCATCGGTTGGATCGGCTTTGTCGATTGTACGGCCGCTGCAGGTGCCGGCCCCTGTATTCCTGATGGCACCGTGGATGGTGCCGATACCGTATTCACAGTCAATCCTGAACTACCTGACTCCATCGATTTTCTATCCTCTGATGCAGCAGGAAATCAGGTGCCGCGACTTGTTTCATTCAACGCCAATGGAAGTGTCGCAACAACTATCGGACTACAGGCCCTGGTCTCTGACATGCAGCTTTGTGACCGCCGGGGCAACCTGGATACCGGCAACGGTATTGCTGCCGGTCGCTGGGTCAATATTGCAATCACCGGGCGTCCGCGCATATACCGGGATCAGAACTCTGTCCAGGGCGCGAATAACCCGATGCCGGGCTGCTAGGAAATTGAATATGAAGCGATCGAGCAAACACAGTTGCAATCAAACCGGCTTCACACTGGTGGAAGTATTGGTGGCCCTCGTCGTGCTATCGGTAGGCATGCTTGGAATTGCGGGGCTTTACGTGGAAGGGCTTCGCGCCAGCAAGACCTCAATATACCGCACCACCGCCGTGACACTGGCAGCAGATATGGCAAATCGTATCCGGGCCAATATCAGTGGTGTTATTCCCCAGCCCCCTGCCGGTGCAGGCAACCCGTATGCAGGTGCCGGCCCAGGTGTGAATAACGACTGCCTCAACCCATGTACACAGCTGCAGCTTGCACAGGATGACTGGTGGCGGTTGACACAGGATATGACCAATCGATTGCCAGTCGGGGCGAATGCAAATATCGCTGTACTGGCCTCGCCTCCGACAACCACCTACACAATTACAGTGAGCTGGCCGGAGACCGGTCAGGCAGCCCCGTCCAGCTACGCCCTGACCATGCAGCTATGAAAATTTTCCCGAATTTCAACTTGCCATCTCACGGTCCGCAACGCGGTATGACCCTGATCGAACTGATGACTTCGATGACAATCGGCATCTTCCTGATCGCGGGTGCCGTTACTGTCTATGTACAGAGCAAGATGAACTACCGCACAACTGATAACGTATCCCGTATCCAGGAAAACATTCGTTTTGTAATGGACACCATCGAGCCGGATTTACGGCTGACAGGTTATTGGGGACGTAATAAAAACGGCACCCTGGTAGGAAACACTGCCGGGGTGCAGGTATTCTGCACCGGAGCTGATATCAGCGGCTGGGCCATTGGAAATCTGGGACAGGGCATCCAGGTTCTCGATAATGCCTTTGATGTTGGGGCGATACCCTGTGCACCCAACACAGTCGCAAGACCAAATTCGGATGTATTGGCCATCCGCCATGCCAGCAGCCGGGTCATGCCGGCCAATCCCAATCAGATTCAGCTGCTTTCTGATCTTTTCCATGGCGAGCTGTTTCGCAACGGAGTAGCTCCCCTCGCAGGGTTTGACGCAGGAGCACAAATCCATGATCTCGTCGTCAATGTTTACTATGTAGACAATAACTCAAACAACCAGGATCCAGCTGCACGATTCCTCACCCCTTCGTTGCGCCAAAAGACACTTGTCAATGGTGTGATGACGGATCAGGAAATCATGCCTGGCGTAGAAAACCTGCAAATACAACTGGGACTGGATACCAACGAATCCGGCACTGTGGACAGCTACGTCGACCCGTCAAATCCTGCCGTAGCTACTTCGACCGTGATGGCCATTCGACTGTGGATGCTGGTTCGGGCCGAGATTGAGGAATTTGGTTACGGCGACCCGGGTCCGTACCCGGCACCGGATCGTGCCCTGGCTCTACTACCCGATTTTCCCATTATTCCCGGTGGTGCACCAGGTCCCGCCACGCTTTATCCGGATGGCTTTCGTCGCCTGCAGGTCACAAAAACTATTTTCCTGAGGAATTAGAATGGAACAAGCAACGCTTCACCGACAACATCAAAACGGCGCCGCATTAATTGTGGGACTGGTGCTGCTGCTGGTCCTGACGATACTGGCTGTGTCGACGATGAGCACCTCAAGCCTGGAGATCACCATGGCCGGTAACAATCAGTTTGCCGAGAATGCTTTTCAACTTGCCGAGACTGGCAATTCATCCGTTGCCCGGCGAATCGATACAGGAGTGATTGTCCCGATTACAGATCAGGACATTGACCCGGTCGATGCGGGTGTCGGTGTTGGCGCCCTCGACGGGCAGTACGCAACCCGGATCAACTGGGCAGGTCGTACAGGGCTAATTGAAGAATTCAGCACTGATTTCTGCCAGTACGTCTGGGTCACCACATCTACAGGAACCTCATCCCGGCAGGCAAGAGCCGTACACCAGCGGGGGTTCTGGATAGTAGGTGCTCCGGCCGGCTGTGCTGGTGAGTAACCCTGCCCTACCCCAATTGCGAGGAGACAAACCCATGAATTTCAGAAAAGTATTTTTGGTAGTGACACTGGCCATACTGACATGGAGTGGCGGTGCATCCGCTGCACTGGATCGAATCGAAGAAGCACTTGAGCTGGATGCCGGTCAGTTGCGGTTACCGACCTACGCGACCGACCGAATCACCATTAAACCATGCGACACCTGTGAGTCACAGGGTTTCCAGATCACTGGCAATACAACCTATCGACTGGGAGGTCGCACCATGGAATTGGATACCTTCGTTCAGGAAATGTCATTGTCCCGCAATAAAAAGGGACAGCTGGTTACCGTATTTTATCTACCGGAAACTCACGAGGTTACCCGGATTGTAGTGACTGCAGGCGCGTAGTCGAACTGCCCGCACGGAGGAAATAGTCATGAATGCAGGATGCAAGCAGGCACTTTGGGTGCTATCGGGTATGCTCATTGTTTTCGGCGCAGCTGCCCCCGCAGCCGCGCAGGACGTCGAGCTTTTTATCGCCGATGGAGACCCGACGAACACCGGCGCACAACCAAACATACTGTTTATTGTTGATAACTCTGGCAGCATGGGTGCTACGGTCACCACACAGGTACCGTGGAATGCAGCTGATACCTATACCGGCTGTTACGATACTGATGCAATATATTTCAGCTCCAATGGCAACAAACCCGGATGTAACAGCAACAGGTATGTCTGGAAAACTGCAAACTTCTGTGATGCATCGAAAGCACCGCTTGCAGGACTCGGGCAGTATTCCGGTGATTTGCTGGCCTGGCGCAGCAATCGCAATCGATGGGAAGCACTCAACCGCAACCGGAAAAACCGTGAAATGGAATGCCGTGATGACCGCGGTGTTCATGGTCAGAACACAGGAGATGCTGCGGTCTGGGCATCAAGTTCGAACGCCGGACCGTGGACAACGAGCCTGAGTAATGAACCGACGTGGAATCGGAGTTATACCCTATACGATGGTAATTGGCTAAACTGGGACAGCTCTGGTGGCTCAATCACTCAAACCCGACTGCAAATCGCCCAGGATGTGGTCACCAACCTGCTGGACAACATCAGTGGTGTTAACGTTGGATTACAACAATTTAATTTCTCACAGGGCGGGCCGATTTCCTATGCAATGGAAAACATTGCAACCGCCAAAGCTTCCATCCAGCAAGCAGTACAAGATCTTACTCCTTCCACCTGGACGCCGCTCTCTGAAACACTCTATGAGGCAGGACAGTACTTTGCCGGGCGGGATGTAGACTATGGTAATGTTGGATCGGTATTCAGCGTGGCCGGTTCACGCACAGGCAACAACCTGTCATCCGACACCTATAACTCTCCGATAGAATTTTCCTGTCAGAAAAACTATATCGTATTACTGACTGACGGCGCTCCGACACAGGACACCGGAGCACATAACCGGATTGAAAACCTGCCCGGGTTTGCTGCCGCAACCGGCTCGCAGCATTGCGATGGCGGCAATGGCAGCGGCGCATGCCTGGACGATATGGCGGCCTATCTGTTCAACCATGATATGAGCCCCGCCAGTGGCCAGCAAAATGTGACCACCTACACTGTGGGTTTCACAATTGACCTGCCGATTCTCGCATCGACTGCTGCACGAGGTGGTGGTGAGTACCTGCTGGCAGACGACACGGCGAGTTTGTCCTCCGCGCTGACGGAAATCGTCATGTCGATTCTCGATGATGCGACGACCTTTACCGCACCATCCGTACCGGTTAACTCTTTCAACCGCACACAAAATCTTCAAGACCTGTTCGTCTCGGTGTTTCAGCCGGCACCAAGCATGCATTGGCCGGGTAACCTGAAAAAGTACAAGCTGGTTGGTGGCGTCCTGGTAGGCCAGGACGATCAACCTGCTGTTGACCCGCAAACCGGATTCTTCGCAGACACCGCTTTCAGTTTCTGGTCGGCGACAGCGGACGGGAAGCAAGTGGAGAGCGGTGGTGCAGCCAGTATCCTGCCGGATCACGCGACTCGTAATCTGTACACCAATATTTCCGGCAACAACCTGATTGCAGCCGATAATCTGATCACAACCAGCAACAGCGCCTTGACTGCAGCCATGCTGGGGGCACCGGTTGCCGAAAGGGATAATGTAATCAACTGGGCCCGCGGTCTGGATATCTTTGACGAGGACGACGACACCGATACCACAGATACCCGTCACATCATGGGTGATCCACTGCATGTCCAGCCTGTTACCGTGATCTATGGCGGCACCGCGACTGCACCGGATGCAACTGTTTATATCGCGACCAACGACGGTTATGTACACGCGATCGATCCCGATGATGGCTCGGAACTCTGGGCATTCATTCCGTCCCGCATGCTGGACCGGCTGTATGACCTGCATATCGATGACCCGTCTCCCGCCAAACAATACGGCATGGATGGTGAGTTTCGTGTGTATATTAAAAACAACGATTTCGCCGGAGGTATCTCGGGAGCAGAAGAAGTTATTCTGATTTTTGGTCAGCGCCGGGGTGGTGATGCTGTGTTCGCACTCAATGTGACCAATCGTGCTGCACCTGTACTTGAGTGGGTCATTGACAGCAGCACAGCGGGCTATTCGGAGCTTGGCCAGACATGGTCCAGACCCCAGATTGCGACTGTCAATATCGACGGCACTGCGACAACTGTCGCTGTGATAGGCGGCGGGTATGACACCACTCAGGATACGCCCGCCTACAGCACTGATAACGTAGGGAATGCGATCTACATGGTGAATATCGAGGATGGCAGCCTGGTATGGAGCGCCGGCAGCACTGCCGGGCACGACCTGACGTTGCCGGATATGGTTAATGCAATTCCCTCTGCCATCAATGTGCTGAATCTCGGTCAGGACAAGTTCGCCGACCGAATGTATGTCGGTGATATGGGCGGTCGACTATGGCGTTTTGATATCAATAATGGCGCTGTAGTCACAGACCTTGTCGATGGGGGCGTGCTGGCTACGCTGGGTGCTGGCGGTATCGCTGGTGCAACTGCGGCGGATACCCGACGGTTTTATAATCGTCCGGAAGTGGTGCCACTGCAGATAGGTGGAAATTTTGTTTTCACAATCAATATTGGTTCAGGCTATCGCGCTCACCCGCTGAATACGGCCACAGAGGACGAGTTTTTCTCCATCAGGGACTTTAACCCGCTGACAGGTATCCAGACCGCAGCCTACGGGACGCCGGTAGTACAGGCTGACCTGGTAGACATCACCCTCGATACGGAAGCTGAACTGGATGTCACTGACGCTGGCTGGCGTCTCAGCATGGACTCGACCATCGGGGAAAAAATACTCTCCAGATCCATTACCTTCGATGGCACGATATTTTTTACTTCCTTCATTCCGCCAGGCAACAGCGGTGTAAGCGGTTCATCATGCGTGCCAACAAGTGGCCAGAATCGTGCCTATGCGGTCAACGTAACCAACGGCGGTCCGGCGCTGATTGCTGACCCGACGAATCCTGACCCGCCACCACCGGAAGACCGGTACGAAGACCTGAACCAGGGAGGAATCGCTCCGGATCCGGTGTTCTTCTTTCCGCCTGATACAGATGGAAAACCGATAATCTGTGTTGGTGTAGAGTGCTACGAGCCCGAAGTTGGCCCTGGTGGCGGCACCACCTTCTGGGTCGAAGATGAAACACAGTAGGAGCTGCTAATGCGACGTATTCAAACCGGGTTTACCCTGGTGGAACTGATGGTGGTAGTGGTAGTGATGTCGATCCTGATAGGGGTCGCTATTCCCAGCTACCGGGGTTATATGATGCGGGTCCATCGGGTGGATGCAACTTCAGCACTGCTGAGAATTGCAGCCGCGCAGGAAAAATTCTACCTGCAGGCAAACCCTGCTCAATACGCGGTGACCGCTACGGAATTGGCGGATCCGCCACCCGCCGGCCTTGGGATAGGCACGACAGAACGAGGATATTACACCCTCGCGGTAGCCCCTGATCCGGTGAATGGTCCCGGAGTCGGGTTCATTGCCATCGCCATCGTTGATGGTGCTGAAAGTCAGGCTGCCGACACCGACTGCGTGCTGTTCAGGATTGATGAGCAAGGAGCACGAACTGCCGAGGACTCGGGCGGTGCTGACAATACAGAAGCGTGCTGGGGCTAAGTTGCCCTGCGCCGGTCGAGAATAAACCCGTCGATCAGCACCAAAACTACTCCGCAGGTTATTGCCGAATCCGCTGCGTTGAAAGCGGGAAAAGACCAATCCTGATAGTAGAACAAAATAAAATCGACGACATAGCCGTGCTGGATACGGTCGATCAGGTTGCCTATCGCTCCGCCGAATATCATTGACAGACCCAGCAACAGCGTCAGATAGCCACTGCGTGGCGTACGCACCATCCAGACCAGGATTCCAATACTGAGCACTATAGCCACACCGACAAAAAAGAAATTCTGCCAACCGGAAGCACCGGCAAGAAAACTGAATGCAGCTCCGGTATTGTGTAGCCGCACCAGATCAAGAACGGGAAAAATCTGGAGGCGCTGGTAGAGCGAGAAATTTTCGATTACAGATTGCTTGGTGACCTGATCGATCACAATAATCAAAGCAGAAATAAGCAGCCACCAGAATACACCTCGACCCAATATCGGCAAGGAAGCCCTCTGATCCTCCGGGGTGTTCACACTACTCATCTTCAATCACGCAAATTCCCTGTTTTCACCAGGACCTGCAATATTGGAAACGCATCGTGCACAGATCTCAGGATGGTCTGGAACGCTACCAACATCGCTACGATGGTGCCAGCAACGGGTACATTTTTTTGCGTCTACCGGGCCGGCACTCACCCAGCACAGCTCGCCCTGGATCGCATCGTCTGGTCTTTCCGCTAACGGATGCACCGTGGCCTCTGACGTAATGAACAGGAACCGGAGCTCATCACCCAGGCGTTCAAGAGATCTGAGCAAGGTACCATCGGTGTACAACCTGACTGACGCATCCAGACTGGAACCAATGATCTTGTTGTTACGCAGGTCTTCCAGCACTTTGCTGACCATTGCCCTGACTTTAATCAATTCTTCCCAGTCCAGCGCTGTATCAAGTTTCCCCGGTATCGACCCGGGTGAGGATGCTGATGCTGGAGAAAACCCGGGTATCTCGTACCACGTGGTCAGAAATACCGAGTCTTCTCTCTGACCCGGCATGGTTTTCCAGATTTCCTCGGCCGTAAAGCTGAGCACCGGTGCCAACCATCGCACCATCGCCTCGACGATATGATACATCGCGGTCTGCGCAGAGCGCCTGGGATAGCTGTCAGCTCCGGTCGTATACAGCCGATCCTTGAGAATATCGAGGTAAAACCCGCCCATATCGACCACGCAGAAATTATGCAGTAGCTGATAGACCCGATGGAACTCATATGACTGGTACGCTGCCAGCACTTCCACCTGTAATCCGGCGGTACGCTTTATCGCCCACTGATCAAGGGCAACCAGCACATCGACAGGCAGCAGTTGTTCGGCAGGATCGAATCCATGCAGATTACCCAATAAAAACCGGGCCGTGTTACGCATACGTCGATAAGAATCCGACATGCGTTTGAAAATCTCATCGGAGACATGCATCTCCCCCCGGTAATCAGTCGCGGCCACCCAGAGCCTGATAATATCTGCACCCAGGGTATTGACGATTTTTTGCGGAATAATGGTATTGCCCAGGGACTTCGACATCTTGCGCCCCTTCTCATCCACCGTGAACCCGTGGGTCAGAACCTGGTGGTAAGGCGCCCTGTCATACATCGCAACTGATGTCAGCAATGAGCTTTGGAACCAGCCGCGGTGCTGATCGGATCCTTCCAGATACAAATCTACCGGGTTGCCGACCTCATCTCTTTGCCGCGACATGTAGTAGTGCACCATGCCTGAATCCATCCAGACATCCATGGTATCCGCAGACTTCTCGTAATCGCCGGCAGCATCGCCCAGCAACTCGGCCGGATCCAGATCAAACCATGCATCGATACCTTCCACTTCCATTCGCTGTGCAACTTTCTCCAGTAATGCAGGCGTGTCGGGATGAATTTCATCGGTAGTCTTATTGATAAAAAGAGGAATCGGCACACCCCAGGCACGCTGGCGTGAAACACACCAGTCAGGCCGGCTTTCCACCATCGCCTCGATGCGCTGTTTGCCCCACTCCGGAATCCACTGCACACCATTGATTGCGCGCATACTTGCTGCACGTAGTCCATTCTGATCAAGACTCACAAACCACTGCGGTGTGGCTCGAAAAATCAAAGGTGATTTGTGGCGCCAGCAATGCGGGTAGCTATGCTGTACTTTTTCCGTATGGAGCAACATACCGGATTCCTGCATCAGCTCAACAATTTGCTGGTCAGCAGCATATATATGCTGCCCGCCAAAAAGCCCGGTGTTATCGAGGTAAACCCCTCTTCCGTCTACCGGATTATCCAGCGGCAATTCATTCTCGACACCGGCAATAAAATCTTCCTGCCCGTGCCCGGGTGCCGTATGAACTGCGCCGGTACCACTCTCGAGCGTCACATGCTCACCCAGAATGACCGGAACCTGCCGTTCATAGAAGGGATGCCTGAGCATGACCCCCTTGAGCGCTGTCCCGGGGAAATTACCCAGAACCTTCCAGGGTTCTGCTGCCCCGTACCGCTTCAGCACGGCTTCTGCCAATTCATGAGCCAGCACCAGCCGAACTGATCGATCATTGATCCGTGCCAATATCAACGTGTATTCGATATCTCCACCCAGAGCTACAGCCTGATTCGCCGGCAATGTCCACGGAGTTGTCGTCCAGATTACAATCGACACGGGTGATTCATCATCAACTGATACAGACACACCCTCCTTCGCCAGACGTGAATAGAAATCTTCCTGGTCCACCACATCAAAACGAACATCAACCGAAGTAGATTGCTTGTCCTGATGCTCGACCTCCGCTTCAGCAAGTGCTGAGCGGCAATCCAGACACCAGTGCACGGGCTTGTAACCCCGTTGCAGGTGCCCGTTCTCAATGATCCGGGCAAATCCGCGCACCTGGTCTGCCTCGAACATCGGATCCAGCGTCAGATAGGGTTTATCCCAGTCACCCAGTACCCCGAGTCGCTTGAAATCTTCCCGTTGATTATCCACCTGATTGAGCGCATAGCTTCGACAGGCTTGCCGAAACTCGGTGGCTGTCAATTTATCACCGGCTTTGCCCTTTTTCTTTTCCACCTGGTGTTCGATCGGCAGGCCGTGACAATCCCAACCGGGAATATAGGGTGCATCCTTGCCAGCCAATGTGCGTGACTTGACGATGACATCCTTGAGGATCTTGTTAACGGCATGGCCGAGGTGGATCTGACCATTCGCATAGGGCGGGCCATCCAGCAGGACAAATTTTTCCCTGCCCTCGCAATTCCGGCGAATTGCTCCGTACAAATCGCGTGCATACCATTCTTTCAGGAGTTTTGGCTCCCGCTGGGCGAGATTCGCGCGCATCGGGAAATCCGTTTGCGGCAGGTTCAGCGTATCTTTGTAATCAGTCACAATATTTTCTTTCTAAATTGTCTGTCTTTTGGAATCACTGTGCTTATTGCAGGTTCGCCAGTATCTGCCGAGCCTGATCTGCATCAATATGCATTTGCTGACGCAGGCTTTCAAGATCCGGAAAGTGAACCTCGTCTCGCAGCCTGGCCACAAACTCAACCTGAATATGTTGCCCGTAAATCTCCCTGTCAAAATCGAAGATATACACTTCGAGTATCGGGACGGTTCCTCCTACTGTCGGGCGCGTGCCGACACTGGCCACCCCGTCAAGCAAACCCTCTTCCAACCCGTCGATCCTGACCGCAAAAATCCCCATCACCGGGCTCAGCACCCGATTCAGATTAACATTCGCTGTAGGAAACCCCAGTGTTTTGCCGAGCTTCTTACCAGCAACAATTCTGCCCGACATCCGATAGTACCGGCCCAGCAGATTTTTTGCCTGCTCCAGTTCACCCGCATCGAGCGCTGCCCGGATCGCGGTACTCGAAACACGAATTCCATCCTGTATCACGCTACCGGTCTGCTCAACACCGAAGCCCTCATCCCGGCCAGCCGTGATGAGATCTTCCATAGTGCCACTACGCCCCTTGGCGAATCTGAAATCATCGCCTACAACCAGGTGTTTCACCCCCAGAGTCTCAACAAGAAACTGCCGGATAAATGGCAGGGGATCGAGAGACTCTATGGTCTCATCGAATGGCGGGCAATACAGCCAGTTGATGCCCAACGCTTCCAGCGCCTGGTATTTTTCCCGCAACTGCATCAGCCGGGCGGGCGGGCTGCTCTTGCTGAAATACTCCTGCGGGGTGGGTTCAAACGAGAAAACCAGGGAAGGCAAACCCCGCTTCTTTGCCTCATCGATCACCCGCCGCAGTATCAGCTGATGCCCCTGGTGAACACCATCAAACACGCCAATCGTAGCGACACACCCCTGCGGGGGTCTATGCCGGGTTGTTCCCGGCCTGCGAATCAGACGCATACTGCCCCTCACCCTGATCTGCCACCGCGGGATTCATCGCTAATCATTCGGAAATCCGCCACTCGAACTCCTGTGGCAACCAATGCACCAAAATATATCAAGCCACCACCCGCGATACTGGCTGCAAGCCACAGGCAACGAGTCAATAGCTCCACCTCCAGCCAGCTCGCACCCGAGGGCAGGAAATTCCACAGAAGCATCACCATCAATGCAGTCGCCGCTGACACCTGAATGATGAATTTTCCCAATCGCGGTGATCTTTCCAGCACTCCTGCACGGCGCAATCCTCTATAAAGGAGTCCGGCATTCAGAAAAGCAGACAACGATGTAGCCACGGCCAGCCCGGCATGTGGCCCGGGATAACCCCCCATCACCCAGGGCACGACGATCAACACATTCAGGCCCATGTTGACCGCTAAAGCCTGAATACCAATCCTGACCGGCGTTCGAGTATCCTGGCGTGCGAAATAGCCCGTTACCAATACCTTCACCATGATGAATCCGACCAAACCGAATGAATAGGCCATCAGGCTCAGTGTCGCCATATTGACATCATGTGCGGCAAACCTTCCGCCGTAAAAAATGGTTGTCAATAAAGGCGCTGCCAGGACAAACAACCCGGCCGCCGCCGGCACAGCAATCAGAACCACCAGCCGCATCGCCCACTCGAGCATCGCAGAAAAACTGTCTTTTGACTCGGGAGTGTGATGCCGCGACAGGTTGGGCAGGATCACCGTTGCCAGCGCAATGCCAAACACGCCCAGTGGAAATTCCATCAAACGATCCGAGTAGTACAACCAGCTGATGCTGCCCGTGATCAAGAAAGAAGCGATCAGCGTATCGAACAGGATATTGATTTGTGCCACCGATGCGCCAAACACTGCTGGCGCCATTAATTTCATGATCTTTCTGACACCCTCATGCCCTGCCCCCCAGCGTGGCCGCGGCAGCATTTTCAGCTGACCCAGAAATGGCAGCATAAAAAGAAGTTGCAGTGCACCGGCAACGAATACGCCCGCAGCAAGCACCAGCCCCGGCCGCGCGTAACCCGGAGCGATGTACGCAGCGAAAATAATCAACACAATATTCAGCAGAACCGGCGCGAATGCAGGCGCTGCAAAACGGTGGTAGGTATTCAGTATCCCTCCCGCCAGCGCGGTCAGCGAAATAAAGAACAGGTAGGGAAAGGTCAGTCGCAGCATGTCGACAGCCAGCTCATAACGGCCGGTATCTTCGAGGGCGCCATTGGTCAGAAACCCGGGTGCAAACAGCGCAATCAGCAAAGGTGCTGCAACCACACCAATCGCAGTGACGATGAACAGACTGAGACCCAGGGTTCCTGCAACGCGGTCGGCCAGTTCCCTGACCTCATCTTTTGAGCGATTCCGGTCATATTCGGTAAAAACCGGTACGAATGCCTGGGAGAAAGCGCCTTCGGCGAAAAACCGGCGAAAAATGTTGGGAATCTTGAAAGCGACAAAAAAGGCATCCATGACGACGCTGGCGCCAAACATCCGGGCAAATACCACGTCCCGAACCAGCCCCAGCACCCTGGACAACAGGGTCATGACGCTCACCACTGACGTGGATCGCAGGAGGCGCTTTCCGGAGGGCTGCAGATCAGTCTCTGGAGTGTTCTGGGTGGTGTTCTGGGGCATACGGGCGGAAGTCTAACCTAGCGGCTGGCAAGGTGGTATCAGGCAGGGCGCTGGCAAAACACACCCCTGGATATCCGTCAGGGTATTGACAACCGACCTCCAAACCCAAAGAATACCCGGCTTCCGCTCTAACAGGCGGAGCAACAAGCCGTGTCTACAATATTACCGAACAGGAAACCAAGTGGCCAATATCAAATCAGCAGCCAAGCGCGCCAAGCAAGCTGAGCGCCGCCGTCAACATAACGTGGCATTACGTTCACGCATGCGTACTGCAATCAAGAAAGTGCTCAATGCAATTGGTTCCGGTAACTCAGAACAAGCCGCCGAGGCCTGCAAGGCTGCAACTCCAAAGATAGACGCGATGGTAAACAAAGGCTTGATACACCGCAACAAGGCTGCCCGGCACAAGAGCAATCTGAATAAAGCGGTCAAGGCATTAGCCCAAAGCTAGAAAGCTTCTCCCGCTGGCTCTTCTTTATCGATCTTCTCCAGCCGCGACATCACGTCTGCGACCAACCGGGCGGTGCCCTGCCTGCTCAAAGCACTGATCTGATACACCGGGCCTGACCAGTTCAGTGCCTCGACAATTTCAGCCTGTCGCTCTGCCTGTTCGACATCCGGCAGCAGGTCGGATTTGTTCAGCACCAGCCACCGTTCCTTGGCAGCCAGCTCAGAACTGAACCTCGCCAGCTCAGCCGCCAGCGAGACAACTTCTTCTGCCGGATTGCCGGTTCCTTCCATCGGTGCCATATCAACCAGATGCAACAGCAGCCTGGTTCGGCTGAGATGTTTGAGAAAGCGAATACCCAGACCAACACCGTCTGCTGCCCCCTCTACCAACCCTGGAATATCGGCCATCACAAAGCTGCGCAGGGGATCCGCTGATACGACACCAAGGTTTGGATAAAGCGTCGTAAAAGGGTAGTCGGCAACTTTAGGACGTGCGGCCGAAACAGCACTGATCAAAGTTGATTTGCCGGCATTCGGCATACCAAGCAACCCCACGTCGGCAAGCAGTGTCAGCTCCAGATTCAATGCCAGACGTTCACCCACCGTTCCCTGGGTTGATTGTCGCGGCGCACGATTGGTACTGGATTTGAATCGGACGTTGCCTTTTCCCCCCGTTCCACCAAGAGCAACCAGTAAACGCTGGCCATCGGTTGTCAGATCACCTATGAACTCATTCGTTTCCGAGGCAAAAACCCGTGTTCCGGCAGGAACCGGCACGATGAGGTCTTCACCACCGCGGCCAGTGCGATCTTTGCCCATACCAGGCTGGCCATTGCCGGCCGCAAATTTTCTGGTCACCCGAAAGTCCGCCAGGGTGTTGATCCCTGAGTTGGCAAGCAGATAGACACTCCCGCCAGATCCACCGTCTCCCCCATCAGGACCGCCACGGGGAATGTATTTCTCACGCCGGAAGCTGGCACAACCGGCACCGCCATTACCGGCTTGCACCCGAATTGTGGCTTCGTCGACGAATTTCATGGGGTGGGCGCACTCCGCACCCGGATCAGGTCAGGACTGAAGTTCGAGAATATTGACAAACTGGCGGTTTTTCGGACCCTTGCGCCGGAACTGCACAGTGCCGTCAGTCTTCGCAAACAGCGTGTGATCGCGGCCGACACCAACATTAGTGCCCGCGTTATATCGTGTGCCACGTTGCCGTACCAGAATATTGCCAGCTAATACCTGCTCACCACCGAACTTCTTGACTCCAAGCCGCTTGGACTCGGAATCGCGACCGTTTCGGGTACTACCACCTGCTTTTTTATGTGCCATGCCGGTTACTCCTTGGTCTGCTCAGCAGCTTCTTTTTTAGCCGCTGCCTTTCTGGGCGCCCCGGTTATCCCGGTAATTTCAATCAGCGTAAAGTGCTGGCGGTGCGTTTTCATGCGCAGGAAATTCTTGCGGCGCTTGAACTTGATCACATCGACTTTCTTGTCTTTGGCTTGTTCCAGCACTTTGGCCTTTACCTTGCTGCCAGACACCAGCGGCGAACCAACCTTAACGTTGCTGCCCTCGCCGACCATCAGAACATTATCAAACTCGATGCTATCGCCCTCGGCAGCGTCGAGCTTTTCAATTTTCAGCGTATCGCCCTTACTGGCTCGATACTGCTTTCCGCCCGTCTTGAATACGGCGTACATAGTTTGTCTCCGGATTTGGCCGACAATCGACCCGAAAAGAGCCGGAATTCTACGGTCTCCGGGGTCAGTAATCAATGCCCGGTTATCAATCACTTAGGCGGCATGCCCGCACCACAGCCTGCGCCATTCAACCGATCTGCCAGACGAATGCCTGCCAGTGCTAACCGTTCAGTGACAATAGCGCGGGCACGGGCCAGATACTCTGCGCCCGGCACCAAAGAACCATCCGCAAATTTTTCTTTAATATCATAAATATAGAACCTGTAGCTGCGCGATTCCCGAGCCCATTCCAGTGGCTCGTCCTGAGCCTGACCCGCTTTCAGACTGGACATAACTGCACCCATTGCCCGGACATGATCGTCGATAGTCCAGCCGCTGGTACGCAGCAAATCCTGAGCGTCCCACAGCGCATGAAGATTGGTGCGCCTGGTTCCGACCCGGATTTTTATCCGATTACCTCCCCGGTCAGAATGCCGCCCAACATGAAGTGGCTGGTGAATATCCGCCACAAAATGGATCAAAAAGCGCAGCGCGATCGCGCGCTCTTCCCGGTCAAGGCTCCTGTCCAGATACCTGCGCTCAGATCGGGCCAGTGCCTGCAGTACATCACCATCTTCCCCGCCCATCGCTGCCTCGATAGTCTGGTTGTCAGCTACATTAATATAGTGCCAGGGTCGGGTATGACGCCATTGAGGGGTACTCCTGATCCAGTCTGGCCACAGGCTCGCACTCGCCAGTGACTCTCCATCAAGTAAAGAATTGACCAGCGCACGGGACTTCGGGCATAGATAAGACTCGGCAATTGCACCAACAATATGATGCCCGGTTGGGCCAAATGCTACCGCAGACCCGGAGCAATACAGCAAAGCCAGCAAGATCATGTATACAGGTGTTCTCATCCAAGGCATTATTCACCGTAGAATGCAGATCGTTCAAGCACAAAATCAGGATTTCGATCTCCAATCTATTCGAGGGTTGGTAGGCAATGACTGGAACGGTGTCAATCTGGCAATTCGGCATGAGCTGAAAAGCGACGTTGCGCTGGTCAATAGTGTTTCCCAATACATCATTTGTAGCGGCGGGAAACGTCTGCGCCCATTGCTGGTACTGCTGGCCGCCCGCGCCTGCGGGTACACCGGAGAACGCCATATTCTGGCTGCTGCGATTATCGAATTCATCCATACCGCAACCCTGCTCCATGACGATGTTGTCGATGACTCCGAGCTCCGTCGCGGACAAGACACGGCTAATTCTGTATTTGGCAATGAAGCCAGTGTGCTGGTGGGTGATTTTCTCTATTCCCGCGCTTTTCAGCTCATGGTCCAGGTTGGGCAGATGCGGGTCATGGAAGAATTAGCCGATGCGACCAATACCATTGCCGAAGGAGAAGTGCTGCAGTTAATGAACTGCAACAACCCCGATACCACCGAAGATATGTACATGGATGTGATCTTCCGAAAAACAGCCCGCCTTTTTCAGGCCGGTGTTCTGATCGGCGCTATTCTTGCCGATCAAACGCGCGCTGTTGAAAACGCCTTTATCGAATACGGCAAACAACTGGGCCTAGCATTTCAGCTGGTGGATGATGCTCTGGATTATGATGCAAGCAACAAAAAACTGGGCAAAAATATTGGTGATGATCTGGCTGAAGGCAAACCAACATTGCCGTTAATTTTTGCACTGAAACGCGGGTCTCCGGCGGAACAAAGAACCATCCGCAAAGCTATTGAACAGGGCGGCCTGACCGAAATCGATTCGATCATGGCAGCCATCGAAACTACCGGAGCACTGGCATATACGATAACGCGTGCACGGCAGGCTTGTGAACAGGCTATCGAGGCACTTGGCAAAGTGCCGGACTCAACTTACAAGACGGCACTCATACAACTCGCAGAATTTTCTGTCGAACGAAGATACTAGTGCGACCATCGTGAAAATCTCAGGAATACCATGGCAATTGTAAATGACTTTCGACTAACACTCGGCGGCTCCGAGTATGTCCCTATTATGGTCGGCGGCATGGGCGTGGATATTTCCACCTCGGATCTGGCGCTTGAAGCCAGTCGGCTGGGGGGTATCGGCCATATTTCTGACGCGATGTCGACGTTCCTCTCGGACCGGATATTCTCCACCAAATACACTAAAGCCAAGTCAGAGCGTCATCGGGCGTCTCGTGACACATTCGACAAATCGAAGGTCAAGTTTTGTCTTGAAGACCTGTGGAAAGGTCAAGTCCAGTTCGTGCGCGACACAATGTCACGAAAAACCGGCAATGGCGGTATTTTCATTAATGTCATGGAAAAGCTGACCATGGCTGCTCCGGGGGATACTCTTCGTACGCGATTGCGTGCCGCGATGGAAGGCGGTATCGATGGCATTACGCTCTCAGCCGGGTTGCATACCGGCACCATGAAACTGATGGCTGATCATGCACGTTTTCGTGAAGTACTGATCGGCATCATCGTCTCCAGTGCACGCGCACTCAAGATCTTTCTCAGAGGCGCGAGTCGCGTTGACCGGCTGCCCGACTACGTCGTCGTTGAAGGACCGCTTGCCGGAGGGCATCTTGGCTTTGGTGAAGACTGGAGAGAATACAAACTCAGCCTGATTGTCGCTGATGTGCTGCAGTTTCTAAAAAAAGAATCTCTGGATATCCCGGTAATACCTGCCGGTGGAATCTTCACCGGCACCGATGCCGTTGAATATCTTGAACAGGGCGCGAGTGCTGTTCAGGTCGCAACACGATTTACCGTCACGAAAGAGTGCGGTCTGCCCAACAAAGCCAAGCAGGCATATTTCAATGCTACTGAAGATATGGTCTATGTCTCTACACTATCACCGACTGGCTATCCGATACGGCTATTGAATAACAGCCCGTGCATCGACTCCAACATCAAGCCGCAATGCGAACCACTGGGCTACATTCTGGGAAAAGACGGCACCTGCCAATACCTGACGGCCTACGAAAATACGCCCGTCGATGAGAAGGGAAAAAAGCTGCCGGTCAAGGATAAAGTCTGCCTGTGCTATCACTTCAGCAAGCACAAGTGTTATACCTGCGGACACTATGTATACCGGCTGAAAGACACAACCAACCAACTTCCTGACGGCAGTTATCAGCTTCTGACAGCAGAACATGTATTTAATGACTATCTGTATAGCAAGGATCATCAAATCGCATTGCCGGAGATGGAGATCCCAATGGCCGCAGGCTGAATTCCCGTGCCCTGCACCCGGTTTCGGCATGGTTTAAGAAATCACAATACTTGCCTGAAGCCATGTCAACGCGTATAAAATGCGCACTGTCTGGCACCTCTAGTTGCCAGACATTCCAACAGTCGGGGTGTAGCTCAGCTTGGTAGAGCACTGCCTTCGGGAGGCAGGGGTCGGAAGTTCAAATCTTCTCACCCCGACCAATTTTTCCCTAAACTTCAATCACTTGCACGTGGTCTGCTCGACTACTGCCGTTTTGTGTGTCTGATTGTGTGAGATTCGTGTGAGCTGCGACCCGTAACACAGTATTTGGTCGCCTTTCACACACCTTCTCGGCAGCTTCAATCAGCCTGGCGATGTCAGGTGCCGAGTAATGTGTCGTGATGCGCTCGGACTTGTGTCCGAGTAAATCCTGACGATCCTCAAAACTTACACCCGCAGCGCGTAGCCTGTGTCCGAATGTATGACGAAGATCATGCACTCGAAACCCGGGCAGTTTCGCCCGGACCCTCGCCTTCTGCCATGCTGAATTGAGCATGTTGAGCAGATGATCGCCTTTGTAGGTGAAGACAAACTCGGGGTGCTTGCCCCTTCGTTCATCAACAACACTTCGGGCAATCGAGTTCAACACAACGATTCGTTCCTGAGAGTTCTTTGTCTCGAACTGGTCGTTGCTTGGCAGCACAAACACACTTGTTTCAAGCTCCGGAACCTTGACCTCCCAGTTCCATCTGAGCTGGCACACTTCCTGTTCCCTGCAGCCGGTATTGACCTTGTACAAGGCCATCCGTTGCAGGTGCCCAGGCAACTCCCTGAACAAGCGGTCCTGTTCTTCCCAACTCAACGGATAGGGTTTTCGTGCCGACCCTTTCTCCATCTCGATCAGCGGCGGGGAATTAAGCCATGACATGCCATTGTCGTGTCGCCACACTCTCGCAGCAAGATTCAATATCCGCCGAATACAGCTCAACTCCTTGTTAATAGTGCCGGCTGTGACCCCGTCCGCGCGACGAGCCTGCCGATACTGCGCCAGCGTATCGTTGTGAATGCGATCCAGATGAAGATCGCCGATATGCGGCATGATGCGTTTGAAGGCATAGACATCCCGTTCAAGGCTTTTCTTGTGCTGATAGTCGTTGAGATATTTAACTACTGCTTTCTCAAACGTCCGTGTTGGTCGAATGCCATAGACCACCACCTGGCGAACCTCATTCATGCGGTGCGCTAGGTAGCGCTCCGCTTCTTCGAGATTATCCGTGCTGCAGCTTTCTGCCAATCTTCCGTACCC
>JAJRUG010000148.1 GCA_024277915.1 Gammaproteobacteria bacterium
CCCACCGTGATGCATAGGATGGTTCTTGCTCGTGAAGCATGCGAACCGCTCGTTCCCGGACTTCCGGGGAATATCTGTTTGCTCTTGTCATCGGAGTATCCTCTCAACATAAAAGGTCTCCGGCAATCCCGGGGCGATTCATGCTGATAACTGCGGAGATCGCCGGGATTTGGATAATAAACCCGGCACCTTTTCAGTCGTCATCAAAATCCCGTTCCTGCGGCTGAGTATCGTTTCTGTCGTCCATAAAATCACCGTCAGCTCAAGCATCCGAACAAGACAGGTCGTGTTACTGTCTCAGGCAAACCATCTGATGACTTGGCACCGGGCACTCTCAACAGTATCCTTAAACAGGCCAGCCTGAAAAACGAGTGAAATTCCTATGCGATATGCAATAGTTATTGAGGAAGCGGGTAGCAACTACTCGGCTTACGTACCGGACCTGCCCGGCTGTGCCGCTACCGGCTGCACCGTGGAAGAAACAGAACGAGAAATTCGGGAAGCAATCCAATTTCATCTTGAAGGATTACGGGCTGATAATCTCCCGGTTCCCACTGCATCAAGTCGCGTCGACTACGTTGAAGTTGCCGCCTGAGTAAAACGAAGCGCCTGGATGGCTTGCCAACAGACTGACGCTTCGTACCGCTCATGATTCGGCGATAACGATGCCCCACAGTCATAACCACTCCATCCATGTTCATCACCACATAGGCATTCAGGTGCTTGTCCAATGTGCTGAACACTGCCCGGCCCTCTTCATGACGCAACCGCGCACGAGCACGTTTGTCCAGCCACACCACCCGGCCACCATGATGATCGTGACTCACCCTCCCATAGGCCAGCACATATTCAATCACCCGCCGCGGAATACCTCGTTGTTGCATTCGCCGGCAGGCATGCAGGGTTAACCGGTTGTGATCGGCTTCCATCGCCCCACCCCCTAGTGAACCGACCCGTTGCGATTCCGGAGCCGCAATCCGCGCGCGCCCGTCATGCCCTCGGAGGTGTCACGCCGAAAAGCAGCCAGGTGCACCACCCGATCCTCCGCCACCAGCGCACCACCGGCCAGTGTCTCCCCGGACAAACGTAGATCTTCACCAATACCCAGTGCACAGTAGGATTCACTATCAGCCCCGACCTGACCATCCTGTACCTGAAAAGCCTCACGGTACGCGGTAAGCCGACCATCATGTTGCTCGTAGATGTCCTCCATGGAACCCGTCTTTGACTCGACCCCGAGATCAAACGAGCAGTCAGCAATATTGTCCCAGACCTCGGCCTGATCGGAATACCGCTCGCCCACTCTTTTCAGATTCATACTCACCTGCGCCGACTTCGCAGCCCGGGCCTGCGAGTACATGCTGCGTTTTTTGGAGCCAAATTGCCGGCTGCGGTAAGCCCAGCGGTGGGCTTCTACACAGGAAACCGGAATCTCTATCTTGCTGTGCGCCGCCACCAGGATGGAAAGGTTGATGATCCGGTTCTGCTTGGCGCCCACCAGCTCATCACCATCGACCAGCAGCACCTTGCGGTCACTGTTATTTCTGAACAACAGGTTCGATACCTCGCCTCCTTCCGAGACCTCCTGAATCTGCGCATGACCCTGCTCCAGCGCCTCATCCAGCGTAAGGTAGTCCGGCTCGCGGGCGCTGCTGTTGTCAAACAGTGGAAAAACTGTCAGGCCCTCGAATGTCGAGGCCTTGCCCAACTGAAGTTGATGAATGGTCTCGCTGATTGTCTGCATGACTGCTCTCCTGTTTCCGCAAAGGGCATGACCCCTGAATAGCAGTATGCAGGTAGCAGTAGCTCACAGGATGAGCCATACAGGATCAGAAGAGATCAGGTAACGGAAATCCGCTCAGGAATAACGGGCGATCGCCTCAGCCAGGCGTTTTTTCACCTTGTTGCGCAGCCCTGCCGGTGAAACCACCTCGACCTCGGGACCATAACGAAGGATATCCATGACCAGCTCGTTATCATGACGATACGGAATCTCGAGACAATAGGAGCCATCCTCCTCAAACTGACCGACCTGTTCAGGATGCCATTGCTCGAATGCCACCCAACGGGATTGCTTTGATGTGAAACGAAGCACTGCCCGCTTGTCCGCCTTGCCCGAGAAAATGCCATAGGCACTTGCCAGTACTTCATTGAGGGTTTTCTCCGCAACACGCTTCGCCTTTTGCTCCAGGATCTCCGCTGAACGAATGGCATCCACGGAAAAACTCCGCAAGCCCTCGCGCAGGTGGCACCAGCCATCGAGGTACCAGTTATCCCGGTAATGCACCAGGCGCTGAGGGGAGATTTCACGATGGGTTATTTCATTGCTGGAACGAGCGTGGTAGCTCACTCGTATGCGTTTGCGTCTGATCGTGGCACTCGCCACGGACTCGAAATGCTCCGGGCGCTCGGTGCGGGCCGCCATGTGCAAAATGCGGATACGTTTGCGAATCTCGTCGGCTGATTCTTCCTGACTATCCAGCAATGCGTTCAGGCGTGCCAACAAGGGTTTAAGGTGCCGGTACACCGGAATATGCCTGAACCCGTCCCTGTCATGGTACTGGGACGATTGGCTGTTGATAGGCGTTGGCAGCAAAAACAGATTGGAGCCGGAATGCTGAAGGACTGCATTCAGCGCACTGTGATTGTTGCTGAACAGGCGGGGATCCGTGCCCTGCTTGTTCATGTGTTATCGGGTGGTGCCAGGAGGTTTTATCGGTACTGGGGATTTCATGAATCTCTGACGGATGATATGACCTTGATGATTACGCTGGATGAGGCCAGGAATGCGATTTCGATGGGGCTTAATGAGAATTGACCTTCGTTCTCCGCACGATGAAAGATCATCGCTGTCATACGTTCGCTTCCAGAAACACCTGCTCACGATGAAAATCCAGATATTTCGCCTGCCCCGATGAAAAAGCACCCACATTGAGCCGGGCATCTACCTCAATACCCATACGTCTCAGAGATTCTCTATGCGCTACCGGAGAAATCAGCAACTCTCCTTTATCCTCAAAAGATATATAGCCACGATCAAACAGATGGTCAATCGACGGGGTCAGCAATAGTCCATTCTCACCATCCAGTCTTTCTTTGTTTGTTTCGCAATCACGCCACGGCTTGCAGTGGCTCGCAATCAAGTGCTCAACTCGCTCCACACCAGTGACACGGCAACCCGCTTCGATCTCCTGAACCTTGCGCTTGAACAGCCCTTGACCACGACGCGCTACAACAATTGAGCTGCGTTCTGTCTCGCCTAAAGACCGATCATTCTGAATCTGGGCACTGATATAGTCTTCCCATTCAATAACATCCGGAAGCGGGTCAGCCACCAGCGGCACTACTTCATCTCTAACAGCATTAGCATTCAATAAATTGCTCGCCTCTGATCCAATCAAACGAATTAGCTCACGAGCCAGCACATCTGGAACCGAAGTCAAATAGACACCCTGGTTGCCCCGCCCACTTGGCTGAAGCGGCGCGTACTTGTCAGGCATCATCGAGCCAATACGATGCATATGATCTGCCGGCCTGATTCGGCTACTCAGCAAGAAGTATCGGACAGCTACCTTCCAGCCCACAGTACTCCAATTCGGCCCAGTCGAGCCAAACTCTGCCGGCTTCGGCGACGGGTAAGCAGTGGATTGTGCGATACCAATTGCCGGAATCAACGTATCTGAAAACGAAAAAATAATGTCTCCGGGAGCAACTTCCCGCATGAATTCATAGAATGGATTGCGCTGCCCATTCGATTTGCGTTTAGGTGACCAAAGATATCCGCCCTCGCTCTCCTGAGAAAACGTCTTGTTCTGATTGACCCACCAATAGCGCATCTTGATATTTATCCGAAATACTTACCGGACATATTTGTTCCTTACACACTCCACGTATCAGAAAGCACTTCTGCTTGCCTGAGCACCAGTTCAATCGCTTCCTTCTGCTTATCTGGCGGGTACTTGTAGCGCCGCAAAATAATGCGGACCAGATTCCGCAGTTTCGCCCGAACGCTGTCTCTCACCTGCCAGTCGACAGTCGTACTTTTTCGCAGTTTTTCGGTCAACTCATGAGCTATTTTTTTCAGAGTCTCATCGCCCAGCTCCCGAACCGCAGATTCGTTGTTGGTCAATGCATCATAAAAAGCAAGCTCATCCGCGTTCAGACCAAGCTCTTTCTCCTTTTCCAGCTCTTTCTGGAAGTCTTTGGCCATCTGAATCAGTTCTTCGATCACCTGCGCCGTTTCAATCGCCCGATTATGGTACTTACGCAATGTGGCTAACAGACGGTCTCCATATTTCTTCTCGCGCACGACATTGGTTTTGGTATTGGCCCGTATCTCATCCCGAAGCAGTTTCTCGAGCAATTCCAAGGCAATATTCTTACTGTCCATATTACGTACATCTTCAAGAAACTCATCTGATAGCAAGCCGATATTTGGTTTCTCCAGGCCAGCTAGCTCAAAAATATCCGCCACACCATCTGCAACAATCGCGTTGTCCAGAATCTGCTTGAGCGCTGAGCGCTTGCCTTCCTCACTGCGCTTCTTGTCAACTGTCGTATATTTGGTAATGACCGCCTTGACTGCCGAGATAAAGGCAATTTCCTTGCGCAGCGCCCTGGCTTCATCCAGCGTGCCACACAATGAAAACGCCTTGCTGATCGCCAGCACCGCATCAAGAAAGCGTTGCTTGCCGTTATCCAGCCCCAGAATGTGATTGGCAGCAGGCATCAGTAACGCAAGTGCACTATTTTCATAGTCGCTGAAGTCAAACCCGTGACCGCTAACCTCCAACGGAGTCGCAAACATCCCGCGCACAACATCAAGCTTTTCGAGCAGCACCGAAAGTGCCTCTTCGCTAAAGTTTGCCGGCCTACCCTTACCCTTGGAGTCGGTATATGTTTTTAGTGCGTTCTTCAGCTCATTCGCAATGCCGATGTAGTCCACCACCAAACCGCCGGGCTTATCCTTAAACACCCGATTCACACGGGCAATAGCCTGCATCAGGTTGGCACTGCGCATGGGCTTGTCCACGTACATGGTGTGTACACAGGGAGCATCGAAGCCCGTCAGCCACATATCCCGGACAATGACCAGTTTCAGCAGATCCTGCGGATCCTTGAACCGACGCTCCAGACGCTTCTTCTGGGCCTTGGTATAGATGTGCTGCTGCAACTCGGGCCGGTCGCTGGCGCTGCCGGTCATGACAATCCGGATTGCGCCATCTTCGGGGTTAAACGCCCCGCTGTTTCCGTTCTTGCCTTCGAGTCGTGAACCGGCCCACTGCGGCCTGAGCGCTATGATCTCGGCAAAAAAGCTCGCACAAATATCGCGGCTCATACCAACGATCATGGCCTTGCCTTCCAGCACCGCGGTGCGCTCCTCGAAATGCTCGACCAGATCCGCAGCAACTTCCTTGATGCGCGGCGCCGCACCCACCAATTTTTCCAATGCTGCCCATTGGCCCTTGGTCTTTTCCCGCTCGCGCAGGTCTTCTTCATCCTCGATAATTTCCTCGACCTCGGCGTTGAGTTTTTCGATCACCTCTCGATCAATATCCAGCTTCGCCAGCCGACTCTCATAGAAAATTGGCACAGTCGCACCATCATCTACAGCATCCTGAATGTCATAGATGCTGACGTAACCCCCGAATACCGCGCGCGTATCGCGATCATCCGTCGCAATCGGCGTACCAGTAAAGCCAATGAAAGATGCATTAGGTAAAGCATCACGCAGATGCTTGGCATATCCATACTTGTACTGGCCGGTTTTGGTATCAAGCCGGGCCTGATGGCCGTACTGGCTGCGGTGCGCCTCGTCGGAAATCACCACAATATTCTCGCGGGCATTAAGTACGGGATGCTGGTCTTCATCCTCCTGTAACCCAAACTTCTGCACGGTCGTGAAAATAATCCCACCGGCCTGGCGTTTAGCCAACTCCTCGCGCAGGTTATCGCGACCATTCGCCTGAATCGGTTCTTGCTTCAGCAAATCGCTTGCTGCACAAAAAGTCTGATACAACTGCCCGTCCAGATCATTGCGGTCGGTAACAACCACAATCGTCGGATTATTCATTTCCGGCTGCTGCAGCAATTTGCCGGCATAGCAGACCATGGAAATACTCTTGCCCGACCCCTGCGTATGCCAGACAACCCCGGCCTTGCGCGAGCCCGGCACCACCTCATCGCGATAAGTTGCACGCCTTTCATCCGATGTGCCCGAACGAGATGCGATCAGCGTCACCCGCACCGCCTCGCGTACCGCGTGGAACTGATGATAACCCGCGATCTTCTTGGTCAGGGTATCGCCGTCCTGCTCGAACAGCACGAAGTGTCGGATGTAGTCCAGCAGCAACTCGCGATTGAAAAATCCTTTGACTACTTTCTCGAGCTCATACTCCAGCAACGGCTTGTCGTCCTCATCTTTGATAGTCCGCCATGGCATGAACCATTCCTGGCTGGCCGTCAGCGACCCGATCCGCGCCGTGACACCATCCGACACCACCAGCGCCTCGTTGAACACGAACAAATCCGAGATCTCATCTTTGTAGGTCTGCAGCTGGTTATAAGCATCCCAGACATCGGCGCTCTCATCGGCAGGGTTCTTGAGTTCGAGTACCGCAATGGGCAACCCGTTGATGAACACCACGATATCCGGCCGACGGTTCATCTTCGTGCCCTGCACAGTGAACTGATTCACGACCAGGAACTGGTTGTTGTCGACGTTGTTGAAATCAATCAGGCGGACGTGGTCGTCTTTTTCTTCGCCACCGTCATTCCAACTCACCGGCATGCCTTCGAGCAGGTGATTGTGGAAGGCGCGATTGCTTTTGATCAGTGTCGGGAACTCGGGCTTGGCGACAGCTGCAGCCAATTCTTCCAGCTCCTCAACAGGAATATTAGGGTTAATCATCTGCAATGCAAACAGCAGCCGATCCTGTAGGATTACCTGGCGATAGTCGCTGCGCTCGGGATCATCACCATCGGGGGAAAGATCGGGGCCATACGAGACTTCGTAATCTGACTGCTCAAACCAAGCTAGAGCCATTTTTTCCAACAGATCTTCGCTAATCATGTGTTGCTCGTCCCAGATAGACTAGCCTTATAATCGGCTAACGCGTCTCTATATCTGCTTGGATTCACGTTGAACAAAACCTCCGATGCAAAATAGACATCCTCAAATATTGTTCTCTCCCCAAACTGGTCATCTAGAAATGAATCAAAACCCCCGTCTCTCAACGGCGGATCGGTTGGTGCCAAGACCTCTCGGCTCATGCGCAACTGATAGACGAAACCAACGAGCGCATCGGATTGACTCGCCACAAACTCTGCATAGTGAATATCCAAAGATTTGTGATCAGCGGATTTCCCATGTGAAATTGGACAAAACTCATTACGCAGCTCACCGATTACTTGAGTGGCAACTGTAAGTGTATTGGTAAAGCTCGAAACAAGCTTCATGAATGCTTCCCTAGCTTTTCTCTCATTATCAACGCCGTTCCCTACTCCTAACGCACCAATAGCCAATTTTGCCAAAGGACCCACATCTAAGTCGGGTGAAAAAGAGATATTCTTCTCGCGAAGAATCGACTTGCAGAAACTTTCAATCAAGGCCTTACAGCCTCCTATCACGAGCCCAGATTGTCCCTCAACCAGAGCTGTTTCCACCGCGATTGTCGTCGCTTCTATATTGTAGCGATCTTCTGTCAGTTCAATAACGGCCCAAGTCCTCCTAAAATACTTATTATCCATTACGACTAGCCTGTTGATAGCTCACCACTGAGCAGTCGTGGGAGCAGCACATCTCTTGTTAACTCAAGTCCCCGGCTTTCCTCAACACGCTCATTGATCGAAGCAAACATAGGTAAAACTATCTGCGCATATTCGTGGAGCAACTCGTCAGCTGGCATCGTGAAACGATATTTGGGCACAGCGTCCTTCCCTAGGTGTAAAACTGTAGTGCCTGTAGAGTATGATTCTGTATGCCGTTGGAATTTGTGAGTGCGTGCAAGACCGTACAAATAGAACCTCAAATCATCATTCGCCGGCCTAACTACAGCTACATCCAGTGAAATAACCAAATGCTCATAGCTTGGGTCGTCAATCACCATCGCTGGCTTACCAATAACATCGGCTGCCTGAGTGACATCTGTATAAGCAATCAGCAAGTCGCCTGCAAAAACTTCTTGCTCTGGCTTATACGCACCTGTGTATTCCTTGAGACCGTCGAGCCGGTACCCCCCCCCACGCTTAAATGATTTCAACGTTTGAATCGCCCCGGGATTGCCGGAGACCTTTTATGTTGAGAGGATACTCCGATGACAAGAGCAAACAGATATTCCCCGGAAGTCCGGGAACGAGCGGTTCGCATGCTTCACGAGCAAGAACCATCCTATGCATC
>JAJRUG010000149.1 GCA_024277915.1 Gammaproteobacteria bacterium
GGATGATTACCCGAAGCAAAAAATCATCTTCGGTAAAACGCATTAAATAATATCTTTCGCTTGCTGTGCCGATGATTCACTTGAACTGGTAAACAAGTGAGAACATCGCCGGCCATTCACATATGCAGCATGCTGCACCTTTTCCGCTAATCTGCCAATCGGTCATACCCAACAGAGAAGTGATCCCGGTTAAGTAAGACACGGTGATCAGTGGAAAGCTCCGGTCTGATATTGACCAACTTTGCGTTAAACAGGCTCACACTGAAGGATAATTTCCTATTTTATGTCGAATATTGACAATATTCGACATGCCGAGTACTCTGTCGGTACTGCCAAATTGCGAGTGTGAGTGACAAAATGGCGAGCAGCCTGAATTTATCTCTGACGGATGAACTTCGTGAGTTTATCAATTCCCGTACCGGCGATGCCGGCGTGTATTCGACGCCGAGCGAGTATTTGCGCGACTTGATTCGTCACGATATGGAGTCTCAGGGCACCGTAGCGCATGTCCTCGATGGCCTTGACGATATCAGGCATAGTCGTTTCTCAGCCAGATCGATCCTTGATATCGCCGACGAAAAAGATCGATAGTGTCAAATCGCTGCAAGTCGTACATCCTGACGGAAACGGCTGCGTGTGATTTTCGTGAGGCTCGCCGGTGGTCTGTTGCCCGCTGGGGCAAAAAAAGAACGAAGTCGTATTTCCAGCAGCTACATGACGGCGCGAATTACATCGCCACACATCAACCAGCGATAGCAGCGAAAGATGACCTGATCGGGAATACGGATCCCGGTGTCTACGCAGTTGGAGAACACTACCTTGTCTATGTGCCAATGAGTGATACCCAGATAATCATCGTGGCACTGATTCGGCAAACTCGCGATGTACCGGCAATTCTAAAAGCCAACAGCTTTCAAATTCGTCGGCAGGTGACCGCTGCACTGAAGATATTGCAAGCCGGGCGATAATGATCACTCAAATTACTGCCGGTCAGGACATGCGATGTGAATCTTGAAAGAAAATCGCTGCGTGCCGATGTGGTAGCAGCGGCAAAAAATGCTGTGCCCGGAGCGTGTCTGAAGAGCGGGAGATCACACATGTGTTTGATTTAATTGGTAGTGATGGGTGGACTTGAACCATCAACCCCGGCATTATAAGGGCGACTACCCAGCTGTATATGTTTGTTTTAATTGATAATTACCAAAGGGCGTTCGGTGCAAACTGCAGGGCTGTGCATAACGATGCATAACCAGGTTCCGCAAATCTCCCGAGACGCATGAATAGGTAATCTCAATCAGAAGTGGGGTTACCGCCTGTCCCCTATATGCTCCCTGAGGAAATTTTCGGTTTCTCGAAGCGTGATAAGACGGGATTCTGCAGTCAGCATGCTATGGGCACCATTTTCAAGTTTCACATACTGACTGTCTTTCCTGAGCCGCTTGAGTTTATTGTGCATATCCTCGGAATGCTCGTAGGGAACACGTGCATCATCAACAGAGGAAATGAGTAACACCGGCACCGTAATTTCATCGGCCCTGTGATATGGCGAAACCGCTTTGTCCTCAACGCCTTCCAGGCCCATATTTTTTGTCCATGCTCTGCTACCAACAGTACGGCGGCGATCCTCGGATTTAAGACGGGGCAAACTCGTAACACCGTTTACTGATATGGCACATCTATAAAGCTCTGTTTCTTTAATCACCCCCATAAGTGCGGCATAGCCACCATAAGAAGCACCCGCAATACATATGCGCTCGGGGTCTGCCATGCCTTCAGCGATAAGCCACCTGGTAGCATCTGTCACATCATCCTGCATTAGGCCACCCCATTGTTTTTTGCCGGCATTTTCATAGGCTGGCCCATAGCCCTCAGACCCACGAAAATTGGGTTGCAACACCAAATAGCCACGACTCGCGTAAAACTGGGACCACCAGTCCCATTCTGCGTTGTCGCGTGCATGGGGACCACCATGCGGCAATATGATGGCAGGTAGATTTTCCGGGGTTTTTCCGCCATTCGGCTGGGTCAGGTAAGCGGGAATTTCACTATTGTCCCGGACAGGTATGGAAACCTGTTTAACGGGAGACATCATAGAGGCATCAATAGAAGCTCTGTACGCTGCTATCCAGTCCAGCTGCCGATTGGATCGGTCATAATAGTAGTAGTCCCCCGGGTTGGTATCGCTATCAGCGAATACCAGATATTTTTCTGCGTCACGTGCTTTGCCAACGATGGTAATATTTTCCCCCGGCAGGGCTTTGGTGAAGCTGCGCTGAAGTGAACTCAAAGTCTTGTCGAAATATTTGATGCGATAAAAATCATCGACATAGATTACTCCTGCCAACCGACCCGTGACAGGATGATTGAACATGTTCCCCATATCGACTTTTTCATGGGCAAAGACACTGTCAATGATCTCGCCTGATCGAATATCAAGGCGAAACAGGCCTATGGTGCCATACGCACTCAGGCCGCTAACATAAAGAATGTTTGCATCTTCACTAAAGCCTTCAATGTTGTACTCATCAGCCCAGTCTACCTTGGTCAGGTCAATCCATTTGCCCTCTGTGGTTCTGAATGTAGCATTGTATTTTGAGCTATCGGGTCTATAACCTGCGCCAAAGCGGATCACCGAGTTTTGATCTGTGTACCAATTGTTGATACCCCTGCGGCCTCCTTTGCGCCTTTTCCGTTTTCCGGTTTCAATATTTACTTTGTAAACAGACGGTGTGGTATCCAGATCAAAATCCAACTGCAAAAGAATGTGGCTGGGATCATCAACAAGCCGATCCACAATTCTCTCAAGCTGAGACACTTTTCTGGATCGACCTTTTGGCTTGCCCAGCCACCTGAATTCTTCTGTTGCCAAATTAAAGCTCATTATGCGGGTTTCAGTCGTTTTCCCCCGAAAGACTCGTCTGTTCAAGGTCATGCTTAAACTAAAAACAATCAGATCATCGCTCTTCCAAAAGTAACTGCCCAGCTCCAGTTTTTTATCCCACGGCGGAATAAGTGAGCGATTTGACCCATCAAGGTTTTGAGCCACAAGATGGCGACGCCCTCTCATGCTCACATAGTAGCCCAGCTTTTTTCCACTCGGGGAAAGCAGCGCGCTGCTGAATGTTGGTAGTGCGGCAAAAACCTCTACCGGAATGTCGGATGGCTTCTCATACACTGCTGGTTGAGCGTGAAGCGACGAAGGAATAGCAATCAGCGTAATGAAAACACCAATGAATAAACGATTGAAAACATTGGTAGTGATGGGTGGGCTTGAACCACTGACCCCGGCATCAGATTCTATTGAGGCGATGCTAGGGCTCGCTCCGCGCACCTGAAAATGTCACAGCAGCCAAGTCTGTGACTTGGTCCGACTCGGGCACGATGCGTACGTCGATTCGCCGGTTCCGGGCGCGGCCCTGCAGGGTTTCGTTGTTCGCGACTGGCCGCGTCTCGCCGTAGCCGACTGCCTCGACCTGCTCCGGCGACATCTCCATCTGTACCAACAGGTACTGGCGTACCGATGCTGCGCGCTGCTCGGACAGTGAGAGATTGGTTTCATCTGCGCCGTAGGAGTCCGTGTGACCCTCGATGATCACCCGGCTGTTCGGGAACACCTGGATCGCATCCTCGACCTTCGTCAATAACCGGAAGTTCTCGGCATGGATGTCCGCACTGCCGGAGGCGAAGCTTAAGCCCACGAGCCGGATGTAGATCTCGTTCGCATCCCGGAACACTTCGGCTTCCTGTCGCTCGAACGTGCTCTCCAGTTGCTTGACCTTTCTGCGCAGGTTTTCCTGCGCCATCAACCGCCGCTGCAAGTTTTGCTGCTCGCTGGCGGCACCGCCGAGCCGTTCCTGCAATTCGGTGATCTCACCATGCAGCACGATGATTTCCGCATCCCGGTCGGCGACCTGCTGGCCGAGTTCATGCGATGAGGAACGATGATTCCCTATATAGGCGATCATGGCCTGGACCGGCGGCCCGAAGCCTGCATCGAAGCCGGCGTTGATATCTGCAGCCGCGGCAATTTGCTGCAGCGGAGCTTCCCATTCGAGGATCAGCGATTCCGTGCTGCGTCCGGTGCGCTTGGCTTGCTGCAGGTACCCGGCCAGGTAGATCGCATGCTGTGCCTCATACTTTGCCTGGCGTGCCAGACTGCGCGGCAGGTCGGTATCGTAGCGATTCCCGGTGAGTTCGATCTCGGCACGCTTGAGCAGGTCCTTTGCTTTCGCCAGCGTCTGCGGCGCATAGCGCTTAACACCCTGTTTCCCGGCCTTCGCAATTAGCAGACCCGTCTCGGCCAGGTAGATAGTCTTGATCGCGGTCAACTCTGCCTGACGGTAAAGTTCGATGGCGTCTGCGGCGCGCCGCTTCGCGTTTTTACCGCGGCCGCTCTCATTCGCTGACAGCGCACTGCTGTAGAGGCTTTCGGCGCGCTTCCATTCGCGGACAGAGTATTGGTTCGCGTCGACCGTCTGTGCGTCGGCGCGTGCCTTGAGCATCGTACCTAGTTTCTGCCGTGCAATTTCGGCCACAAGTTCAGCCTGCCGGAAGTATTTGATCGCATTGTCCAGATCCTTCTGTACGCGTTCCAGAGACCGCGCCTCGCTGAACTTCCGCTCGCCATTGCGATAGGCCTTGGCGGCGCGTGTATAACTCGCCGGCGCCAAATGTACGGCATCTTTCTCATTGGCCGCCTCGCGCGCGGCGATAGCATCGTGGAACAGACGCTCTTTGATATTTTGGGCGGGAACCGCACCACTGAGCAGCAGCGCGAAAAAGAAGATTCCCCAGATCAGGGCAGGCTTATACGCAGGCATGAAGATCTCCGTGGCGGACACATTTAGTCAAAGACAGCTGCCGATTGTAGCGAGGCCGGCCAGCGAGAAATTGGCAATGCGTCACATCTTTTGAATGGCAGCCCGATCCGCTGTCTTGGCAGGAGCAGAACCGACTGATTGCCGAGTTGCCTTTGTCAGGCATAAAAGCGGGAGAATCACCACGCATTACAACGCGGTTGGGACCACATATCTGAGCACAACAGCCAGCACAGTGGTTTAGTCTCGAAAAATTCCCACATCTGGTTAGTACGACCTTAAGTAGATAGATCGTATAATGGTCTTGACTATTCTGCGATGATGGAGATAATAGACTGAATGGAGACAAAACCCCGCATCTACGACTCGCTGCTGGTCGAACATCTGGCGACGAACCGCCAAATGGCGTTCGTCAGCGGTCCACGACAGGTCGGCAAAACAACCACCTGCCGGAATCACGCGGATGCCTATGTTGACTGGGACAACATTGATGACCGGGAACTCATTCTTGCAGGACCTGTGAAGGTTGTTGATCGACTCGGGCTGAACCGGTTGTCCGATACCGTCCCGGTGGCACTTTTTGATGAACTGCACAAATACCCGCGTTGGAAGCAGTTTCTGAAAGGTTTTTTCGACACCTATGCCGATCAGGTGCGTATCACCGTTACCGGCAGCAGTCGCATGGACGTTTATCGCCGCGGCGGCGACAGCCTGATGGGCCGTTATTTCCTGTATCGAATGCACCCGTTCTCCGTTGCCGAGACACTGACTCAGGAATTGCCCGACGCAAAGCGAATCGTTCGCCCACCGACGAAAGTCAAAGCGACCGATTTCGAGGCACTTTGGCAGCATGGCGGCTACCCGGAGCCCTTCCTCAAACGAGACACCCGCTTCAGCCGTCGCTGGCACTCGCTGCGGCTTCAACAGCTGGTCAGGGAAGATATCCGCGACTTGACACAAATCCAGCAAATTGACCAGCTGGAACTGTTGGTTAAATTATTGGCCAATCGTTCGGCACACCAACTGATTTATGGCAATCTCGCAAAAGAAATACGCGTATCCATCGATACGATTCGCCGTTGGGTTGATACTCTATGCAATCTTCATCTTGGATTTCTAATCAGGCCATGGTTCAGGAACGTCTCCCGGTCCTTGCGCAAGGAACCCAAGTGGTTCCTGAGGGACTGGGCCTCCATTGAGGATGCCGGTGACAAAGCGGAAACCTTCGTTGCCTGTCATCTTCTCAAAGCTGTGGATGGCTGGAATGACATGGGGCTGGGCAAGTTTGAACTGAGCTACCTGCGTGATAAAGAGAGGCGTGAAGTTGATTTTCTGGTAGTCCGCGACAACAAACCCTGGTTTCTCGCTGAGATCAAACATCGCGAGGAATCGATGAGCCCGACTCTCAGGTTTTTCCAGGATCAGGTGGATGCGCCATTTGCTTTCCAGGTCGTAATTGATTCCGATTACGTCGACGCGAATTGCTTTGCCAAGCCAGGCGCCCCGATAGTCGTGCCGGCAAGAACCTTTCTATCCCAACTGCTATAACCACAGTCAGGAAATCGGTCGGGTCGGCAGTAACCTCCCCAACTTGCTCGGTCTAGGATGAAAGCCACTGCCTGGTCAATGGCTTGCATTAGGGGCATCTTGAGTTCTGTATGGTCAAGGATGGTTCCCTTGCGGGTTCCTTAAATCGGCTCGCCTGGATCCATGCGTCCGGGAAGTGAATTAGACGATCTCGGCCCAACAGCAGCACGCCGCCTGCTGTTGGCACCTTGTGTCCCAGGTGGTCAGATCCCGCAAATCTCCCGAAGTGGTATCAAGCGGAAGCGTCCGCTGAGCCACTACATGCTACGGAAAAGGTACTCCTACTTTGTAATCTCAATCCGTCCCCGGTCCATCACCCGATACAATGCCGTGCAGACACACACCCGCGCGGTCATCAATCGACTCACGCTCGAACAAGCCCTGACCGCCACCAAAGCACTCGAAGATGCCGTACTCAAGGCCGTAACCCTCGAACCCGAGTTGATCGATCTCGGCATCACGGTATTGAACCAGCACATCACGGCGATTAAACCCACACCGGAGATGCAAAAAGCGCTGGAAGCCGACTACCGCGAAAAACTGCAAAAACAAGCAGATCAAGCGATCTACGACCGACGAGCAGCAGCGGTCGAGGAAGAGCGCAACATCCAGGAACGCGAGATCAATACGGAGATCGAAATCGAAAATCGCCGAAAAGAACTCGTCGATACACAGGCGCGCAACAATCCCATACTGGCCGAAGCAGAGGCCCAGGCGGCGGAGATGCAGTTGAATCCTTACGCAGAAATGCCGCCGCAGGCACTGGTCGGTCTGGCGTTCAAGGAATGGGCAGGTAATGCCGGGCAGATCGGCAACCTCAACATCACATCTGATCTACTTGGCCAGGTCGTCGCCTGGATGAACACGGGTGACAAGGAAGCGGCATGACCACGCACTTCGAGCATGTAGTTATTGTCACACGACAGACCGAACTCGAGGAATTGCTCGTGCGATTCAGCACGATTCCGCAAACGCGATTCTACCTCGAACACGCGGGGCTGGCCTTTGAACCGATCGAGGTAGCGCATCGAACCTATCATGATGCACTGACTAAAATTCGACGGGCGCTGCCACAGGAAGTAAGAACCCAGATCACCGAGCGCCAACTGGTGCCGCAATACACCTTCGGCGACGATGATCTGGTGATCACGATCGGCCAGGACGGATTGGTTTCAAATACTGCCAAGTATTTGCAGGGGCAGCCCATCCTCGCGGTAAACCCAGACCCCGCGCGTTACGATGGCATGTGTCCGCCTGACCGACGGCCAGGAATTACTTGCCTTCAATGACTTCTATATCGGCACGAAGAGTCATGTGTCTGCACGCTATCGCCTAACTGTGGGTAATCAGACCGAAATACAAAGCAGCAGCGGCATTATTGTTTCAACAGGTGCAGGCAGCACCGGTTGGTTGCAGAGTGTGTATGCGGGTGCGGCCGGTGTCATCGAAGCACTGGGAGGCACAGTGATCCCACCGGTCAATGGCGGTCGGCTTTCCTGGGACAGCCGTCAGCTAATATTTTCAGTACGCGAGCCTTTCCCCAGTCAGACCACTGGCACGAATCTGATTTACGGCACTGTGAAGGAACGGCATCCTCTGACTATCGAAAGCCAGATGGCCACCGACGGTGTAATCTTCAGTGATGGCATGGAGGCTGATTATCTGCAATTCAATCGCGGCACCGTAGCAACCATTGGGTTAGCTGACCAGAGCGCGACACTAATAGCCGGTGTAGGCGAGTGAATCCATCAATGCGTCATTCGCTACCAGATTAAAGTGGAATCTCCCAAATTGGGATATTTCTGTTGCTCCCATTATGGGAGCATGCTAGAGTACGTCAATGAGGGTGATCGCAAAGTCCAGGCTGCGACAATTTTGGGAGAGCAACCCGAAATACAGGGATGCAAAGAAGCAAATGACAGAGTGGTACAACTATTGTGTAACGGCAAAATGGAGTACGCCGCACAAATTGAAGGCGGACTTGCGTAATGTGAGCATCTTAAAGAACAATCGTGCTGTTTTTAATATATGCGGTAACAAATACAGAATTGTAGTACTTACTGACTATGTTCGACATGGAATGCTTATTCGCTTTGTGGGAACACATAAGGAATATGACGAGATTGGAGATATTGAGAATATTTGAGGTTTGTGATGAAACTGAAACCTGTTAAAAATGACCGTGAGCTGAACCGTGCATTAAAACGCATCGATGAGCTATGGGGTGCAAAGCCCAATACGCCAAGAGGCGATGAACTGGATATCTTGATGCTACTCGTGGAAAAGTATGAAGATGAGCACTATGCAATCCCGGCATCGGATCCTATTGAGGCGATCAAGTTTTTGATGGAGCAGAACAGCTTGTCGCGTAAAGATCTGGAGCCATATATCGGGACAAGCGGGCGTGTATCCGAGGTGCTGAGTAAAAAGCGAAGTCTGACATTGACAATGATCAAGAAACTGCACACGGGTTTGAAAATCCCCTATGAATCTCTTATCGCATAAAGGAGAAAACAACTTGAGGATAGTTATCCTGGGATCTCCCAGATAAAGTAAAGAACACACCAAGTTGCCTTGGGAGCCCTCGCGGCCAAACAGCAGCACGCCGCCGACGGCGCCTCGCCCGTTACATGATCCGCAACCCGTTCGCGCTGGCCAAGATGACTTATAACCCGAAGACCGCGATGGTCATTTACCGGTCGCAGATGCATGCCACGCTGAAACGCAATTACCAGCTCATGCCGGCGCTTAAATGGCTGCGCCTGCTACTCAATCACATCCCCGACAAGTACGAGCACCTGGTGCGTTATTACGGCTACTACTCCAAC
>JAJRUG010000150.1 GCA_024277915.1 Gammaproteobacteria bacterium
GCCTTCGCGCAGCAGGCGGTACATGGGATCGTCTTTTATCTGCGGGCTCTGGTTGCTCATTGATTGCTCATGACGCACATCGGTTATACGCTGCACTATTAAAGCATCGAAGGACGTCGGAGCCAAACAAAAGATTTCGCAAAAGCATAGCCACAGGGAGACAGCATGAAACACGTACTTATCGCCGTACTGATGATGTTTGCAGTCCCGCTTGCCGGGGCGGAGCAGCAGGCACAGCAGGAATCCGCCAGGCAGGCAATGAATAATCAGCGCCTGCAGTCAATACTGGAGCGCATTGCTGGTGAGCTGAGTGGCCGGCCGGGATACTGGGAGTTTACCGTGCACGGCTACAGGGTCTCTGTCATCACCGATGAGCGGGCGAACCGCATGCGCATTATCGTGCCGATTGTCAAAGCTGAAGATGTCGGCAGCGGGCAGATGAAGCGCCTGATGCAGGCCAATTTCGACTCGGCGCTGGACGCCCGTTATTCAATTGCCAGGGGCATGCTCTGGAGCGCATTTATCCACCCGCTCTCCGAGCTGTCCGAGCGCCAGTTCATCGACGGACTGGCACAGACTGTCAATCTCGCCGGCACCTTTGGTGACAGCTACAGTTCGGGTGCGCTGATATTTGGCGGCGGTGACAGCAAGCAGAAGCAGGACAGGCACTACCGCGAGATTATTGAGCGCGAAGGCGCTATCTGAAAACCTGTGAGTCAGGCTGAGGTTCATTGAACTAATTACTTTGTGTGGCTGTCTTCAGCTCTGGTTATTCCATTAAATAAAAGGTGAACGCAGTATGAGTAAGCAATTTCCCGTTAAAAAACACAGTCCTTTGATGGTTGCCGCACTGGCGGTGGGGGTGAGCGGGGCTGCAGTTGCAGCGGGTGAAAATCCTTTCCAGATGAATGATCTTCCCGGAGGCTACCAGCTGGCCCACCAGGATGATGAAAAACCCAGCCACGAAAAACAGGAATCCAACAGTTCCAGTAAAAAAAAGGAACAGATGGATGAGTATGATGGCGACCATGAAAAGGATGCTGCTGAGGGCAAATGCGGTGCCCGGCATATGAAATCCAACGAAGGAAAATGTGGCGGCGCGAAGTAGCCGAATACGTCTAGTAACGCCTTAACAACGGTGGCTCCCCGGGGAGCCACCGCTGACCACAGCATTACGTCCCGCCGCTTTTGCCTGGTACATACAACGATCGGCCTGCCCTACCAGGAACTCTCCAGCGGATGACGTCGCGCCGATTTTGTCTGCGGGAGTGTAGGTAGCCACACCAATGGAAATAGTCACCGTAAAGGACTCACCGTCCGGCAGGTGAAACACATTTTCCTCAATTCCCCTGCGCACACGCTCGGCTACCTCCTCGGCAGTTTCCACGGGGGTGTTACTCAGCAGCGCCGCGAACTCTTCTCCGCCGTAACGTGATAACACATCACTGCCGCGTAACTGGGCCCGCACCAGGGCGGCGACTTCGCGCAACACCTGGTCGCCCACCTGGTGACCGTAGCTATCATTGACCTTCTTGAAAAAATCCACATCCAGCAGCATGCAGGAGAGCGGTGTATTGCTGCGCTGGGCAATTTCGATTTCCTCGTGCAGACGTTGATCGAAAAAACGCCTGTTGTTAATCGCTGTCAGGGTATCGGTTAATCCCTGGCGCCGCAGGCGTTGTACATTGGCCGCATTTTCAATACAGATCGCGACGATCGCAGCCAGGTGTTCAAAGAAATCCGTGCGACTGCCGTCCGCATAACGCTCGCCATCCAGGCTGCCGATATTAAGGCTGCCAATCAGCTTGCCATAGCGGACCAGTGGTAACAGGGTCACGCTGCGTGGCCGTGATTGCGGGAACAGTGATTTATGCCTGGCCGGGCGATAACGGCCAACACTGGGGAAAAAGGAATGTGGGTAGCTGCTGTCCAGCTGGCCCAGACTGGAGACAAAAATCAACGACGGATGCTCGTCCAGGCGGGCACCTTCATCCTCCAGCATACGCCGCAACTCGTGCTCCGGATCGATCAGCACCAGGCTCACCGAGTCCCACTGGAAATCATTTTTTTCCGGGTAGAGGAGTGTTTTCCCCAGGTCGAATAGGGAGTTCAGTCCAATCAGCTGTAACTCCAGGCGTTCAAAGCGCCTCAGTTTCCGTTCATTACGTCGAGCTTCTGACATGAACTGGTCAAGCTTCTGGCGCAGGCTGGTATTTTGCGCATGCAGATTGGAGCGAGGTTTCACTGTATGCGGGAGGATATTCCGGGGTAACTGCACTATTTCATCCCTATGCAAAGCCATTCTGGTGTACAAAAAATCGTTGGCAGCTAAAGCCTGTCGTCCAGTTGCCGTTTCAGGTGTCGCTGCGGCGCTGTATGTAACAGGTAAACAGAGCGCCAAAAAAGCATCATTGCGTACCTTTCGATAGCTAATTAGCAATAAGTCTGCCAATTTATCCAGGCCGCTTCATTATTAATCCTGTAATTGCTAATTGACCTGTATCAAGCCGGTGCGATATTCAATGGTGGCAGGGCTGAAATAGCTTTAAGTTGGGTGGTAATAGGTTCAGGACAGATAGTTGGTCATGAAAAATAAAACGAATACCAGCCTGGTTTTTACTTTTATCATCCTGCTGCTGGTTGGACAGGGCGTTATTTCCCTCACCTACTTGAAGACGATCGCCTCTCAAACCGAAAACCTCTACCAGCATCCTTACGCTGTGAGTAATGCCGCCCGGAATATCAGCATAAACCTTGTTTCCATGCACCGTTACATGAAAGATGTCGTGTTGGCGGAAAACGAGCTGAAAATACAGGCTGCCACAGCCCTTGTTGATGAGCATGAGCAACTGGTTCTAAAGAACTTTGACCTTATATTTGATCGCTACCTCGGAAAGCGCAGTGATATTCAATCTGCATACACGGCTTTCATCGACTGGAAAGCTATCCGCGATGAAGTGATCTTTTTAAAAATGAGAGGGAAGAATACAGAAGCAGCCGATATCACAAGGAACATTGGTGCCGATCATGTGGCTTTGCTGAATAAAGAAACCCAGAAGCTGATCGATTTTGCCGACAATAAGGCAAAAACATTTCTTGGTAATGCCGTTGAAGCGGAAAAACACGCCTTCGTAGTAATTATTGCGCTGCTGATCGTGACGGTTATAACGTCTGTTTATATTTCGTATCATGCCATGCAACGTCTGAACTCTACCCAGACCGAGATGAAGAGCCGCATTCATCTCATTGACCAGAATATTCTAATGGTCAGCATGGATAAAAATGGCGTTATCCTGGATATAAGCAACCACCTGTGTCGTTACCTGGGGGTTGTCAAAAATGAAGTTATAGGCAAGCAGTCCGATTTCCTTATTAATGATTATGAAGGCGGGGTCCAGCCAGAGACTGTCTTTAAAATCGTTTCTACCGGGAAAACCTGGGAGGGAAGAATACGCAGGGTCGCTGACAATGGCCGAGTGCAATGGATTCAGTCTGCCGTGCACCCGGAGCTGAATGACAACTATGAGGTGTGTGGCTATACCAATATTATTAATGATGTAACGGACCAGGAGTTATCTATCACAGATACCCTTACGGGGCTCCATAACCGGCGCTATTTTGATGAAGTGATTGAAAAAGAGATTGGCATTGCCAGGCGCAACAAGACTTTCCTGGCATTTTCTATTATTGATATAGATTATTTTAAAAATTACAACGATCACTACGGTCATCCGGCAGGTGACAATGTCCTGGTCAGGGTTGCGCAGGTTCTCAAGCAGTCACTGAAGCGCCCCAATGACTATGCTTTTCGGCTGGGAGGGGAAGAATTCGGCGTTATTTTTTCCGGCCTGAACGCGCGGCAATCCTTTGAGTTTCTTGAAGGGATCCGGAAGGCTGTAGAAAACTTACACATCGAACACTGTGAAAGTCACGTCTGCAAAATTTTAACCATTTCATTGGGTGCCTATATAAACCCGTGGGCCAATACGATTGAAAGCCACCAGTTATATGTTAAAGCTGATCAGGCGCTTTATGAAGCCAAGATCAAACGAAACCATGTTGTTGTGACCTGAATTTATCCTGGTTCTCAGGTTCGGGGCAGGCCTTGCCATTGTGATTTTTGAAAGCGAAGGCCGGCCGGTGGAAGTTCACAGCTGGATGCGCAAACAGAAGCAGTCTGGCTGACCCAGGCGCAAATGGCGGAGCTGTTTGACACCTCAACGGATAACATCAGCCTGCATCTAAAGAACATCTATAAAGACAATGGGCTGGAAGAAAGGGCAACTACCGAGGATTTCCCGGGAGTTCGTCGTGAAGGGGCAAGAGAGGTCAAACGCTCGCTCCAGCACTACAGCCTCGATGCGATGGTTACCGGGTCAACAGCGGCCGCGCCACCCCGCCCGGGATGCTGACAAGAATCCGGAAGCGGGGTTAAACGGCTTCCGGGAGGTGTTGGGTTCGCTGGGGAAAGCAGGGTAGTCTGGAGAGGACAAGCTATGCGTTCGCGCACATGAGCGATGCGCGGGTGTTTTGGTGGGCCCGGTAGGACTTGAACCTACGACCAAGGGATTCACTGTACCCTGGTATTTCTACCAGGAGCGGACTATCTCACCACCCTCAACCGGGTTGTTAGGGTGCGGGACGCTCCAGCCTGTTATTAAGGACACTGTAGTCCCCAGGTAGTCTCTGCACCTTCCGGAAGTGTACTCCCGGCTTGGCTCAGGGTTGCCATCAGCCACGCTGCTAAGGTTTCCCTGAATTCATCCCGTTCATTTCACATGTTTCCATGTGAACGCACCATTGTGATGAGTCCCCTGCTCTAACCAACTGAGCTACAGGCCCGATAAGCGAGCGATTCTAGCAGGTTTTTTACCGCTTTTGTTACGTTGGAGGGTGTTCCGGAGAGACCGGTGCGCCTGCTCGCGGAGACGCACCTGCCCGGGGGGTTACTCGATTTCCAGGAAACTGCGCAGCTGTTCCGAACGGCTCGGGTGACGCAGTTTACGCAGCGCCTTGGCTTCGATCTGGCGGATACGCTCGCGGGTGACGTCGAACTGTTTGCCGACTTCTTCCAGCGTGTGATCGGTGTTCATGTCGATACCGAAACGCATGCGCAGCACCTTGGCTTCACGCGGGGTAAGGCCGGAGAGTACGCCCTGGGTGGCTTCTTTCAGGCCGGCGCCGGAGGCGGAATCGACCGGTGAGTCGATGTTGCTGTCCTCGATGAAATCGCCCAGGTGCGAATCCTCGTCGTCGCCAATCGGGGTCTCCATCGAGATGGGTTCCTTGGCGATCTTGAGCACCTTGCGCACCTTGTCTTCCGGCATGTCCATGCGTTCGGCCAGTTCTTCAGGCGTGGGTTCGCGTCCCATTTCCTGCAGCATCTGGCGCGAGATGCGGTTCAGCTTGTTGATGGTCTCGATCATGTGCACCGGGATACGAATGGTGCGAGCCTGGTCGGCGATGGAGCGCGTAATGGCCTGGCGGATCCACCATGTGGCGTAGGTCGAGAACTTGTAGCCGCGGCGGTATTCGAACTTGTCGACCGCTTTCATCAGGCCGATGTTGCCTTCCTGGATCAGGTCCAGGAACTGCAGTCCGCGGTTGGTGTATTTCTTGGCGATGGAGATCACCAGGCGCAGATTGGCTTCCACCATTTCCTTCTTGGCGCGGCGTGCCTTGGCCTCGCCGATGGACATGCGGCGGTTGATATCCTTGATGTCGCTGATAGTCAGGCTGGACAGGGTCTGTATATTCACCAGCTTGTTCTGCGCGCGCAGAATTTCTTCCTTGTGCTGTTCCAGGATCGGGGAGTACTTGTGGCCGCCCTTGATCTGCGAATCCAGCCATTTGAGGTCGGTTTCGTTATCCGGGAACGAGGTGATGAAATCCTTGCGCGGCATGTGTGCCTTGTGCACGCAGATGCCCATGATAATGCGCTCATGGGAGCGGATGCGGGCAACGGTTTCGCGCAGGTTGACGATCAGCGCCTCGACCATGCGCGGCGCCAGTTTCAGGCATGACAGGTGGGCGACGATCTGGTCGCGCAGTTTGTCGATTTTCGCCTGGCTACGGGTTTTGCCGTTCAGTGCCGTCAGCCACTTGTCGTGGATCTTCTGCAAATCGGCGAAGAATGCGCGGGTTTCTTCCGGATCGGGACCGGTGTCCACGGGCGTTTCATCTTCGTCGTCATCCTTGCTGTCCGCATCATTGGTGCGTTGTGCGGCCGGTGTCGGGATCGGTTCGTCGATAGCGTTCGGATCAATGAAGGCGGTAAACAGGTCGGA
>JAJRUG010000151.1 GCA_024277915.1 Gammaproteobacteria bacterium
AGATACATATTCACGCTGCTCTCGTTGTCGCCGGCACCGATGCTCAGTATGTGTTCCAGAGCCAGCTCGACTTTGGGCAAATCGGCGATTGCCGTCAAGTCATCGCTATGAGCTCTGATGTAGGACAGCATCCCGACGCAATAATCGAATAATGCATCAGCGGAATCATCATCCACCTCGGTGATCGCCCGGGAAAAGCCTGCAAAATCACGGCTTTCAAGATCGCATGCGTCACTCTCGGCGGCGCAGAGTGCCTGCTGACCATAGGTTCGTGCTTTTGCTGTCAGTTTTTTAGCCCTTGCCGGTTCATTGACAAAGGCCACACCGTACACAGCATATAGCTGAGCCGCTGCACCAAGAATCTCCGGATCATCAGGGGAAGATTTTGCCAGACTGTCCAGTAATAGCAGATAGGCCGGCGCGCCATCCCGTACCAGATCAACATCATCCTGATCAAGAATCGCTGCAGACAGATTGCTCGCGAATCCCGATACAATGCCGCCACACCCTGTGGTGAACACCGAGGACAGCAGCAAAAAGCCCCACAGGCTGAAGAGGCGCCGGGTACCCACAGTTCCCTTGTAGGTCATAGTGCGATCGTTCGTCTAAAAGGTGACTAGATTTTCTCTCGGATCCTGGCGGACTTGCCACTGCGCTCACGCAAATAGTAGAGCTTGGCCCGACGTACAGCACCACGGCGCTTTACTTTGATACTGGCAATGGCGCGACTGTGTGTTTGAAACACTCGCTCAACTCCCTCGCCGTGAGAAATCTTTCGCACCGTGAACGAAGAATTCAGGCCACGGTTCTTGATCGCAATAACAACGCCTTCATAAGCCTGAAGTCGTTCACGCTCCCCTTCCTTGACCCGCACCTGAACCACGATGGTATCGCCGGGAGAAAACTTCGGGATGGCCTGCTTGAGTTGTTCCGCCTCAAGCTCTGCGATGATCTTGCTCATTTCAATTCACCTGTTGTAACTGTTTACTCTGCTGTTCGATCTGGTATTCGCGCAACAGTCTCTCTTCTTCATCAGTCAACTGCCGTTTTGCAAGCAAATCCGGGCGCCGTGTACTGGTACGGCCCAGCGCCTGCTTCAAACGCCAGCGACGAATCTCTTCATGATTGCCATCCAGCAATACCTTTGGGACGGCAACGCCATCCACCTGTTCCGGCCGTGTGTAGTGCGGGCAGTCAAAAAGCTCATCAGAAAATGAATCATTTTCTGCCGATGCCTCATCACCCAACACACCCGGCAACAACCGAATGACGGCATCAATCATTGCCAGAGCAACAACTTCTCCGCCACTCAAAACGAAATCGCCCAACGATATTTCGTCGTCGCATTCCGCCTCGATCAACCGTTCGTCAAAGCCCTCATAACGCCCTGCTACCAAAACCATACCCGACAGATCCGCAAGCTCCCGGGCAATGCCCTGATCGAAGCGTCGCCCCTGCGGGCTTAAAAATATCACCGGCCCATCGCCGGACAATGCAGCCTTCGCTGCCGTAATCGCCTTTTGAAAGGGCTCAACCTTGAGCACCATTCCCGGACCACCCCCGTAGGGACGATCATCTACCGTCTTGTGAACATCAGCCGTGTAATCTCGCGGATTGATGCTGGATACGTTAGCCAAACCCCGCTCAATCGCCCGGCCACACACACCAAACCCGGAACCCGTCCGGATCATCTCCGGAAATAATGTCACTACCTGAATGTCCATTTTATACACATTAGAGGGACAGTGGCCTTAATTCCTAATCCTCCGGATCCTGGTCGACGGCCCAATCAGTGACCCAATCAATGACCCAATCAACGACAATCTGTTTGTCATCAACTGTTTTCACTACCTCACCCATTACAAACGGAACCAGACGGCGTTGTTTACCTTCAATAATCAGGACATCGTGCGCTCCTGTTTCCAACAGGTTTTCCACCACACCCAACTGTATTCCCTTGTCGGTAACTACCTGCAGGCCGATCAAATCCGCCCAGTAATACTCACCTTCCCTGGTCGCCGTAAACTGCCGACGATCAATATAAATCTGCTGTCCGACCAAGGTCGCCGCAGCATCCCGGTCTTCTATCCCTGCCAGCCGGACAACAACTGTTTTTCCCTGCCGGCGACCTGTGACTACTTCACAGGATTGTTCTTCATTTGCCTCGTTACGCAATTGCCATTGGCGGTAGTTGACAATTTGTTCGCGAGGCTCGGAATATGAAAATACCCGAATCCAGCCTGACACACCCTGCACACCTGAGACATACCCCATGTGAACAAGCTGCGGCTTATGATCCGTATTGTTCACCTCCCGTCGTTGCGAACTGCGCTAACCGCAGCCTCTGCAATTAACTTGCTGCTGCTTCCGCAGTCGCTTCCGGAGCGGCTTTAGCTGGCGCCTGCTTGGCAACGGCTTCGCTGGAAGCGGTGTCCTGACTACCACGGTAGCCTTTCACCAGCTTCGCAACACGATCAGACATCTGGGCACCCTGCCCCACCCAATAATCGACGCGTTCAACGTCAATCCGCAGCTTCTCCTGATTAGGCGTAGCAACCGCGTTGAAAAAACCAAGCCGCTCGATGTAGCGGCCATCACGCCGGTTCCGCTGATCCGTGACCACAATGTGATAAAAGGGCCGCTTTTTAGCGCCGCCGCGTGACAATCGAATACTGACCATTTTCGTTTCCTGTAACCAAAAAGCCCCCGGACGGCCTCTGGAGCCCCTCCGGATGGAGATAAACGAGTAATTCTACTTGATTCCGGGAAAAAGAAACAACTCCAGTCTTGTCCAATGAAACATGAGCCTGAAGGTTCAAATAAATCCGTCCCCTTTTTTTCAAGCTTCTACCGCCCTGGCATGCCCGGCATGCCTCGCAGCGCCTGCTTCATTCCGCCTTTGCTGAACTTTTTCATCACCTTCTGCATCTGGACGTGCTGTTTCACCAGCCGGTTCACGTCCGGTACTGTAACCCCTGCACCTGCTGCAATCCGACGCTTTCGGGATCCATTGAGAACCTTCGGAAACCTGCGCTCCCCCGGGGTCATCGAATTGATTACGGCCACCTGACGCCGGATCGCCTTGTGATCCACCTTTTCTGCCAACTGTTCTTTATTGATGCCTCCGGGCAGCGGCAACTTGCCCAACAGCCCCTCCAGACCACCCATATTCATCATCTGCTCCAGCTGGTCACGCAGATCATTCAGATCAAAACTGCGCCCTTTCCTGAGCTTCTTCGCCAGCCGGTCCGCCTTATCCTTGTCGACCTTCCGCTCGACCTCCTCGACCAGCCCGACCACATCGCCCATGCCCAGTATCTGCGATGCCATCCGGTCAGGGTGAAATAGCTCAAGCCCGGTCAGCTTTTCCCCGGTACCGATAAACTTGATCGGCTGTCCGGTCACGGACTTCACCGACAATGCCGCACCACCCCGCGCATCACCATCCGTTTTGGTCATGATGATGCCGGTCAGCGGCAAAGCTTCGCCAAAAGCTTTCGCTACATGGACAGCATCCTGCCCCGCCATGCTATCCACAACAAATAGTGTTTCTGCCGGGCTGACTTCAGTATTCAACAAGCGCAGCTCATCAAGCAATTCTTCATCAAGCCGGGTTCTGCCGGCAGTATCCAGAATCAGCACATCGGCCTGATCGGTCTTCGCCTGGGCAACAGCGTTCACAGCAATCGTCACTACCGGTGTTTGCGCATCCGCCTTGAAAAACCCTGCCTCAACTCGCGATGCCAGCTGCTCAAGCTGCAGCATTGCCGCTGGTCGTCGCGTATCCAGACTGGCCAGCATCACGCTGCTCTTGTGCCGTTCCTTCAGATACAAGGCCAGTTTCGCTGCAGTCGTGGTCTTGCCCACACCCTGCAGCCCGGCCAGAAGAATAATGACCGGTGGCTGGTGCCTGAGATTCAGCTCCCGGTGCCCCTCCCCAAGAACAGCAGTCAACTCATCCTGCAGAATCTTGACATAGGCCTGACCCGGATTAAGGCTTCGGGTGATCTCAGCACCAACGGCACGGGTACGAACCCGGTCGGTAAAGTCCTTGACCACAGACAATGCCACATCCGCTTCTATCAGCGCACGCCGCACATCCCGAACTGCTTCGGAGATATTGTCTTCACTCAGCCGCCCCTTGCCACGCAAACGCTCGGCGACGCCTCGAAGTCGATTACTTAAATTTGCAAACATGATGCCTGCATTCTAACCCGTCGATGAAAAAAGTAACCAGAAAATTAGCACCGCCTCCAGCCACATCATCATCCCCCTGACTCCGAACCCCCGCAGCAACCCAAGGCATAGCCTGCCGAGCGATTGGCACCCCACTCCAGCCCCGTTTTCCGACAACTGCCCTTGACACCCCCGCCCCACATTAGTCACCATGGCCACCGTGTTAAGTAATACAGGAGGTGCACCGCGTTGGGTGACGACGTTCCCCTGGGGTTATACCTGGGACTGCTTTTCTTTCTGCTCATCTGTTCTGCATTCTTCTCAGGGACTGAAACAGCCCTGATGTCCCTGAACAGGTATCGCCTTCGCCATAAGGCCAAATCCGGACACAAAGGGGCAAAACTGACAGAACGCCTGCTCGAACGGCCTGACCGGCTTATCGGCCTGATCCTGTTCGGCAATAATTTAGTCAATTTCACCGCGGCATCTTTGGTTACCGTAATAGCGTTAAAGCTTGGCGGCCCCGCTGCTGTGGTCGCCGGCACCATTATTTTTACACTTGTGGTGCTGATTTTTGCGGAGGTCACTCCAAAGACACTCGCTGCCCTGCATCCCGAACGTATCGCTCTGCCCTCGGCATTCGTTTACTACCCACTGTCGAAAATTGCAATTCCCATCGTCTGGCTGATCAATGTCATCGCTAATGGACTGTTGCGGCTGGTCGGTGTTCATCCTGACCGAGGTGATGGAAACCACCTGACCATCCAGGAACTCCGCACCCTGGTCGCTGAAGCCGGGGCACTGCTTCCCAGGAAACGCCATCAGATGCTTATGGGGGTACTGGAACTGGAAGAAGTCACCGTTGATGACATTCTTATTCCCCACAATGATGTAGTCGGTATTGATCTTGAAGATGACTGGGACGACACGCTCAGGATCATCCGGGAAAGCGGGTTTACACGTCTCCCTGTTTATCGGGATGGCATCGACAATGTGGTCGGCCTGTTGCACCTGAAACGCCTGGTACAAAAAACCAGTCTCGACAATCTGACCAAAGAGCAGCTGGAACCGCTAATTGCAGAGCCCTATTTCGTACCGGAAGGCACAACACTCAACCAGCAGCTGGTGCAATTTCAACGTACCAGGCAAAGAACCGCATTCATCGTCGATGAATACGGAGATATCCAGGGCATTGTAACGCTGGAGGATATTCTTGAAGAGATTGTCGGAGAATTCACCAGCGAGCCAACACCCGCCCATGCCGATGTACAGCTTGATAAAGACTCCGGCGGCTACGTGGTGGATGCCGGTACTAGTATCAGAGAGCTAAACCGGACAATGAACTGGCACCTGCCAACTGATGGCCCAAAAACACTGAACGGACTCATCCTGGAGTACCTGGAAACCATCCCCGAGAAAGGTACCGGGCTGAAACTAAACAACTACCCGATCGAAATCCTGCAAACCAGTGAAAATGTCGTCAAGTCAGTCAGGATTCACGCCCCCGAACCGGGCCAGCAAGCGCTCGCAGGCTAAGGAGCCGGGGTCTGTCGCAAGATTTCGGAGGGGGCATGGCGATTTGTTCAGGCGTGGACAGGGGAACAATCAGGTCTCGGGTATTACTCCCAACTCCTGCAACGCAGCACTCAAGGTATCAACCCCCACCAATTCCAGGCCCTCAATTGCACGTTTGGGTAAATTAGCCCGCGGCGCTATTGCCCGCTTGAAACCCAGTTTTGCCGCCTCTGCCAGTCGTTCTTCTCCATAGGCAACAGGTCGTATCTCTCCCGCCAGACCGACTTCCCCAAAAACGACCGTATCGCTGGCAACCGGCTGTTCCGAAATGCTGGATACCGTTGCAGCCAGCACTGCAAGATCAGCCGAAGTCTCATTAATGCGGACACCACCGACTACATTAAGAAAAACATCATCGTCATGTGCCCGAATCCCGGCATGACGGTTCAAAACTGCCAGCAACAAAGCCAACCGGTTCCTGTCCAGACCAACTGCCAGGCGTCTTGGCGGCCCGCCGCCTGAATGGTCGGTCAAGGCCTGAACTTCAACCAGCAGTGGTCGGCTGCCCTCATGGACTACCGTCACCACACTGCCCGATACCGGCTGCTGGTGCCGGGAAACAAATATCGCAGATGGATTCTTCACCTCCCGCATACCGGTTTCAGTCATGACAAAAATGCCCAGTTCATTCGCCGCACCAAAACGATTTTTTACGGCCCGAAGTACCCTGAACCGGCTACCGGACTCATTTTCAAAATACAAAACAACATCGACCATGTGCTCAAGAGTACGCGGCCCCGCAATATGGCCTTCTTTGGTCACGTGTCCAACCAGCAGCACGGCGATACCAGTCGCCTTGGCCATTCGCACCAGATGAGCCGTGCAATCACGAAGCTGATTCACAGAGCCCGGTGGTGACGGCAGGGAGTCGGTATACATCGTCTGCACTGAATCGATCACCAGACAGGTGGGGGTTTGTTTTTCTGCTTCGCTGACAATTTCTTCAACACAGGTCGCCGACAACACCGAGATACCGGAGGGGTCAATCCCCAGACGGTCTGCTCTCATCGCCAGTTGTTGCAGAGACTCTTCCCCGCTGACATACAGGGTACTGGCATTTGAACTTTGAAGAGCACAGGCCTGTAACAGCAGGGTCGACTTGCCGATGCCCGGATCACCGCCGATCAGAACCACTGAGCCGGGCACCAGCCCGCCGCCAAGTACCCGATCCAGTTCACCAATTCCCGTTGATGACCGGCTCACCGAGACACTATCGACATCGACCAGTTTCTGCCCGATGGCCTGCCCGGAATACCCTCGTCGATCACGCCGGTGTTCACGTCGAGGCATGGCGCCAGGCGCCAGACTATTCCAGGCACCACAGGACGGACACTGTCCCTGCCACTTCAGGCTACCGGAGCCGCATTCCGAGCAGACATATTGAATCTGGGCTTTAGCCATAGAACTGTGACCTTTCTCTCATGATGCCTGCAAGTCAAGCATCAAAACTGACCTGTGGCGGGTAAAACAGAATCCAGGTCTCACCCCGGCATCGGTAATACCGATACTATTCTGCCATGCGTAAGACTTCCAACTCTTCCCCGGCTCAAACCGGGAGAACTGGCCCGATTTTATGGCTTTGTTTCCTGGCAGCGCTACTACTGCTTGCCGGCGAGCGCACAGCTATGCTCGAATCGTGGTATTACGATTTTCTGCAGCGGCAGCAACCTGTGCAGGGCAGCGATCGTATTGTCATCCTCACCACCGACCAGATCGATGGTTCATCATCAACGATATGGGATCTTGACCGGTTCAAAGCCGTCACAAACGCCCTGAATTCTGCAGGCGCCGACCTGATCGTACCCATCGAGCCTCCACCGGCCAGCAGCGCATTGCCAGACGTCAGTCAGCTTAGCGCATTGGTTGATCTCGAACGACGAGTACGGACAGCCAACGGTGATGATACCAGCAACGACATGGATTCCTTGACACAGCAGCTGGCAAATATTCGCAGCCAATATGAAAGACAGGCGAAAATCACCGATGCTGTTTCAGATGCCGGCAATGTGATTCTGGCAATGACTGCAACTCAAGCAACGAGCCATACGCCATCTGACAGTAATGCCTGTGCCAAGCTCGCCATCAGGCTCCCCGGTGACCCGGATCTGACCAACCTTCATCGGCATGGACTGGTACTGCCATCTGGCAACCTGTGTGCCTCAGCCAGAAACATTGGCTTTGTCGATTCCAAAACGGACTTCGACGGTGTCATCAGGCAGAACCAGCTAATGGCTGGGCATGCAGGAAAAATATTCGGCAGCCTGGCATATGCAACTGCACTCAGCATCAAGGACTCACCTGCAGCAGCGATCGTCGAAGCAGCGGCTATCGAGAGCCAACAGGCCGGCAAACCCCATAGTTTCAGCTCACTCACGCGATACTATTCCGGCACCGAAGAGTCTCCGGCTTTTGTCTCGATCAGCATCAATGCACTGCTGGCGGGGGAAATCCCGCCAGAACAAATAGCAGGCCGTATCATACTGATCGGCAGCACGGAAAACGGAAGCCATGCTACGCCACTCGCAAAAAACACACCAGCAATTACCGTCGTAGCAACGGAATTATCCAACCTGCTGCTGCAGGATTCTCTGCACCGGCCTGATTGGCTGACAGTACTGGAACCCGTACTGTTATTACTGGCAGGCTGCATGCTGCTGA
>JAJRUG010000152.1 GCA_024277915.1 Gammaproteobacteria bacterium
GTCAAACCGGTTAACAACAATAAGGCTATCGGTGAGATCCGGAATTTCACCGCGTAAACGTAGATAACGCAACACGACATCCAGCGTGACATTGCTGCGCACGGTGATGGTGTCGAGATCCATCAGGCCGCCAGCGGTATCCTCCGGATAGGACAATACCGCTTCCAGTCTTTGCCGGTTCTGCTTGTCCATGGCGCGGAGTAATTCGTGGATTACCGCACCTGGCAGGCTTTGTATCAGGTCAGCGAGGTCGTCAGTGTCCAGCCCTTCTGTTGCTGCCACCAGTTGATGGGTTTCCATTTCATCAATCAGCCGGGAGCGAACTTCTTCGTTGACCTCCAGCAGGACTTCACCGCGTTCGTCTTCATTGACCAGTTCCCAGATAAGTTCACGTTTGCCCGGTGGCAGGGATTCCACCAGGTCGGCAATTTCTGCCGGGTGCAGGTCTGCTATCAGACGTCTGGTTTGTTCGGCGGTGCCGCTGTGCAGGGCGGCTGCGAGGGCTTCAAGACGCTTTTGGGTATTTTTCTGATCGCTTGCTTCAACCATATCGTGCCTCTGGACGTGGTATTTACAGCCTGTTAAGGCTGTATTTTCACTCAGTATGATTACTTCAGGTTTGAGAAGTGTGCAGTGTAGCAGTCTGCAGGGCAGGAAAAAATGCCGTGGGGTTACTGAGACAATCGATTGCCTTAGTATTACAGGCTATTTATATGGTCGAGTTGTTGCCGGATGTCTTCGGCAGTATCGCTGCGCAGTAATTTGCGGACAGGTTTGTCCAGTTGTGAAACATCGGTATTAATGATGACATTTTTTACTTCCAGGAGCGATGTGGGCTGTACGCTGAAATCTGTCAATCCCATGCCCAGTAACAAACGGGTATATTGTTCATCGCCCGCCATTTCGCCACACATGGAGACGGGAACCTGGTTGCTTATGCCGGCCTCAATGGTCATCTGAATCAGGCGTAAAACAGCCGGGTGGAGTGGATCATATAAATAGGTGACTTCATCATCAATACGGTCAATGGCCAGGGTGTATTGAATCAGGTCATTGGTGCCGATGGACAGGAAATCCAGGCGGCGGGCGAATAATGAAGCAGACAGTGCAGCCGCTGGCACTTCAATCATGCCGCCAATCGGTATTGAGGCATCAAAGCCGATACCCTGATCCGACAATTCCTGTTTGATTGATTCGATTAGCTGCAATACGTCTATTAATTCTGAGTTGCTCGACAGCATGGGTATCATCAGCCTGACCGGCCCGTTAGCTGAAGCGCGCAAGATGGCGCGAAGTTGAGGCCGGAACAGATCCACATGTTTCAGGCACAAGCGTATAGCTCTTAGACCCAGGGCCGGGTTGGTGGCGGACGCAACACGTGAAGAAAAAGCGCCGAGCTCCTTGTCAGCGCCCAGATCCAGGGTGCGAATGGTCAGGGGTATACCCTTCAAGGATTTCATGATTGAACAATAGTGTTGATACTGTTCCTGCTCACCGGGCAGATCAGGCCGGTTCATATAGAGAAACTCGGTCCGGTACAGGCCTATGCCTTCTGCGCAATAGCGCCGCGCAGCGCGGATGTCTTCCTTGAGTTCAATGTTTGCGTACAGCTTGACCGGGATGCCATCCACTGTGGTCGCCGCTGCATCTTTGATGCGATTGAGTTCGGTGCGGCGTTTCTGCTCCTTGCGCTGCAGGCTGCGGTAAGTCTTGAGTGTTGCTGCGTCTGCATTGCAGATCAGTAGTCCCTGATCGCCATCCAGTACCAGGGTATCGTTTTCGTGAAAATCGTAATGGCAATGTGCACCGGTTATTGCCGGTATGCCCAGGCTTCTTGCCAGGATAGCTGTATGCGATAGAGGGCCTCCGGATTCGGAGACAAAACCCGCTATGCCCTGATGTTGCAGCAGCACCATTTCGGCCGGCGTCAGATCGTGGGTAATAATGATTGCCCCATTAAGCTGGGAATTTTCCAGTAAACCGTCTTCCGGGTTATCCTGGTTCAGCAGGATACGCATAATACGGTTGACGACGTGGTCAACATCATCTTTCCGGGTGCGCAAATAGGGGTCATCCATTTCGTCAAATACAACGGCGAGCGCATCGCGTTGTGATTTGAGTGCCCATTCGGCATTGCAATGTTTTGAACGGATCAGTTCCACAGGCGCCAGGGTTAGCATGCTGTCTTCCAGCATCAACAGGTGGGTATCGATAAAATCCGTGATGTCTGCGCGTGTTGTTTCTGGAATGCTGTTGCGTATTCCGCGAAGTTGCTGCCGGGCGAGGCGTACTGCCCGCCGGAAGCGGGAAATCTCATCTTCTATTTTTGTTTTTGATATGGAAATCTCCAGCGTTTCAACCAGTCCTTGTTGCAGCCGGTATCCGTGGCCGATAACGATGCCGCGCGATACCGCTGTCCCGGAAATGGTCTGTATCACTCGTCTTCTCCAAAGCGTGATGCAATCAGTCCGGATAATTTTTCAATAGCTGAGGTTTCGTCAGGGCCATCGGCTGTCAGTTCGAGTTCGGTTTCTCTGGAAGCGGCCAGCATCATGACGCCCATAATGCTTTTACCATTAACCTGCTGGTTGTTCTTTGCGAGCTGTATATCACTTTCAAAAGAGGAGGCAAGGGTGACAAACTTTGCTGCCGCACGTGCATGCAAGCCGAGTTTATTGACGATGATAACCCGCTTATTTTGCATGTCTGGTTGATTCCTGGCTTAAGCATAGCTGGACTCCATCACGGCCACCGCTGACAGCTTTTTCAGTTAGTTCGCCGAGGGGCAGGTCAGGGTAGTTTAACAAACGTACCAGCATGGGGAGATTAAGGCCAGCAACCACGCTTACAGCGTGCTGTTCATGTAAGCGGCAGGCAATATTGCACGGCGTTGAACCATACAGATCTGTTAGCACCAGGACGCCATCACCATGATCCAGTTTCTGGGTAATCGTCAGTGCTTCAAGGTATATCTGATCTGGATCACAATCCGGCGGGGCTGACAGGGTCTGGGTGGTGAGGGGGCAGACGCCCAGCACATGGGTCGCTGCCTGGAGCAGAACCGCGCCCACATTGCCATGGGTGATCATTAAAATGCCGACATTCATGCGAGATCCCGGTGCCGGATGACCAGATTCGGATAGCCTTTGCGAAATGCTCTGGCAAGCTCTTCTATTAAGTAAACCGAACGGTGTCTGCCGCCGGTACAGCCGATAGCAACGGTTAGATAACTGCGGCTGGCGCGGGCAAATTCCGGTACCCAGGTGGCCAGATAATCTCGTATCTGGTTACGCATGGATATGACCTGTGGCTGTTTTTCCAGAAATGTGATGACCTCAGGATCCTGCCCGGTGAATTCACGGAGTTGTACATCCCAGTAGGGATTTGGCAGGCAGCGTGCATCGAATACAAAGTCAGCATCGCTTGGAATACCCTGTTTGTAACCGAAGGATTCGAACAGCAACGACATGGTTTCATCCTCGCTATGTTCAATCCTGCGGCGCACCAGATCACGTAACTGGTGGACATTGGTGTTACTGGTATCAATAAACAGGTCTGCTTTACCTGCAATGGGTTCCAGCAGTGTTTTCTCATTGTTTATGGCTTCCTGCAATGACGTATGCGAATTACTGAGCGGGTGTCTGCGGCGTGTTTCGCTAAAACGTTTCAGCAAGGCCTGGTTGTTGCAGCGTAAAAATAGTATCTGGTATTTGATGTCCTGTTTGCCTGGCGAGTTCAGAATGTCATCGAAAGACTCAATCTGGGTAGAGAGATTACGTACATCAATACCAACAGCAATGCCTTCTACCGGTGTAGTTACCTGATCAATTTCTGCAATAAAACGTTCGATCATGCTGATGGGCAGGTTGTCAACACAGTAATATCCAATATCTTCCAGGGTGTTGAGTGCGACTGATTTTCCTGAGCCGGATAAACCGCTGACGATAATAATATTCATAATGTATTCAGCTTACCCAGATATGAGACACTACACTAGTGTTCATTGTTGAGCTGCCTGGATTGCTTTTCAATAAAATGCTGGCTGGCGTCGAAGCCCCGCAAGATTAACATATGGTTACGTACAGCCGCTTCGGCCAGCACGGCAAGATTTCGTCCAGGTGCGACTGGGAGTGTAATCTCCGGGATTTTTACGCCAAGTATTGTGCGCGTGTTACGGCAGCCCTGAAGTCGGTCAATCGTATGAATCTGGTCATCATCCATATGATGAAGTTTGAGGATCAGCCGCAGGTTACGGTTCTGTTTGATGGCGCTGTCACCAAACATGGCGCGAATATGAAGAATGCCAAGTCCGCGGACTTCCAGAACATCCTGGAGCATCTCCGGGCAGCACCCATTGATGGTGTCGGGGGACGTGCTGGCAAAAATGGGCGCGTCATCTGCAACCAGACGGTGTCCACGTGTTAACAATTCCAGGGCCAGCTCACTTTTGCCCGCACTGGCTTCGCCGGTAATAAACAAACCGAGACTGAATACTTCCAGAAAAACGCCGTGCAGTGTTATTTTCTCTGCAAACAGCCGGTTTAAATGATATTGAAGGTAATTGACCAGCAATTGTGAGGTTTGTGTTGAGGTAAACAACGGTGTGTTGGTGGCGGCGCTGCGTTGTTTGATATCGTTCGGTGGTTGTGCTGAACCGGCAAAAATAATCAGATCCGTCCCGCCCGAAAATAACTGCTCGAGCAGTTTTTTCCGGTCTTGCATGTCGAGGTTGTTCAGATACTGTATTTCAGTATTGCCAATGATTTGTACCCGGTGTGGGTGGATGAAGTTCAGGTGACCAACCAGAGAGGTTTCTGTGGTATCAGGCACACAGGACTGGATGATTCGGCTCGTGCCGCGCCTGCCCCCGGGCCACTCTAAATCAAGCTTGTCCTGAAGAGTATCGAATAATGCCCCGACAGATGAGTCGACGATCATGCGGACAGAGAATGCTGATCCTGTGCCTGAAGGAGGTCGTTGCAGCTGTCTGCATCCTGGCTGAGACGAATCTGCTGGCACAGGCCGGGCTGGCTGAACAGTCCGGCCAAAGCGGCGAGAATCTGCAAGTGTTCTTCCGTGGATTCTTCTGGCACCAGAAGTGCAAAGAGCAGATCAACGGGTTGTTTGTCTATGGCGTCGAAATCAATCCCCTCTTCGAGGGTCAGGAGTGCGCCCAGCGGTTTGGTGAGTCCGTGAATCCGGCCGTGCGGTAAGGCGACACCCTTGCCCAGCCCGGTACTGCCGAGTCTTTCGCGGCCGATCATGCTGTCGAAAATTTCGCCTTCAGTCAGATCGGGTGTCGAATCGGCCAATAACCGGCTGAGCATTTCCAGACTGCGTTTTTTACTGCTGCAGCTTTGCTGGCAGGCAATCCGTGCCGGGTGGAAGAGTTCGTTTATCATCATGTTCTTTGTAAACTGCGACTGGTGCAGGGAATCTGTTGTCTGATTTTGTCAGGTCAACTGGTTCTTGATTGAGCCTTCACTGCGGTGGTGGTCAGTCAGTTTTTCCTTGTGTTTTTTAATTTGCCGGTCGAGTTTGTCGGTCAGGCCATCAATGGCGGCGTACATGTCTGTTTCAGTATTATCGGCAAACAGTTTGCCGCCACTGATCAGCATGGTCGCTTCGGCCTTGTGGCGAAGTTTTTCTACACTCAGAATCACGTGAACATCGGTAACGTGGTCAAAGTGGCGTTCCAGCCGTTCAAATTTACCATTAACGTAGTTGCGTAAAGGATCTGTTAAATCTACGTGATGCCCGGTCAGATCAATTTGCATGTTTATCTCCTCTTCAGGCTGGCCTCAGGCGAGGCGTTTACGTTCATTCGATGGCGGTATGGCCATCGCTTCGCGGTACTTGGCAATGGTTCTGCGTGCAACCTTAACCCCTTGATCGGCCAACAGGCCGGCAATTTTACTGTCGCTCATGGGTTTTGTTACATTTTCTGCAGCCACCAGTTTCTTGATAATGGCACGGATGGCGGTGGCTGAGCATTCTCCGCCATCATTGGTACCCACGTGGCTGGAAAAAAAGTATTTGAATTCAAAGATGCCGCGGGGGGTATGCATAAATTTCTGGGTAGTGACGCGGGAAATTGTGGATTCGTGCATTTCCACGGTTTCAGCGATATCCCGCAGTACCAGTGGTTTCATGGCTTCATCGCCATATTCAAAGAAGTTTCGTTGCCGTTCGACAATACAGGTGGCGACCTTGAGCAGGGTTTCATGCCGACTTTGCAGGCTTTTCAGAAACCAGCGCGCTTCCTGCAGGTGATTACGCAGATAACTGTTATCCTGACTGTTATCTGCGCGCTTTACGAGACTCGCGTATTGGCTGTTAATGCGTATTTTTGGCGCTGCTTCAATATTCAGGTTCACTACCCATTTGCCCTTGAGCTTTTTAACGAATACATCAGGCACAACGTACTGGGGCGTATTGCTGGTTATTTGCGACCCGGGCCGGGGGTTCAGTGACTGTACCAGTCCAAGTACTGCCTGAAGCTCCGGTTCGGACAGATTCATACGCCGCATAATCTGATTATAGTCCCGATTACCCAGCAGTTTCACATGTTCCGTAACCAGTAGGCTGGCCTGCTCTAGCCAGAGTGTGGAGGGATCCAGCTGGGCAAGCTGAATTTGCAGGCATTCAGCCGGATCACGGGCGCCAACGCCGACCGGGTCGAAATGCTGGATACGTTTTAAAACCGCGCAAATCTCGTCCTCGCCGACGTCTATATCGTCAGGCAGGTGCAGGTTCTCTCGGATTTCTTCGACGGACATCTGCAGGTAGCCATTGTCATCAATTGAGTCGATGATCATCTCGGCAATCGCCTGGTCTACGTCGCTGAATGAAGTCAGGTCGAGTTGCCAGCGCAGGTGTTCATAAAGGCTTTCTCCGCTACCGCTCTGCGCTTCAAGAAAGTCGCGGTTGTCATTGCCGACGGGAGCACTGTGGGTGGAGGTAACCCCCATGTCATAGGTGTCTTCCCAGTTGGTGTCGACGGGCAACTCATCGGGCAGTGTGTCCGTTGATCCGCTGGCTTCAGTGGTGTTGGGTTCAGCTGATTCTTTTTCTCGGGTTTCCGCGTTAGTAGACTGTTCGGCGGCTTCTGGGGGTGTGTCTTCCTCGCGTTCCAGCATTAAATTGGAGTCCAGCACGGTCTGGACTTCCATTTGTAATTCGAGTGTCGACAGTTGCAGCAGCCGGATGGCCTGCTGAAGCTGGGGTGTCATGGTCAGATGTTGACCAAGGCGGAGCTGAATTGATTGTCTCATTCGTCTACTGCGTAATTTATATACTGTTGATGTCTGTTAGTAGTATTTATCAATGCATGTAGGTATGGCTACACATTCTACTGCATTTTTTATGCCAGCGAATATTATTTTTTACATCCTGAATCCCTCGCCCAGATATACCTCGCGTACCTTCTGGTTATTTAATATCGCTTCTGGCGTGCCTTCCGCCATCGTTTTCCCGGTGCCCATGATATACGCGCGATTACAGATACCCAGCGTTTCCCGAACATTATGATCGGTGATCAGTACACCAATGCCGCGGTCACACAGGCTGCGTACAATCGATTGAATATCAATAACCGATATGGGGTCAACGCCAGCGAAGGGTTCATCCAGCAGTATAAACTGCGGATCCATAGCCAGTGCCCTGGCGATTTCAACGCGCCGCCGCTCACCACCTGACAGGCTCATGCCCAGCTGGCCGCGCAAATGGGCTATATGCAGTTCCTGTAACAGGCTCTCTA
>JAJRUG010000153.1 GCA_024277915.1 Gammaproteobacteria bacterium
GGTTAGGAGGGATTCTTGATCCGCTCGCCGACAAGCTCCTGCTGGTTTCGGTTTTTGTTGTGCTGACCGTTCTGGAGCTCACGCCATTCTGGCTGACGGCCATCGTGATCGGCAGGGATCTGCTGATTGTAGCCGGCGCGACAATCTACAATTTTCTGATCGGCCGGGTGCAGCCCGAGCCCATGCTGATCAGCAAGATCAATACCGGTTTGCAGTTGTTATACATCCTGAGTGTCATCGCAGCCGGTGCATTTACCATGCCAGGACGTAATGTAGTCATCATTTTGGGCGCTGCTGTAATGGTCTCAAGCGTTGTCAGTGGCCTGAGCTATGTGTTGCGCTGGGGCGGCAGGGCGCTCGAGGCAAGAGCCGCCTGACCGGTGCGCTGATGAATATGCAGCAGCTCCCGCTGGAAGTCCGGCTGTCCGATCACGCCGTGTTCGAGAGTTTCTATGCCGGCTCGAACGCTGCGGCCGTCCACGCATTACAACAGGCCTCGTCGCTCAACCGGCTCGCTGTGATCTGGATATGGGGCAGTGAAGGGCTGGGCAAGTCCCATCTGCTGCAGGCTTGTACCAGCAATGCACATTCGCTGGGTTATTCAGCCAGTTATCTGCCTATGGATCCTGGTTTCGGGTTGTTGCCTGAAGTTGTCGACGGGATGAGCAGTCTTGATTTGATCTGTCTGGATGATATCCACCAGGTTATCGGTGACAAGCGGTGGGAGACAGCCCTGTTCGGGTTGTTCGAAGGGCTGAAAGTAAATGGATCACGGCTGATTATCAGTGCAGAGCAGCCACCCGCTCAGTCGGCTATCCGTCTTCCGGATCTGGCATCACGGCTTGCTTCCGGTGCAACTTATCGGATGGCAACGCTGGTTGATCAGGAATTGCTGAAATCGCTGCAGCATCGTGCTACATGGCTTGGCATGAAACTGCCAATTGAGACCGCAAGTTTTCTGCTGTCGCGTGTAGAAAGACAAACCGGGAGCCTTTTTGCGCTACTCGATCAGCTGGACAAAGCAGCGCTTGCGGCACAAAGGCGTCTGACAGTGCCCTTTATTAAATCAGTGCTGGATATATAGGAAGACGGATTATCGAACTCCGCCGCGCATGATGCGCGTGACATCAATTGCCGTGAAAAAAACCAGTACCGAGAGGACGGCGATCAGGCCGCTCGACCAGAGATTGCCCGGATTGGTGAGCATGTCAGTTAGCGCAAAGCTGAAGTAGAGGATCATCAGGACCGCTGTCCATAGTCCCCACCTGGGTGCTTTGCGGAAACCCAGCACGGCAGCCACCAGCAGTGGCAGCATCGTTGTCACTGCCAGCAGCAGTCCCGAAGTTGTAGCGCCGGTCGCCGAGGCGAGAATCGCAACACTCAGCATGACCAGACCGAGTTGGGTGCCCCAACGTGTCAGGGAAAGACGTTTGCTCATGGCCGGTCCCAGCCCCGCAATCGAAGCGCTGCCTCTGCCACCCGCCGGCCCAGGTGCGAGGCGATGGCCGCTTCTTCCTTACTGAGTGTGGTATCGCCGCTTGAGTACGCGATATGGCTTGCGCCGTAGGGCGTGCCACCGGTTCTGGTCGCAGCAAGTGCCGGTTCGGAGTAGGGAATACCCACCAGTACCATGCCGTGATGTATCAACGGCAGACCCATCGTCAGTAAGGTTGATTCCTGTCCACCGTGCTGGCTACTGCTGGAGGTAAAAAGCCCCGCTGGTTTGCCACGTAGCTGGCCGGACATCCATTCACCCGCTGTGCTGTCCAGAAAATACTTGAGACTCGCTGCCATATTGCCGAACCGGGTGGGGCTACCGAGTATCAGGCCCTCGCAGGAGGCGAGATCCTCACGACTGACATAAGGAGCGCCCTGGGCCGGGATGTCAGGGCTGACAGCCTCGGTTTCAGCAGATACTTCGGGTACGGTTCGCAGCATTGCGGTCATCCCCTCAACAGAATTGATGCCTCTGCCTATTTGGGCTGCAAGACCAGCGGTGGAGCCGTGCCGGGAGTAGTAGAGAACCAGGATATCGGCCATCAGGGCAATATTTCCAGGACAGATTCTGGTGGTCTGCCGATACGCGCCTGATCACCCGCGACCACGATGGGACGCTCCAGGACTTTCGGGTGCTCTGCGAGCCATTGGCGCCGCTCCTGCTCACTCATTTTCTGAAGCGCTTCGCTGGCTTCCTGATATTCAGGCTCACCCGTTCTCATGATGGCATCTACTTGCATCCCCAGCTTGTGCAGCAGACTGCTGATAGTTTCGGCATCGGGGCATACTTGCAGGTATTCGACAATTTCCGGATCGATACCCCGTTGTTTCAGAAGTTCAAGAGTTTTGCGGGATTTCGAGCAGCGAGGGTTGTGGTAGAGGGTGACATTCATACAAAACAGGCTCCATTCAGGTCAGTCGGGATTGTACCTTGGAACCGACGGGTTTCGTGAGATCAGGGGACTGGCTGTGGTTTTTCTGCCGCGTTGTGATTTGCTTCAGTCTGGCCGGAATTTTTCACTTGACCTCTATCTGGCTGATAGTTAGCGTGTGGGGACTCAACAGATGGAATCCTTCTTGTGAACCTGTCAATAATAATAAAATCCACCAGCAAGTGGATAGCACTGCTGATCATATTCAGCATGGTTTCGGCCTGCAGCAGCGGCCCACCGGTTCAGGAAATGAGTGACGCCAGACAGGCGATAGCGGGTGCCGGCGAGGCGGGTGCCGAGCAATACGCACCTGAACAGCTGCAAGAGGCGAAGAGTCTGCTTTCAACTGCTGAGGAATACCTGAAATCCGGAACTTACTGGGCTGCAAGAAAGTCCGCTGTCAGCGCAAAGGACACCGCGCTTGCTGCGTTGTTGCGCAGCAGGGCAGCCCAGGATGAAGCTGAGCAGCGCCCCATCCGCTCAGACTAACCCTGTTTGATGAATCAGGGTTCCAGTGAGTGAGGTCAGCATGCCCCGGGTTCTGTGCCGTAGCTACACAATATCAGGAAGAGTGCAGGGCGTTTTTTTCCGTGCCAGTACAGCTCGTGAAGCGACCCACCTGAAACTGGTCGGCTGGGCGAAAAACCTTCCCAATGGTGATGTCGAAGTACTCGCGCGCGGTGAATTCGGGCAGCTGGCTGATCTGGAGCGGTGGCTTGCCACCGGTCCGCCGATGGCGGATGTTGATTCAGTGGAGGTTCGGCCAGAAGACACTGAGAAATTTCAGCACCTGACAGATTTTCAAACCGGTTGATTACCGGCCAGGGGCAAATAGCCAGGGCCAAATAATAATCAGCGGGCAAATACCAGACAAAGAAAACCCGGGCAAAGAAAACCCGGCGCAGGGCCGGGTTTCAGCATTCTTGATTCAGAAGTTCCCTAAGTTTTTGTTCTCAGGGTTTTTGTTCGTTTCATCCAGCCCAGCAGGCCAAGTGCTGAACCGAACAGCCAGACAGCCGCCGGAACCGGAACCGGGTTGAGGATCAGGCCAACAGCTTCAAACTTCTTTTGAACCATCGCACTCTCGCCATTAACGGTTGAGGTTGCCAGAAGAACATTCTGAATCTGCACCTGAACACTGGTATCAGTGCCCCATCCGGCGGTATTGGCAAAATCGATGCCGGAATTAATCGTCCATCCTGTCAAAGTACCCACTGTTGTCAGGGGGCCGGCTGTGAAAATTTCGCTATCCATGCAGGGAAAAACAAGGCAGGTTTTGATGTTGCTTGTTACCTGCAGCTGTCCTTCCGCACTGACCGAGGAGCTTCCGCCGGTCAGCAGGTAATCGCCCTGCTCAGCGAGCAGGAATTCCGTCATTACATAGGCGGATCCGGGATTGACCTCAACCGTAATATTAAGGGTTGCGTTTGCCGAAACAGCGCCATCTGCGTTCAGCGATTCAGCCTGGAAAGCCGTTGGGCTGAAGAAAATACTGTTGCCGACTACGGTACCGGTACCGTATAGAGTTGAGTCATCATAGGTAAAGGTGACATCAGTGCCTATCTGGACAATTGTAGCCGCCTGGGTTGCTGAAACCGCAAGCGTCATCAGAGCCAGTCCAATAATAAATCTTCGCACTCGACTTCCTCCTGAAAAACGTTTTCCGCCAATATTATTATTGTTATTGATCGTTGGTAATTACCGTCAATTTTTTATATTGAAACAGTCCCGGATCACTGATCCTGCCATTCCTTATGTTAATCACCACTCGATAAAGAGCCGAGCAGTTCATATCTGGATGAAGATTACCACATACGGAGCACGAGACGGCGACTTAATATGGAGGGCAGATCTTATGTAAAGTCAGTGGTAGTGCGGCGCAGCGGGTCTGTCGCCTGATTGTCGCACTAGAGTTGAAACCAGCGTGATCGAAGCCGTTCCAGCACCTTTTCCGGGTATTTCCGCTTGCCCAGGCTGCCATTGTATCGCGCCAGGGCACGTGTCCAGTCGCCACTCTCCATATCGTAGTAGTAGCGGAGAATAGTGCAGCCCATACGCAGGTTCGTTGAAATGTTCACCAGTCGGTCACCGCTTTGCCCGATTTCGTCGAGCCAGAATGGCATGACCTGCATCAGGCCCTGGGCGCCGGCTACAGAAACTGCGTAAGCATCAAAAGCGCTTTCGATATCGATGACCGCCAGGATCATTTCCGGCGGCAGATCAACGCGTGTTGCTTCGCGATGGACCTGCTTGAGGATATCAATCCGTTCATCCGGATCGGCAACCTGTGTGCCCAGCCGGGTTGCCATATCGGTCAACCAGACCTGTGCATCGAAGCGGTCAGGGAAACTGTTCGTTTCGTGCATCGCTTGTTGCAAGCGGTCGCGCAGTATCGGATCGAGGCTTTTTTCCGCGAATAGCAGATTGGTGGCGAGCAGGCTGGTGGTCAGCGCACCAAAAACAAGGGTGCTGATATTCCGCAGCAGGCTATGCTGATGTTGAAGATGTTTCAATGCGCTGGCTCATGAACTGTGTCACTTGATCAACCGGAATATTTTCTTCGTCACCCGTAGCCCGATGGCGATACTCGACATGCCCGGCAGTGAGCCCGCGATCACCCACTACAATGCGATGCGGGATACCGATAAGGTCTGCTTCCGCAAACTTGACGCCTGGCCGTGCTTTTCGATCATCGAGGAGCACCTCGATACCTGCCTGTTTCAAATCATCATATAGCCGGTCAGCGACTGCTGTGACGTGAGCCTGATTCCTGGGATTCAGCTCAATAATGACCAGCTGAAACGGCGCCATGGGCTCAGGCCAGACGATACCCAGTTCGTCATGGTTTTGCTCGATGGCCGCAGCGACGATTCTGGATACGCCGATGCCATAACAGCCCATCAGCAGTGTGCAATCTTTACCGTTCTTGTCGAGCACGGTGACGTTCATGCTCCGGCTGTAGGTGTCCCCCAGCTGAAAAATATGCCCTACTTCAACACCCCGGACGATCGAAAGTGTTCCGCCTCCCAGAGGACTCGGGTCGCCTGCAACCACATTCCGAATATCGGCAGTCTGCGGCTCGGCCAGATCGCGATCCCAGTTCACGTTGCTTAAATGGGCGTCGGACTGATTTGCACCACAGTGGAAATTGCTGATCGCTGCTGCCGAATGATCAACAAATAGTGGTATCTGCAGGTCCACCGGGCCAACGAAGCCTACCGGGCAATTCAGTGCCTCCTGAATACGGTCGGGTGCAGCCATGGTCAGGGGACTGGCGACGCCGGGCAGAGATTGTACTTTGATCGGGTTGAGCTCGTGGTCGCCGCGCAGTGCCAAAGCGATCAGTCCGCCGTCCTCGGCATCAACAATCAGCGTTTTAATGCATTGGTCGGCACTGATCGACAGAAATTCGCAGAGTTCCTCGATGGTTCGAATTCCGGGGGTTGCGATGGTTTCCATTGCTTTGCCGGGAGCCGGTCTTGAACCACCCGGCGGTAACGCTGCTGCAAGTTCGATGTTGCTGGCAAAGTCGTCCCCATCACAGTAGGCAATCGCATCTTCTCCTGAATCAGCCAGCACCTGGAATTCGTGTGATCGTGATCCGCCGATATCACCGCTGTCCGCCTGGACGGGTCTGAAGCGCAAACCCAATCGGGTAAAAATTCTGCTATAGGCATCCGCCATCGCGTTATAAGTTTCGTCCAGTGACTCCTGATCGATATGGAACGAGTACCCATCCTTCATTATGAATTCGCGGGCTCGCATCACACCAAAGCGGGGCCGGATTTCATCACGAAATTTGGTCTGTATCTGGTAGTAGTTGACCGGTAGCTGCCGGTAGCTGCTGAACTCGCGACGGGCAATGTCTGAAATAACCTCTTCATGAGTCGGGCCGAAACAAAATTCCCGGTTGTGACGGTCATTCATGCGCAGCAGCAGGCTGCCATACTTGTCCCAGCGGCCGGATTCTTTCCACAATGCTGCAGGCTGTACGGCAGGCATCAATAACTCGATGGCGCCGGCCCGGTTCATTTCCTCGCGTACCACCTGCTCGACAATTCGCAACACCCGCAGACCCAACGGCATCCAGGTGAATAACCCGGATGCGAGTCTCCGAATCATTCCTGCGCGCAGCATGAGCTGATGGCTGGCAATTTCAGCATCAGCAGGGACTTCCTTGACAGTATTGAGGGGGAATCGGGTTAGTCGCATTGTTCTGGTGCCTCATTAATTCGGCGTCATTCTAGCCCGAATAAAACCCCGAGTCAGAACTGCCGTACTTTCGACACTGCTGTTTGACTTGGCGGCATCTCGGGTTAGGCTTTCACCATGAAGCGCAATCAACAATCATTCGTGGTCCGGGAGGCGATGCCCTGGTTTGTCGTTGCAGCGCTGGGTTTTAGTATTATCTTCAGGTTCTGGGGCTATGAGTGGGCACTGATACCGGCACTGTTCATGCTGTGCCTGTTCCTGCTATTCCGGGATCCATATCGCGCTGTTCCGCCATTACCGCTGGCGGTGGTAGCACCGGTGGATGGCCGGATAGTTGCAACCGGGCTGGTGTCCGATACAGTTCTGCCCGGCGACTGGAACCGAATTGTCATTCGGGTCAATCATCTGGGTGCCTATACGATCCGGTCTCCGATAGAAGGCAAGATACTCGATGTCCGGGACCGGACTCGCGGATGGTCTGGCGGTGATGCGGTCAAGGGCTTGTGGCTGAACAGCGAGGAAGACGATGATGTGGTGCTGTTGTTTCCCGGATCGTACTGGCGTTTCGGGCCCAAAGCCTTTGTGAGTTATGGCGAGCGTCTTGGCCAGGGGCAGAGATTTGCCTATTTGCGTCTCGCGACGCGGGCGGAGATCTATTTCTCCCCGTCGGCACGAATCAATGTCAAGGCAGGAGACCGGGTAGCAGCAGGGGCGGGTGTGCTGGCAGAGCTTGTCCGGGAATGATCCGGGCCTGCCGGCCATGTGACAGGCCCGGCTAGAGTGTTTCCGAGTGTATTTGAGGCCTGTCCATGGCAAAATGGGCTTACTTGCCGCACGCAAACGTGCAGAGAACAATGGATTCATCAAATAATAAAGCACGCCTGATGAGGCGCCGGGGTATCTACGTACTTCCCAACCTGCTGACAACAGGTGGAATGTTCGCTGGTTTCTACGCGATTGTTGCTGCTATTGATGGCAATTATCACCGCAGCATTATCGCCATTTTTATTGCCATGGTGCTGGATGGTGCTGACGGCCGGGTGGCGCGTCTGACGGGCACGGAATCAGAATTTGGCAAGCAGTACGATAGTTTGTCTGACATGGTTGCTTTCGGTCTGGCGCCCGCAATCATTGTTTACCAGTGGGGCATTATTCAACTGGCCGAGCATGGCTGGATCTGGAGCAAGTTGGGCTGGCTTGCAGCCTTTATGTATGCAGTCGCTGCTGCTTTGCGTCTTGCTCGCTTTAACGTGATTTCCCGCACTGCGGATCGCCGCTTTTTTGAGGGTCTCGCCAGTCCGCCGGCAGCCGCACTGGTGACCAGCATGGTGGCATTGAGTGCTGAACAGGGGTGGTCGGGAGTGCCATTGCTGGCGGCCGTCTTTTTGACAACAGCAGGCGCAGGAGCGTTGATGGTGTCGCGACTTGCCTATTACAGTTTCAAGGAAGTGAGTGCCAAGGGACGTATTTCATTTACCTATGTATTGGCAATACCACTGACTTTCGTTTTAATCGCGCTGGATCCGCCAAAAGTGATCTTTGCCCTGGCATCTACTTATGTGTTGTCTGGTGTCCTGTTTGCTGTCTGGCGTGCATGGAAACGGCGACGTACCCGGCAGCAGTCAAAGGGCTCTGCTGCGGATAGTCAGGAATCTTCTGACTGAATGGCCATGGGTAATTCGCTGCGATTGACCCTGAGCCAACATCGCTGCCTCGAAGCGATGGATATTCAAATCTGGAAACGCCGCGAATCCGAGGGAAGTTCTTCGGGGCAGGCTCAAACCGGTCAGTCTCAGGAAAACCCGGCTCAAAATCATCCCCCCGCCGGAAACCCGGTTGCTCCGGCACTTGTCAACACCGGCAACAAACCTGACGATCGTGATGACCGCTGGAAAAAATTACAGGCGGCGGTGAGTCGTTGCACTCAATGCCGCTTGTCCGAATCCCGAACCCAGACTGTATTCGGTGCGGGTAATCCTGATGCGGAACTGATGATCGTCGGCGAAGCACCGGGTAGCGAAGAGGATCGCCTGGGCGAACCGTTTGTCGGGCGATCCGGGCAACTGCTGAACGAGATGCTGGCCGCGGTAAAACTGCAACGCAGCGATATTTTTATTGTCAATATACTCAAATGCCGGCCTCCGGAAAATCGTGACCCGCGGCCTGATGAAGCGGCCGCCTGTGCTGATTTTCTTCACCGTCAGGTCGAGTGTGTGCAACCCCGTTTGCTGATGGCAGTCGGCCGTATTGCCGCACAGAATTTGCTGGGCCTGACCAGTACCCTGGGAAGTATGCGCGGTCAGGTTTACAGCTACGGCCGTACAGAAGTACCACTTATCGTGACTTATCATCCCGCCTATCTGCTGCGGTCTCCCAGCCAGAAGCGAAAGTCCTGGCAAGACCTGTGTCTGGCACGCAGCATTCTTCAGGATACGGGGGATCGCCACCAGTGATTGCTGCTGTTGAAAATATGGAACCCTGGATTCGACCGATGCGACAAACGGATGTTCCGGCGATTGCAGGAATCGAACGGGCTACCTATGACTTTCCCTGGACACCGGCAATTTTCAGGGATTGCTTGCTGGCAGGCTATACAAATATTGTTCTCGAGCACAACGACATTGCAGTGGGGTACGGGGTTATGTCACTGGCCGCAGGAGAGGCACATTTGCTTAATCTGTGCCTGGTTCAGGCGCTGAGAGGCCGGGGGCATGGCCGGGGAATGTTGTTGTATATGATTGAAGGCGCTTGTCATGCTGGAGCGGAGCGAATCTATCTTGAGGTTCGTCCCTCCAATGAGTCAGCCCTCACTCTTTATCGCAAAGCCGGGTTTCATGTCATCGGAAAGCGAAAAGATTACTACCGGGCACATGATGGCAGGGAAGATGCAGTAGTGCTGGTCCGGCAACTGGAACCAAAGGGCGAAAGCTGATTCTTCCTCGCAGTACAGGTTGCTGAGTGATGCAGACGAGGGTTTGGTTTCGACGCCCGGTTATCGCCTGGGCAGCATATGACTGGGCAAACTCGGCTTTTACGCTGAGCATCGTTACAGTCTTTCTGCCGCTGCTACTTGCGGATTACTGGAATGATGGTGCTGCATCCACCGTCACAACGTTTCGTCTTGGCGCGGCCAACAGCACGGCAAGCCTCCTGGTTGCCCTGATTTCCCCCCTGCTTGGTGCCTGTGCAGATCAATTGGGTCGGCGCAAGGGATTACTGCTTGCCTTCGCCGTACTCGGCATTGTCATGACGGGCAGCTTGTTTTTGGTGGCAGAGGGCATGTGGCCGGTTGCACTATTGTGCTATGTGATGGCGACGATAGGTTTTGCGGGTGGTAACTCCCTGTACGATTCCTTGTTGCCGGGGCTCGTGGAGAGACAGGAGTTTGACCACGTGTCTGCCTACGGTTTTGCTGCGGGATACATAGGTGGTGCATTGCTGCTGGTGGTCAATATTGCCATGGTCAGTAACCCGTCGTTTTTTGGCCTGGAGTCGCAGACTGATGCGATCCGTGTGGCATTCCTGACTGTTGCAGTCTGGTGGGCGGTGTTCTCGTTGCCTTTATTCTTGTGGGTAGAAGAGCACCACGATGAGTTCCAGGCACGGCAGAGCAGTATCGCAGCCGGATTGCGACAGGTATGGATAACAGCAAAGCAAATCGGCGCACAGAAAAATATTTTATTGTTCCTGCTGGCTTACTGGCTGTACATTGATGGTGTTTTCACCATCATCAAGATGGCGGTGGACTATGGTCTTGCCATCGGGCTGGATCGTCAGGATTTGATCATTGCCATACTGATCACAAACTTCATCGGGTTTCCGGCAGCTTTGCTGTTTGGTTTTCTCGGCGGGCGCATTGGAGCACAGCGTGGCCTGTATATCGCGGTTGGCGTTTATATTCTGGTGACCGTCGGTGCAGTCTTTATCACCACTGAAACGGGATTCTACGGGTTGGCTGTTTCAATCGGATTGGTACAGGGTGGTGTGCAAAGCCTGAGCCGGTCCATGTATGCAGCGATGATTCCGCAGAATGAGGCATCCGCTTATTTCGGCTTCTATAACATGCTGGGTAAATTCGCCGCGATCCTTGGGCCGTTGCTGATGGGCGTTGTGGCATTGGTTTTTTCCAGCCAGCGAATTGCTATCTTGTCGATACTCGTACTGTTTCTGGCCGGCTTGGCTCTGTTGTCACGCGTGCAGGCACCTGCTCGCCAGGTCCTCTGACATCAACGGTCAGTTTCAGGCTTCCAGAGAGTTTTCGGGCGGAAGCGGCGCGCCATATTCAGAAACCTGTTGCGCAGAACAGGATCAGTGACTCCGTCATAGCGTAGTGTCAGGTAGAGACGGGTTACGGTTCGTACCTGTGTTGCGAGTTCAGGATAGTCATGCGCAACAGCTTCAGCATAGTGCTCGGGGCCCTCACCTGACAAACGGTGTCGTGTGGTGCTCCCCAGTCGCCGGCAGAATTGGTGGTACGCCTTCTGAACGGCATCAGTTTGCGGTCGCCAGCGCCTGTGCTGGAATACGGCCAGCACAAAAAGAAACAGGGA
>JAJRUG010000154.1 GCA_024277915.1 Gammaproteobacteria bacterium
CGGCCATAGCAATCTTCTAACTGAGGCGGATACTCGGGGAAACACAACCGACTACAAATATGATGCCAGCGACAATCTCATCCAAAGCGTCGATCCATTGTCAGGTACTACACAGTTTGGGTATGACAGCTTTGGCCTAATCATCAGTACGACCGATGCGCTCGGCCGCATTACTTCACTTGGCTACGATGGATTTGGAAATCAGAGAGCGATCACGGACGCTCTAGGTTTTACGTCCGTCTTCACTTATGATGTTATCGGCCGGCTGTTACAAGAGGCCGACGCCTTCAGCCGCACGACGACCTACACATACGACGCCGCCAACCGGCTACTCTCGGCTACTGATGCCATTGGCGGCGTCACCAGCTACACCTACGATAACGTCGGCAACCGGGTCGGCATCACCAACCCCCGCGGCGGGGTCACCACCTTCGTCTATGACGAGAAGGACCGGTTGGTCAATACCATCGACCCGCTGGGCCAGGTCATTACTTATACATATGATACGGTTAACAACCAGACGGCCGTGACCGACCCATTGGGCCACACTACCGTCTACACTTATGACCTGGTCAATCGGCGCACGGCCGTGGCCGACCCGTTGGGGAATGTGACCCGCTACACCTATGACGGAAATGGCAACCGCACCTCAATGACCGACGCCAACGGCAATGTGACCAGCTACGTTTACGACGCCCTCAACCGGCTCGCTTCGGTAACCGATGCCGAAGGGGGCACAGTCTACTACACCTATGACGCGGCCGGCAACCGCACCTCCATGACCGACGCCAATGGAAATGCGACCACCTACACCTACGATGCCCTCAACCGGCTGTCAAGCGTCACCGACCCCTTGGGCCATGTGGTCAGTTACGCTTATGACGCCGTCGGTAACCGGGTCAGTCAGACCAAGGCTGATGGGGTGACCATCAACTACAGCTACGACGCCTTGAGTCGGCTGACGGCCACCAGTACCCCTAGCCACACTCTGAGTTACGTCTATGATGGCCTGGGCAACCGCATCTTGATGACGGACACGGTCGGCGTCACCAGCTACAGCTACGACAGCCTGAACCGGCTGGTCCAGGCCAACACGCCGACGGGCAACCTGGGTTACCGGTACGACGCCAACGGCAATCGCACTCAGCTCATCTACCCCGACGGCAAGGTGGTCACCTACACTTATGATGCGGCCGACAGGCTGGCGACGGTCACCGATTGGAACGGCCGCACCACTACCTACACCTACGACAATGCCGGCCGGCAGACGGGCATCCTCTATCCCAACAGCGTGGTCGCCACTTACAGCTATGACGCGGCCGACCGGCTGCTCAACATCACCCACGACAGCCCGGTCAGCGGCACCATCGCCGTCTTCACCTATACCCTGGACAGCGTGGGCAATCGCCTGTCGATGACCGACCTGGATGGCTTGACCAGCTACGCCTATGACGATCTCTACCGCCTGACCCAGGTGACCTACCCAGATAGCGAGGTAGTGGACTACGCTTACGACCCCATGGGCAACCGCACAGTGATGACCAGCACCGTCAGCGGGGTGGTCACTTACACCTATGATGCGGGAGACCGTTTGCTGGCGGCCGGGCCGATCACCTTCACCTGGGACGCCAACGGCAACATGATGAGCAAAGGCAGCGCCGTTTACGCCTTCGACGCCCTGGACCGGTTGACCCAGGTGGTCAGCGGCACGACGAGCGTCCAGTTCGCCTACGACGGCGATGGCGTGCGATTGGGCAAGGTGGTGAACGGTGGGCCGATAACCTACGTCCAGGACATCGCTGCGCCGTTGCCGGTGGTACTGGCGGAGCAGACGGCCGGGCAGACGACCAGGTATGTTTATGGCAATGACCTGCTGACGCTGGAGGGTGCGGCGGGAAGCCCGTCGTTTTATCACCAAGACGGTCTGGGCAGTACGCGGGCGTTGAGTAACTTAGGCGGCCAGCGGACGGACAGTTACAGCCATGACGTCTTTGGCACCCCGCGCAGCCACACCGATCGCAGCAGACAGCCTTTCACTTTCACCGGCGAACAGGTGGACACAGAGTTGGGAATGGTGTTCCTTCGTTCGCGGTATTACGATCCGCAAACGGGACGGTTTATAGCAGAAGATCCTTTTGAGGGATACGACCGCTTACCACAGAGCTTAAATGGATATGCCTACACCTGGAACAATCCAGTAAATTTCACTGACCGCACTGGGGAGAACATATTACAGGATCTTAGAGACACGCGAGACTTTTTCTTCGGAAAGGATGAGATAGCCGAGCAAGCGCGGATGTATTTTTGGCAGGATGTTAACAGGATTTCACAGGAGCATGATGCAAGGATCCGAGCAAGTGCCACTGTTATCGGGTGGGTGCCAATAGCAGGTCCTGTCTGGAGAGAAAACGTCCTGTACTTCTTTGGCAAGATCGAAGATAGAGACGAATTCCTCATTCGTCAGGCTTTTAACTTACCTGGAGCTGTTGCCGGTGCAGCGGGAGCCGGGCCCGCAGTTGAAGGACTAACAAGATTCAGCTCAGGCATCTGGCGGGAGAATGTTCTGTTCGCAACGGGGAACACAACATCACGCAGGGAATTCTTATTGCAGCAATTCCTAAACCTGGCAGAGTTAGGTGGCACAGCTGAAGGTAGATTCTTCCTGAACAACGCTGATAAACTAGCTGATATCTTCAACCTGGGTCGCGATCTTGCATGGTGGAACTTCACAGCACATGCCCCTACTAATTGGGGCGATCCACCAGGTCAAGCCAAGTGAAGCGAAGTAAAGTCGCCCTTCTGTCTGATTGCACTGATTGTAGATGGTAGAGAATCCGATGATTACCGCATAGAACGTAACACGAGCAGTCAGGAGGATGTCTATACTGACCCCCAAAAACTAGACCACAGGCTAAGGTGGATCAAGTTATAATCCCAGAAGCCTGTGGAGGAATTCAAGTGGCCCGAAAACGGAGACAACATAGCAGTCAGTTCAAGTTCAAGGTTGCCCTCGAAGCAACCAAAGGAGTCAAGACGCTCAACGAAATTGCCAGCGATTACAATCTGCACCCTAATCAGGTCAGCACCTGGAAAAAGCAACTGTCGGCCGCATCAGAGCCTTGGCTACTGTGTGCCTGCTGACGTCCATTTTGCTGTTAATGTACCGATTCTATGACCCGACGATCCACCTTATTTTTGCCGATCTGTGGTCTTGACAATGGGGGTCACCTTAGCAGCGATTCGGCCAGCGCTTTCAGATCGGCCCTGGGAGCGAGGCCGAGTTCTTCGTGCAGGGTTTCTTTCAGGTGATCATACAGCGCGAGCGCCCCTGGTCGGTCCTTCAGATTAAGCCGCGCTTTCATGGCTGCCAGCACCGCATCTTCATTCCACTCCTCGCGCGCCAGAATCTGGTCACAATAATCGAGACAGTGATAGGGCTGGCCAGATTCAAGAAAATGTTGTGCCAGCGCCGTCAGCACCCGCAGGTAAAGTTGGGCGAGACGTTCTCGTCTGGCTGCAGACCAATCCGCGTAACGATCACCGGGGAACAGATCGTCGGTATATAGAGATACCATCTCTACCAGCAAATCCGAGTCTTGTTGCGCTAATCCCTGGTGTACCTGACGTTCAAAATGCTCGTAATCGATGGTCGTGCCGGGCGGCAGGTGCAGAGTCACTTGCTCATCTTCAACCGTCAGATAGCGGGAGGGAAATTTACTCGGCAAATCAGGCTCGAGGATACGGCGCACCGCAGAGGTGGCCTGGTGGAATGCAGTCAGACCCGATTTAGTGGGCTGTCCGGGCCAAAGGGCTTCGATCAACTCGTCACGGTGGATCGCGTAGGCTGGCTGAAGCAAGAGAAATCGAAATAACTCGCCGGCCTTGCGGCGCTGCCAGCGCCGGTCGGGGATCGGCCGCCGTCCTTGATGGACCTGGAAGCGGCCCAGGCCGTGGATGTGTAATGGCAAAGGTGTGACCCGCGCAAACGGTTCCATGAGCGCTTTGGTCGCGGATTGAACCTGGGGATTATCGCTCTTCAGGTGTGCAGTTATGAGTGGAAAAGCCAGTGAACGCTCCCTTTCTAACAAAAATGCCCAACCCCCTTGAACAATACGGTTGACCGCTTCGGTCAATAACATGGTCGTATTTTCTTGCTCCTGTTGCTGGGCAAGGGCGGTCAAATAAAATGTTATCCGCGCCTGTTCGTAACGCAAATCGCACTCTTTGGCCCGTGTGAGCACCTCTTTGAGCAGAACTTGAGCTGAGGCCGGATCTCCTCCTGCCCAAATTGTCCTCGCTTGCTCTACCCTGGCCAACACTTCAAGATAGCCAAAGCCACTGCGTTTACTATGGCTCACGCCATCTTCAGCCCATGCCAGCGCAGATGGGACATCACCTTGCAAGCGTGCCCAGCGACTCAACTCCACCCGCAGCCAAACAGCGAGGATCGGGTTTCCCACCGCTTCGGAAATCGTGCGAGACTTCTGCAGCCAGCGCTCTGCAGCTTCGAGATTGTCTTCATCCAGTGCGAGCCGCGCCTGGTAACAGCAATAAGTGCCCATCAATACCGAATCAGGTTCTACAATCCGAGATAATTCATCCAGAGCTTTGCGGCTCTGTTGCCGGTCGCCAATCATGCGGTAAATTTCGGCGCGGATCAAGGGCGATCCCCAATCATCTACACCAATTTTCTGATTGATGAGGGAGGATTCACTCGAAGCTGATAACGCTAGGTTGAACTGGCCGCGCAGACTGTATACGACAGCCGCTAAACCGTGTAAACCCATGGCTCTACCGCTTTCATCCCCTAACTGGCGGCTAAGATCGACGGCACGGTGAAGCAGCGCTTCGGCCTGGTCGAGATGGTTTGTGTACGAAGCACAGTTGCCTAGAATCCGCAGTGCCAACGCTGTGTATGTTGTTCGGGATGCTGTTTCGATGGCTGCCGTTGCGTTAGCTTCTGCCTGTGGATAATGCCCCAAGCGCATGTGGATATAAGCGGATTGCGCTAGAGCGGCACACTGACCTTCCGGATCCCCGATCTCCTGTGCTATTTCTAGCGCTAACTTTGCAGCTTGAATAGCATCAGAAATCTTGCCGCCATTCTCATGTGCTTGGCTTTTGCAGACGAGTTTCGCAATACGAGAGTCCATTCTTTATTATAAGGAAACTGGGCATATTTGGATCAAATTGTGAATAGTGGCTTTCTACCTCTGGAAGTTTACCCCTGATATATGGAATGGTCCTTTTCTTTCCAACACCTTCGCTAAAACCACAATGCCGTAACCAAGCCGGCACTATCAAACAATCATAGCACGCTCTTTTACAATTTGATGCAATTTGTGTGCGGTTCGGGTCTTCGATAAATCCGCCGGCTTTCAACTCGAAATGACCGCGGCCGGTGTCATTGCCGTGAGGTGACAGTCATCTGTCAGTGGGCATCGGTATCATCCAGGCATGTTACGCCAACCGCTGTCCTTTCTGATCACCATTCTGCCAGATGAAGCCGATGCCGGCCTGCTGTGCGGCCGCATTCGAGATATTACCTCAGATGAGGAGCAAAATTTCAGAAATTTAGATGAACTCTCTCATTTTCTGCAGAAAAAAGCCGGGCAGATGCGTGCAGTACAAAATGACAATGCTTATCCTGGGAATGAAGATTTGGAAAAGAAAACACCACGATGAATAGGGGGTTTTGCAAAAGTCCCCAAAACAGAATCAAGGCAGCTTCGATCTTTGACATCTGTGACACCACTTGGAGGTCAAGGAGGACTAAGACCATGAAATTGAAACGATTGACGCCATGCATACTCAGCTTGTTGGTGTTGCTTTGGTTGGGATCACATTTATCCAATGTTAGGGCAGCAACTATCGACACCCTGGATCCAGCCCGAGTGCAGACTGATGTCCCAGGAGGCACGATCGCCAGCGACACCGTCTGGACGGCAGCGGGCAGTCCCTACAATGTACTCGGCACATTGGTAGTGAACAACGGCGCCACATTGACTATCGAGCCAGGCGTTGTCGTCAATTTCAACAACCCGGGACACTACTTGTGGATTCGCAACGGTTCTTCCCTTGAAGTGACGGGCACTGTGTCAAGTCCAATTACGTTCACCAGCCCTGCCATTACTGCGGGCAGTTGGCGGAACATCAACTTCGAGGCCGGCAGCAGCGGCCGTCTGGCCTATTGTGACATCGGTTATGCCGGCGGCTACAACGATGGCGCCCTGTGGATCAACTCCTCTGATGTTGTGGTCCAGGATTGCACCATCCA
>JAJRUG010000155.1 GCA_024277915.1 Gammaproteobacteria bacterium
CTCCCATGCATTGGCATTGCTGGCCAGGGAAAGAGAGGTTTGGGAGCAGGAAAAAGCACAGGAACTGGCCCGGTTAACTGTTGAGGCGGGTCAGGTTGTTGCAGCCGCCGTGCCGGTAGTGGAACAACCGGATGCCGGGGAGGTGATCACTGCTCCGGATGATCCGGCAGAAGAGATCGCAGCCGCAGCACCGTCTTCCGGCGAGGCGTATATCGAGACAGCGCGGTGTACTACCTGTGATGAATGTACTGATAGAAACAACCGGATGTTTGCCTACGATGAAAACAAGCAGGCTTATATTGCTGACTTGAGTGCGGGCAGCTATCGTGAACTTGTCGAGGCGGCAGAGGTTTGCCAGGTTTGCATCATTCACCCGGGCGAGCCGCAGAATCCCGATGAGTCGGGTCTGGACGAGTTAGTGAAGCGAGCTGCGCTGTTTCAGTAGCTGCGATAGTCGGGACTGAATCTCGTCACTAGTACGTATCCTCGGGATCGGACAGGTGATGCCTTGGTCTGCTGCGGATTATCCTGCCAGCTTGTCCCAGAGTTCTTGTGCGAGTTGACCGCGTTCCCAGATTACTCTTCGCAGCAAGTAGCTTCGTAATCTGCGCTTGTCGGATGATGGAAAGGGAGCCCGGTTCACTGCCCGAAAACTTTCCAGATGGGCTCGCCATCGGTTGAGCTTGGTATTTTTGGTCTTTGCCGAATGAAAACGCCGGTTTTGGTGATCCTTGTTTCCGCGAGCCCAGCTTGATGAGTCTTCATGAAAACGGCGACAGAAAAGATACTCCTGAACTTCAAAGAATTTTCCGTAAATGGCCAGTTCAGCGACCAGATTAAGGTCGGCTCCGGGAAATGGCTTTAGCATGAGGGTTTTGCGCAAAGCAGCGGTTCGGGAAATGCCAAGGTGAATATTGCACAAGCCGATGTTCTCCATCACCCCGAGGAATCGTTCAACCGGATCATCCTGCATCAAATGCAGCCTGTCATCATATTTGTTCTCGGTGCCCTCGACGAGATTGACCAATTTTGTCTTTGGATAACACAGGGCGATTTCCGGGTCTGCTTCGATGACCGCCATGGTTTTTTCAATCATGGTCGGTTCCCAAAGATCATCAGCTGTTGACCATTTGAAGAACGGTGTTTCACAGCGTTCCGCAACCAGGTTGAAATTCGGGGACATGCCAATGTTTTCGGAATTCCGGTGGTATACGATTCGGGCATCCTTTTGGGCGAACGCCCGGCAAATTTCTTCTGTGCCATCAGTGGAAGCATTATCGCTGATCAGCAAAGTGAAATCGGAATAGGTCTGGTTTAACAGTGATTCCAGTGATTCACTGATATAGGTCTCGGAGTTATACACTGGCATGCCGATGGTGAGTTTCTGTCCGGCCATCTCTCTACAATCCTCGAAGGAACTGCGCAGTCTAGCTGTTCAGGGAATCGAGCAGTGTGGCTGCTGCATTTTCGCCACTGGTGAAACTTTGATCAGTCCACAGGTAGTCCCAGTCGCCATACCGCCCGCAATAATGGATACCGACGTCATCCAGGTACTTGTGGATCAACTGGATAGAAGGCGCCCAGTCATGGTCGAAGATCACATTGGCGTACGGGCAGACAACTACTTCTCTAACGGGTATGTCGTCACTCTCTTTGAGCAAGCCGCAACGGATCAAATCCTTGATCGTTACATCAATATAGTCTTCCGGCGCACACTCCAGCGGCCGGTACTTCTCCGAGAAATAGATTTCTGCCTGGATACTTGAGCATCCTGCAGGTGCGCAGCTTTTTGAAATATTGTGCGGAAAGCTCAAGCGGGAAAACACGATATCTTCATCGTACACATAGCTTATGTGGGCATTGGTCACATCCGCCCTGTTGACGCCAATATTCACCAGGACGCAGCCGGACCAGGCGAGCTTTGCAGTGGCCTCTATGACTTCTGCAGGTACATCGTTCAGCAGTGGAATAAGGGAGGGGACAGGAATGGACGAGATGAGTGCCTTGTAGCTTTCTTCCCTGCCATCTCGAAACGTCACTACTCTGCGTGAGGTGTCGATATTGACGATTTCGGAATTCAGCGATAGATTAAAGCCCTCGAAGAAAGCTGGAAGGTATGCCTGAAAACCGCCTTTCTTCGGGTACCTGAACTCTTTAATGTAATGGATATTCGGAGGATTATCAGAGATAGCTCCGAGAATTACTTCTTCAAGATTCGGGCGATGCATACGTGGACCGATCCAGTCCGTGGTCAGGTTTTCTGCTTGTGTCGTATGATACTTCTCGGTGTAGACCATCGGGAAAGTTTTGGAGAAGGTTTCTCCGTAGCTTGCGACCAACCAGTCTGCGTAATTATTTATCTCGGGCTCATCATCTTCCTGCCGGGCAATTTCTGAAATGATTTTCGTTACCAGTTCCGGAGGGAGCCCCTTCAGGTGATTTTGTACCGGGTGAACGGGCCAAAAACCCTTCCAGTAGTTGTTCAATACATAGGGTGTCGAGTCGTATTCGCCGCCGACACTTTCGGCGAAAATCTCCTGAATACGCTGATCGTCCGTAAAGGAAACGTGGGGGCCTTCATCGAACAGAAAGCCGGGTTCGTAGGCATGGGTGGCAGTGTGCCCCCAGGGGAATGAGTTTTTGTCATAGACCCTGGCGGTTTTGCCATTATTCCGGAAGTGATAGCAAGCACCGGCAGCCGAAATGCCCGACCCTATTACAACAATCCCGTCTGCCATAGCTCAACATTCACTTTCCGCCCGAAAGCAGGTGTCTGGATATACCGGTTTCGCATTATATACGAAGTGCTCCGACGCAGAATGCCACGAAATGCTTGTTACGTAAACTGCCCTTGCGGGCGTGTGTCACATATCACGAAATTGTTGTAAATCAGTGGATTATGTCACTTCCAATCTTGCTACTCGAATGGCTATTTGCCACAATGCCACTAGTTAATGACTGACCACATTATCTTCCAGAGTACCTGATACAGCTGGTGAGCGCGGTCATGTTCAGAAAAATAATAAGTGGTGCGGCACGACTGACGCCGTAGCGAACCACAAGGAGGGGATGTGCATCGAACCTTGTCTGGTGTCCCACTATTGCTCGTTGTCCGGGCAGTACTGAGTATATGTGTAATTTTGCCGGCACTCGCCGGTGCTTCCATTGGCCCGGTAGATCCGGTGCAAGTGTTGAAAAATGTCGATCCTGAGCCGGATGCTGATGCCCCCGATTTTGACAATTTTGGCACGTCAGTCGCAGTGGCCGGCAGTACGATTGTGGTTGGTGCAAGTATCGATAGTGTGGAAGGCGGCGGCTCGGGACGCGTGTACGTTTATGACCTCGGCAATGCAACGCCGGGCGTACCGGTGCAGGTACTCAAGAATGTCGATCCGGAACCGGATGCAGATGCTCCTTTTGGTGATTGGTTCGGCGTATCGGTGGCGGTGACCGGCAGCACGGTCGTCGTGGGTGCAAATAATGATGACGTAGAAGGTGCCAATGCCGGGCGTGTATATGTCTATGACCTGGCGGGTGCCACACCGGGTGTGCCGGTACAAGTATTGAAGAATGCTGATCCCGAGCTGGATGCTGATGCTGCTGCCGGAGATTTGTTCGGTACCTCGGTGGCAGTAGCCGGCAGCAGGATCATCGTGGGTGCAAGTGGGGACAGCGTAGAGGGCAGCAATGCCGGACGTGTGTATGTCTATGATCTGGCGAGTGCCACACCGGGTGTGCCGGTACAAGTATTGAAGAACGCTGATCCCGAGCTGGATGCTGATGCTGCCGCCGGAGATTTATTCGGTGAGTCGGTCGCCCTGGCTGGCAGCATGGTTGTAGTGGGTGCAAGTGGAGACAGCGTAGAGGGCAGCAATGCCGGGCGTGTATATGTCTATGATCTGGCGAGTGCCACACCGGGTGTTCCGGTGCAGGTGCTTAAGAATACCGACCCTGAACTGGATGCTGATGATCCTGCTGGCGACAGGTTCGGTACAGCAGTAGCGATAGCGGGCACCACGGTTATCGTGGGTGCCAGTGGTGATGGTGTTGAGGCCGGTGATGCCGGACGTGTATACGTCTATGATCTGGCGAGCGCTACACCGGGTGTGCCTGTACAAGTACTGAAGAACGCCGATCCCGAGCTGGATGCTGATGACCCTGTGGGAGACTTGTTCGGTGCGTCAGTGGCCGTGACCGGAAACACGGTCATAGTAGGTGCCAGTAATGACGATGTAGAGGGCAGCAATGCCGGACGCGTGTATATCTATGACCTGGCCAGCGCCACGCCGGGTGTGCCGGAGCAGGTGGTGAAGAACGTTGATGCTGAGCTGGATGCCGATAATCCGGCTGGTGATTTATTCGGCACCTCGGTAGCGGTAGCCGGCAGTACGGTTGTGGTGGGCGCAAGGAGTGACAGCGTAGAAGGTTTTAATACCGGCCGTGCGTATGTCTATGGATCCAGCTTGTTGGCTGGCGATATCAACGGTGACGGCAGGCTGGACCTGCAGGATCTGTATCTGCTGGAACGTCATGTGCTCGGGCAGATTGTATTGAGCCCGGCTGAGTTGGCTCGTGGCGATCTATACCCGATGGGCGGCGATGGCCAATTGCAGCTGTCGGACTGGCTGGCCCTGCAACAGTTACTGGCGAATTAAAATCAGACTAATGGAATTCTGAAAACGGTGAACCACTATGAACACACTGATTAAGTACAAGCTGATCATCCTGCTGGCGATGGCCGTGGTGACCACGGGCTGCATCACCACCACCGTATCACCGGCCTTTTCAAAATCAGGAGGCCAGGTGCAGATTGGCTTGGGTGGTATCAAGCGGAATACCAACGGCAAGACGCTGACAGCTGCCGATGTGACTGCCACCATCACGGATTCGAGCAACACAACCTATGATGCCAAGGTCGTTGGCCTGTACCGGGCCTATGGCGATCACACCAGCTTGTATGCGCGTGAGACACTGGATCGTGGCCATGTATTCTGGGGCAACCTGGAGCCTTACGAGGGGATGTGGTGGGCGACCGTTCAGTTGGTGGCACCGGGGGGTAATACACCGCTGCCGTTGGCAACAGGAACGGCGCGGATCCGGATCAATTCTGCTGACCTGATCAATACCGGCTGGCAATATGAAGGTGATTTACAGAATTTTACCGTTGAGATCCTGTCCGGCACCAGTCTCCCCACCAATGATGAAACCTTTCAGTTCTCGGCCTACCGGCACGAGCGGGTGCTGATAATCAATCCCGATACCCTGGCGGGTGTGAGCGTGATCGGGGGCTTCCAGGTCACGCTGACCTTCAATACTTCAGCCATTGGGGGCGCTACGCAGGTTTTCCCCCGGGTGGTGCCGTATTCCCATGATCCCAATATCAATGTGATCCAGAGCACTGTGGACAATGGTAACGGCACGCAGACCCTGACCGCTTTTGTGACCAATCCGCAGGGGTTCGTGCCTGACTCGACCAGCGGCGGGGCATGGGTGGTGGGTAGTAGTACCTTTGGTGACCTGCAGTTTGCGGTCGTGATGTCGGACCTCTTTGGGCTGGCGGATGGTTGGGAGGTGAATTATTCACTTGATCCTGCCGAGAGTTATTACATAGACGGGAATGGTGATGTCATACCGGCAGTGATACCGGTGCTTGGCAGGTCTTTCTAAGGAAGCTGATCCTGAAAGCCGTTAAAAAGGAGATCGAGCCTTTTTTTACCCGTATTCCTTTTGCAGCTGATACGAGCTACCTTTTGAATATCACTATCGAACAAGCCGAAGCTCGAACCCAGGTTCATCGTACAGTGATCGCTGATCTCGACGAGTAGATCGCCGTACGCGTTTACGTAAGCTTCGTAGGTATCTGAAGATGTTTCGTTCCTGTTTTCGGCTGCTCCGTGGTTTGGACTCTGCATGCCGAAACCCGACTCTGGCAGTTTATTGATGATGCCAAATTGTCTGTACCGGACAGTAGTAGGGGCTTGGGGAAGGGATAAATCAAGTTTCTTTTCGGGTTTTTCCGATTGAGGAATGATGGCTTTTTTCCTGGACGGGGCTTCGATGTATTGAGGAACGGGTGGTGGGGCAGGCTCTGGGCCAACAGTTTCCGCGACTGGTAGCTTCCCTGGTTGTTGTTCCACAGCTGCCGGAGTCTTGATCCTGAGGCTAATCGCTGGTGGCTCGGTATCCGTTCTTTGTTGTGGTGCACTGATTGCCAGGAATATGACGAACAGGATTCCGGCAACTATAGAGAGAAAAACAAAGTCTTCTGCAGAAGAACTCCACGCGCCACTTGTGCCTGGTTCCCAAAAGTCATCTGGGCAGGTCAGCGCGATGTTCATGGCGCATCCACCTGGCTGCGATCCGACTTGGCAGCTTCTTACCGGTGCACAGTACAACTCTCCTGGTTTGCGCAGGCGAACGATTGGCATTTAGGCATCCAGGGTACCCGAAATACTACCTTTGTCATGCAACGCCACCCTTAGAGCCGTGCTCAGGCGTTCAGGGGCTTCCGGGTCGGTATCCCCGGCAGCAGACCGGATCAGGTCTGTCAGGAAGCCTGTGGTCAGCAGCGCGGTACTGGAGCGTTGTGTTTCACAGATAATCTGCAATAGCACTGTGGTGCTAATGTCTTTCTCGTTGGCCTGGTCCATCACCTGAATATCGGTTCCCTGCTCAATTAACTTGCGCAGATCTTCCAGATTCACGTAGCGGCTTTGTACGGTGTCGTAGAGGCGTCTGTTGACGTACTTTCTGATTAATCGTGGTTGTTTCATTGCCCTGCACTCAACGTTAAAGTTGCTAATACCGTGTTCGACAGCAACCGATGGCGAGAAGTTCGCGAATATAGAAAAATGCAATAAAAAATATGGATAACAATGAATTACAGAATAATATTAATGTAAATAATTGATTATTAATTTGTTCCTGGCAGGTCTAAATTTCGTACTCCGGATAGCGCTTCAGGGTGCCAGTTTTCACGAGCCCAATCCCAGATAATTGCCACAGTGCTGTCCGATAATTCATCTGGCGGCTGCTGACCGAGAAATTGCAGACAGCGCAGTAAATTGCTCACGGGAGTTGCATCATTGACTGGCTTTGCGCCGGTTTGTTTGCTCAATTTATCGCCGCTGCTGTCTACTGCGATCGGAAAGTGCATGTAGGCAGGAGTCGCCAGCCCCAGCATTCGTTGCAGGAATATTTGTACCGGGGTGGACTCGAGCAGGTCTGTACCACGCACAATCTCGGTTATACCCTGGGCATGATCATCAACGACTACTGCCAGGTGGTAGGCAATCAGCTTGTTTTTTCGCAGGACGAGGATATCGCCGATCTGTGAGCGGATTCGCTGCTCGATTTGTCCCTGCAGCTGGTCCGTGAAGGCAACTGGTTCATCAGAAGTCCGAATACGTATCGCCCGTGTACCGTCATTGCTGGCCAGAGCTTTATGCGCTGACATGCCCGAATCGGGGCCATTTCTGCAGGTTCCAGGGTAAACAGGGCCGGCCGGACCCGATTTCGCAGTCGCTCGAATGTGTTTGCGGGTGCAAGTGCAGGGATACGCCTGGCTCGTATCCAGCAGCTCCTTGATAGCGGCGTCATGCTGCTCGCGATTCCGGCTCTGGTACTGAATTTCTCCAGTCCAGATAAACCCATGTGCAGCCAGGGAGGAGATAATGGCCTCTGAGGCGCCGGCTACTTCGCGGGGCGGGTCGATGTCCTCAATGCGAAGCCACCACTCGCCGTTATTAGCCTGTGCCTGCAGGTAGCTTGTGGTTGCGGCTACCAGCGACCCAAAGTGCAGGGGGCCGCTGGGAGAGGGGGCAAACCTGCCCCTGTAGGGCGTTACCACCAGAGTAATTTATCGGTAGCGGTCGTCGCTATCGCGGAATTGCCGTTCAGCCAGTTCCCGGCGTTCCTGAGCTTCAACACTCAAAGTTGCTACCGGTCTGGCTTCCAGTCGCTGCAGACCGATCTCTTCACCAGTTTCCTCGCAGTAGCCATACTCGCCCTCGGTGATACGGATCAGTGCTGAGTCGATTTTTTTCAGCAGCTTGCGCTCACGGTCACGGGTGCGCAGCTCCAGCCCAAATTCAGATTCCTGTGTTGCCCGGTCGCTTGGGTCAGGGAAATTGCTCGCCTCATCCTGCATGTGGTGAACCGTACGATCCACCTCCTGCATCAGCTCCATTTTCCAGGCGGTGAGAATATTATTGAAGTGCTTCAGTTGCTCTTCATTCATGTAATCCTCATCAGACGCACTGTGGTAGGGCGTGATTCCATGGATAAGTTCGCGATTGACACGGGCTGACCGGGTACTTCCTTTCGCTCTTTTTAACACCTTGGTAGTTTTCCTTCCAACCGCAATTTTTCCGGTTACTTTTTTCCTGGTTATAGGTTTCTTCTTGATGCCGGCTTTTTTCTTGCCGGCGGTCTTGCTTATGGGCGCCCTCTTTGCGGCGACCTTCTTTTTAGATGTCTTCTTTTTGGCTGCCTTTTTACTGACGGCAGCCTTCTTCTTGCTGGCTTTTTTCTTTGATACTTTTTTCTTGCTCGTGGCTTTACGCGCTACAGTTTTCTTTTTTACTGCCTTCTTTTTGGAGACCTTTTTCTTGGACACCTTTTTTCTGGTAGCTGATTTCTTCTTGCTTACTTTCTTTTTGGACACTTTTCTCCGGGCGGCAGTTTTCTTCTTGCCCGCCTTTTTCTTGCTTACGGCAGCACGTTTTTTCGAGGCGGCCTTTCTGGGCGCCTTTTTCACTGTCTTCCTGCGTGCTTTTGTCGCAGGTGCTTTACGAGTTGATCGTTTCTTCGCAGGCATTGCTTCACGGCCTCCGCTGAAAATCGGGAAACGCGCAATTATACATATGGAAAGGGATTCGGGAAGAGGTATTTACCCACAACTTTCCGGTAAGGGGCGTTTCGCTTACCTGTTGGGGCCTTCCGGCAGATTAACCAGCGGTGCCGGCCGCCATTTCTGGGCGCTGTGATCGACGATTACCGTGGTATAAATCCCGCCCCGGACGTTGAATTGAGCGGTAATTCGTAAAAAACGCGGGCTCAGCACAGCCACCAGAGTATCGAGAATCTGGTTGCTCACAGCTTCGTGGAAGGCGCCTGTCTCTCTGAATGAGGCCATATATAATTTTAGTGATTTCAATTCGATACAGAGCTTTTCAGGAACATATTCGAGGATAATTGTAGCAAAATCCGGCTGTCCGGTTTTGGGGCACAGGCAGGTAAACTCAGGAATTCTAATGTTGATTGTGTAGTCCCGGGCCGGCTGGGGATTGTCAAAGGTTTCCAACTGGATAGCAGTATTTTCAGGCATTTTTTCAATCACACAGGTTTATCGCATGGAGCCCTGGCGGTATTTGCAAGAGCTTTCTGGCGGGTGTTTTCAGGCGGTTTTTACTTTACACTAGCTGCTGTGCGCAGACCACGTCGAGGTTCATACGGCGGGATGCATGGTGGAAATATAGTCAGCTCAGGGGAGATTACGTCGACCCTGCTGGACAGATGGAAGTGGGTGTATGACAGGTAACGGCTTATGAAGCTCAGCAAGATCAAGCTTGCCGGTTTCAAATCCTTTGTCGATCCAACGACCGTACCGATTCCCAGCAATCTGGTGGGCGTTGTTGGCCCAAACGGGTGTGGTAAATCCAATGTAATCGATGCCGTACGCTGGGTGCTGGGGGAGACTTCCGCCAAGCACCTGCGTGGTGATTCGATGGCAGACGTCATATTTAACGGCTCTGCATCACGCAAGCCAGTGGGTGCCGCTACTGTCGAGTTGTTTTTCGACAATTCCGACGGAACCATCGGCGGGCAGTATGCCAACTACGCAGAAATTGCAATTAAAAGAACCGTAGTTCGGGATGGCACCTCACAATACTTTTTGAATAACACTCGTTGCCGGCGAAAAGACATCACCAGTTTGTTCATGGGCACGGGTCTTGGCCCCCGAAGCTACGCCATTATCGAGCAGGGTATGGTGTCCCGGCTAATCGAAGCCAAACCCGAGGAAATGAGGAGTTTCATCGAGGAAGCTGCCGGGATATCCAGGTACAAGGAGCGCCGGAAAGAAACCGAAAACAGAATTCGACATACCCGTGACAACCTGGATCGCCTCAATGATTTGCGCGAAGAAGTCGAGAGCCAGATCAAGTATCTGGATCGTCAGGCCAAGATGGCCGCGCGATACAAGAAGTACAAAGAGCAGGAACGCCGGCTCGATGCAGAGTTTCAGGCGATCAGGCTGGTTGCCCTGGGTGTTGACCTCGACAAGCAACAATTAGGGCTTGCCGAGCGGCAGACAGCACTTGAGGCATCGATTGCCGACCAGCGCGCCATAGAAGCCAATATCGTCAATGCGCGCGAGACACTGACGCAGGCGCAGGAGTCCTGTCACAAGGCTCAGGGGGCTCACTTTGCGGTGCAGAGCGAAGTAGGCAGCCTTGAGCAGAGTATCCAGCACGCGCGTGAGCTGCGCGAGCGCCAGGAGAGAGATCTGAATCTGGCCAAACAGCAATTGTCAGATCTGCGCCAGGAGATCGTTAAAGACCGGGCACAGCTCGACGAATTGAAGGCCACCCTGGAGCAGCTCGCGCCCGATCTGGATCTTGCCCGGGAATCCGAAACACTCTCTGCCAAGAACCTCAAGCATGCAGACTCTGCGGTCGAGGCCTGGCGGGGCGCCTGGCATGAGTTCAATCTGGAGGTCGCCGAAGCCCAGCAAACCAGCCACCTGGAGCGTACCCGCATCGAGCACCTGGATGAGCGGCTGTCCGGGTTAGGCAAACAGCGCGAAGCATTGCAGGCGGAGCAACAGGAGATTTCCCTGAGCCGGCTTGAAGACCAGGTCGCTGTTCAGCTTGCTGAATAACAACAAGCCCTTGCGAAAGTGACACAGCTGCAGAACACCCTCAAGGATATCGAGGCCCGCATCAGCGGGCTTAGAAACGAAGACCAGTTGGTCAGCCAGCAGTTCGACCAGACCAAGGGCGATCTCGAGTCAAGGCGTGGTCATCTGGATGCGTTGCAAGCGCTTCAAAAGGCCGCATTGGGCCAGACCGGGGAAAATGTCACCCGGTGGCTGGCACAGGAAAATCTCGCAGGCCAGTCGCGACTCGCACAAAAAATATCAGTAGAGCAACCCTGGGTATTGGCAGTGGAGTCGGTACTCGGTGATTTTCTGCAGGCGGTATGCGTACAGCGCTGTGAAGAACATTTGGCTCGACTGCCAGAAAGTGATTTGGTGCTCATCGGCAATACCGATACCCATGCCGCGAAAAGCGATGACGAACGCTACCTTTGCTCAAAGGTGAAACACGCCGGTAGTGCAGCAGCAGCCCTTGCCGCGGTACGTGTTGCAGACTCTCTTGAACATGCCATGTCATTGGTTGCAGGATTGGCGCCGGGCGAATCCGTGATCACTGCGCAAGGCGTGTGGCTGGGAGACGGATGGGTTCGGGTGGGTCGTGGACAAAGCGAATCCGGCGGCGTGATCTCACGTGAGCAGGATATCCGGAATTTGCAGGAAGCGGTTCGGGATTATGAGCTCCAGACCACCAGCCTTGCAGAGACGCGCCATCGTATTCGACAGCAGTTGGAAGAACTCGAGCAGTCCCAGGCAGACACTCATCGTCTGGCCAATGAAGCCAACGGCCATTATGCTTCTGCGACCACATTACTGAACAGCCTGCGACAGGATTTTGAACGCATCAAGGAGCGTTTGGGTGCATTGAATAGTGATGGCGCCAGTGTCGCAGAGGAAATCGGGCGTATTGAGGGTCAGGCTCGCGAGGCAAAAGAAAAACACGAACATGCAGTGGCAGCGCTGGAACGACTGGAAGAACGCCGACCGGCATTACATCGTCAGAAAGAGCAGTTGCTTGAAGAGTACAACCAGGCCAGACAAGCGGCTGACAAGGATCGGATCAGCGTTTCTGCAATCAATGTTGAATTCGAGCGGCGTACCGTTTCAAAGGAGTCAGCGAGCACCACACTGGAGCGTATTTCTGCACAGCAGCAGCAGCTGGAAGACCGGGTCAGTGGTTTGGCCACGCAGATCGAAGATAGCGAGAGCCCGCAGAAAGAGATGCAGCAGCAACTGAACGTCACGCTGGCAAAAGAAGTGACCGCCAAGCAGGAACTGGCGAAGCAGCAGCGTGATATGGATTTCGCAGACGAGCAACTCAGAATGCATGAAACCGGCCGGGCGGAATGCGAACAGATGGTCAGCCAGGCACGAGAGGCCGCCGAACAGGCCCGGATTCAGGTTCGTGAGCTGGAAGTTCGGCAGGAGGGCGTCGTCGAGCAGTTTGCACTGACCGGCCTGGTGCTCGAAACGGTTATCAACGAGCTCGATGACACTGCCACCGAGGAGGCCTGGGAAGATGAGCTGGCGACTGTCAGACGCAGGATAGAACGCCTGGGCTCGATCAATATGGCGGCTATCGATCAGTTTAATGAACAGTCCGAGCGCAAACTGTATCTCGACAGTCAGTACGATGACCTCACCGCCGCTCTTGAAACGCTGCAGGGAGCGATTCGCAAGATAGACCGTGAGACGCGTACCCGATTCAAAGAAACCTTCGATAATGTCAACAACGGCCTGCAGCGCATCTTCCCGCGCTTGTTCGGTGGCGGGCATGCTTATCTGGGGCTTGAGGGAGATGACGTGCTGGATGCGGGCGTCACCGTGATGGCGCAGCCTCCCGGAAAGCGCAACAGTTCCATTCACCTGTTATCCGGAGGTGAGAAGGCGTTGACCGCGGTGGCATTGATTTTCTCCATATTTGAGCTCAATCCCGCGCCGTTTTGTTTGCTGGATGAGGTTGATGCGCCGCTGGATGACGCCAACGTCGCCCGATTTTGCGAGATTGTTCGCGAGATGTCTGAAACTATTCAGTTCGTGGTGATCACGCACAACAAGATGACCATGGAAATGGTCAGCCAGCTTACGGGAGTCACCATGCACGAGGCAGGTGTATCCAGACTGGTATCGGTCGATATCGATGCAGCCGTAAAGCTGGCAGCAGTTTAGCTTCGGTTTTTGTTCCGAGGGCTCAGGTGCAGCTGTGGGAGATCTAAGATGGATTTTATTTATTGCCGGTCTGGTGATTCTGGCTATTGTCTATTTGTATAGCAAATACCGGGCGAGTCAGCCAAAAGAATCTCGGTCAAACATCACAGAGCGAAGGGAACCCGCATTCGGTGGGGTCCCGCAGCCGGCATCGAGCGACCCGGAACCTGATGAGCCACTCAGCGTGGATACCGATGAGGAAACACAACAAAAAGTCATCACGATCCGTCTGCTGGCAACCGGTAAGACAGGGTTTCCAGCCGAAGAAACGATTATTCAGATGCGTAAAGCGGGCCTGCGGCACGGTCAATACGGGATTTTTCATCGCCACCCGGAGCAGGATGAAACAAAGTGTATGTATAGCATTGCAAGTCTTGCCGAGCCGGGCTCTTTCAATCTTTCCAGGATGAAAGTGGAGACCTATCCGGGCATCAGTCTTTTTCTGGTGATGCCGGGGGCAGTCAATGCGCTGGATGCATTCGATGACATGATCGAAACCGGCAAAACTATGGCGAAGAACCTGAATGGCGAACTGGTTGATGAGCAAGGGAGCACGCTGAGCATACAGCGTGAGAGATTCCTGCGTGAGGAGGTCATCCGGTTCGAGCATCAACATTCTGGCTAGCCCGGTGAAGGTTACTGAACCCGAGCAACAACTCGCCGCTGTGCTGCGAAAGGAAATCCGGCAGCACAATTATCAATACCATGTGCTTGATGAACCGACTATTCCTGATGCGGAATTCGACAAGCTTTTGCGCAAGCTGCAAGCACTTGAAAAAAAATACCCGGAACTGGTCACACCGGAATCGCCAACACAGCGTGTCGGCGCAGCGCCGGAACCCGGGTTCAGAACAGTACGCCATGAACGACCGATGCTTTCTTTGGACAATGCCTTCGATGACGATGAGATCATCGCCTTCGACAAGCGGGTCGCAGACCGGCTCGGAACGGATGACCCAATCGAATACTCGGCAGAACCCAAACTCGACGGCGTTGCGATCAGTCTCTTATATCTGGAAGGGCGATTGATACGTGCGGCTACCCGTGGCGATGGATCGACAGGGGAGGATGTCAC
>JAJRUG010000156.1 GCA_024277915.1 Gammaproteobacteria bacterium
ATCTGCAAGTATCTGCACGATCATTTCCGAACCAGTCATGCGTTTGCCGGCGAGTGGGTGCCGGGAGGGGTCGAGAACTCTTGATGCGGTTGTCATTGCCAGTGATTCATTGTGCCGGGGAAAATATGGAGTGAGCCCGTAATGACACTGACCCGCATCCGGCTTGAGTGTCGGATATATATAGATTCATTGCAATAGCGATTGTTCTGGGAGATTATGCCCAATCGCATGGAATTAAAGGAATTGTTAATTCATTTTCGGGTCTGTCAGGAACAATGCGCCACATTATTTCAATACTGCTGCAAAATGAAGCGGGAGCACTCAGTCGTGTTTCTTCTTTGTTTACCACCCGTGGATATAACATCGAGTCTCTGAGTGTCGCACCCACCGAGGATCCGTCTTTGTCGCGGCTCACACTGGTGACACTTGGTTCTGACCAGGTCATTAGTCAAATCAACAAGCAGCTGCACAAGCTGGTTGATGTGGTCAACATTGCGGATATGACGCTGGGCGACCATCTGGAACGTGAATTACTGCTGTTGAAAGTGACTATTCCGCCCGGAGCAGAGGATGCGGTGCATGCGCTGGTTGAATCCCGGCAGGGACGAGTGCTGGATGATGCACATGCCAACTATACCCTTGAGCTGACGGGAGCCAGCGGGCAGCTCGACGAGTTTATCGACAAGGTGAGTACCCATGCAGATATTCTCGCCGTAGTTCGAAGCGGACCGATGGCAATTGCCCGCGGTCAGCGGGTGCTGAGCGCTATTGCCTGAGTTATTGCCTGATTTATTGTCTGAGTCGTTTCCTGTGAATATGACTGCTCAAAAGCCACCCGAGCTGAAAGACTGTTCGAGACTGGTAGTAAAAATCGGTTCATCTTTGCTGATCGATGCAGCTACCGGTCAGCTGAATCGCGCCTGGCTGGATTCCCTGGTGGGCGAACTGGAGCGTCTGCATCAACGAGACCAGCAGGTCATTATTGTGTCATCGGGCGCGATTGCACTGGGACGCAGCTATCTGGGTTTTGACAGTGATCGCTCAAAGCTGGAGGACCATCAGGCAGCTGCAGCTGCCGGCCAGATTTTGCTGGCTCATGCCTGGCAGGAATTGCTTGGCAAACGTGCAATCAAGGTAGCGCAGATATTGCTTACCCTGGACGACACCGAAAATCGTCGCCGATACCTGAATGCCCGAAACACCATAGAGACCTTACTGGCGTCCGGAGTGATCCCTGTCATTAATGAGAATGACACGGTTGCCACGCAGGAGATCCGCTACGGAGACAATGACCGGCTGGCCGCCAGGGTTGCGGAAATGACCAGTTCGGATTGCCTGGTGCTGCTGTCTGATGTGGATGGTTTGTATGATCAGGATCCGACACAAAATAAAGGGGCGCAGTTGATCCGAACCGTTGTTGAATTTACGCCGGAGCTACAGGCTGCAGCCGGCGCTTCGAATACTGAATTTGGATCGGGTGGGATGGCCACAAAACTTGAGGCGGCAAGAATATGCTTCTCGGCGGGTTGTGCCACGGTAATTGCCGGCGGCAGGCAGCTGTTGCCATTGCAAGCTATTGAGGACAATACGCCCTGTACCTGGTTCATTCCGAGCTGTTCACCTCGTGCGGCCCGAAAGCAGTGGATTGCCGGTACGCTGACTCCGGCCGGAAAGCTGATTATCGACGATGGTGCCGAAGGTGCACTGGAGTCAGGGCGGAGTTTGCTGCCGATAGGTGTCGTAATGGTTGAGGGGGAGTTTCAGCGTGGCGATGCTGTTGTTGTTACCAATGCCGCCGGCCGTGATATCGCCAGAGGGTTGGCAGCGTATTCCAGCACGGACGCACGGGTCATCCAGGGGCGGCATAGTAAAGACATTGAGTCGCTGCTCGGCTATCGTGGGCGCAACGAAATCATTCACCGGGACAACCTGGTACTACTGGATCATTGATGAACGCGGTCACACAACAATCTGATGCTGATATCAGCACCATGATGCGGAAGCTCGGCCAGGGCGCCAGGGCAGCGGCAAGCGTACTGGCGCGCGTCGGCACCGGGCAGAAAAATCAGGCCCTGGAGATTGCGGCCTCACAAATCATCGACCGGTCGGCTGCCATTCTCGATGCGAATGTTCGTGATATGGAGGTTGGCCGTGGCAAGCAGCTTTCTGACGCAATGCTGGATCGTCTGCTTCTGGATGCGGACAGGGTCGAGGGGATTGCTGCGGGGCTGAGTGCGATTGCAGCGCTTGATGATCCGATCGGGACGGTCGCTGCGGAATGGAGCCGTCCAAACGGCCTTCGAATCCAGAGAGTGCTTGTTCCGCTGGGCGTCATCGGCGTTATTTATGAGAGTCGCCCGAATGTGACCTCGGATGCCGGCGCGCTGTGCCTGAAATCAGGGAATGCAGTCATTCTTCGCGGCGGTTCGGAAAGTTTCTTTTCCAGTATGGCAATCCATGAATGTCTGGTAGCTGGTTTGTCTGCAGCGAAACTGCCGGAAGCGGCCATTCAAATTGTGCCGACCACCAGTCGAGATGCTGTCGGATATATGTTGGCGGAAATGCAGCAGTATGTTGACGTCATTGTACCCCGGGGTGGCAAGAACCTGATTGCCCGGGTGCAGGAAGATGCCCGGGTGCCTGTCATCGGGCATCTTGAGGGGCTGTGTCATATATATGTACATGGCTCATCAGATCCAGATATGGCGCGGGATATTGTGCTGAATGCCAAGATGCGCAGAACAGGAATTTGCGGATCAGCCGAGACGCTGTTAATCGACAAGGATGCACTGGAGACACATTGGTTACCAATCGCTGATGCGCTGACAGATTCAGGCTGTGAGATACGGGGTGATGAGTTGATATGCGGCATTGATCCTCGTGTGCTTGCAGCGAAAAAGAGTGATTGGACCACCGAGTATCTTGATGCAATTATTTCTGTAAAGGCCGTAAGCGGTATCGCCGAGGCAGTTGACCACATTACCCGCTATGGTTCAGGCCATACCGAGTGCATCGTAGCGAATGATGAAGCTGCTGTGAGTCAGTTTTTTCATGATGTTGACAGTGCAATTCTGCTCCACAATGCGTCCACACAGTTTGCCGATGGTGGCGAGTTCGGCATGGGCGCAGAAATAGGCATTGCCACCGGTCGTGTCCATGCGCGAGGACCTGTCGGGGTGGAGCAACTGACCAGCTACAAGTATCTCGTCCATGGCAGCGGACAAACCCGACCCTGATTATGATCTCATCATCATTGGCGGCGGCGTCAATGGTGCGGGGATTGCGCGGGATGCCGCCCTTCGGGGCTTGCACACCTGCTTGCTGGAAAAGGACGATTTTTGCAGTGCAACCTCGCGCTGGTCAAGCCGGCTGATCCACGGTGGGCTGCGCTATCTTGAGCATTTCGAACTCGGTCTGGTATACGAGTCGTTACACGAACGGGAACACCTTCTGAAAATTGCGCCGCACCTCGTGGCGCCGTTGCAGTTGATGATTCCGATCTACCGCGGCGCAAAGCGTGGCCGATGGATGATCGGTGCCGGTATGGTGCTATACGATCTTTTGTCGATGAGAAAATCCTTGCCCCGGCATCAAATGCTGGGTCTCACTGACACAGTTGAGCTTGCCCCCGGTATCCGTACCGAAGACCTGCTTGGATCGGCAGTCTACTATGATGCACAGGTGACTTTCGCCGAGCGCCTGGTGCTTGAAAATATATTGGCAGCGAAGTCAGCAGGTGCCGACGTTTTTTCCTACAGCGAAGTAGATCGCATCCTGAGTACTGATCGAAGAGTGCAGGGCGTTCGATATATAGACGTAGCAAGCGGAAACCACAAACGAGTGACGTCTCGTGTGGTGGTCAATGCGGCCGGCCCCTGGGTCGATCAGGTGCTGAAAAGGTTGCGGCGGCCGGTGCGGCAATACATCGGCGGTACCAAGGGAACTCATATCATTGTCGAGCAGTTTCCCGGCGCACCGGATGTTGCCTGTTATCTTGAGGCGCAGTCAGATGGCAGGCCGTTTTTCCTGATTCCGTGGAATGGATTGTTATTGATTGGTACTACCGATATACGCATTGAGGGAGACCCGTCTTTGGCGAGTGTCGAAGAGCGGGAAATCCAATACCTGATCGGCGAGACATGCAGGGTGTTCCCGCAGGCACAGTTGAATCCGGATAAAGTGCTCTACACCTATACGGGTGTCAGACCCTTGCCACGCCGGCGAACACGTGATGAAGGGGCCATTACGCGCCGCCATATCATCAAGCATCACCGGAGGTTCGCCCGGGGGTTCTATTCGATTATTGGCGGCAAGTTGACAACCTACCGGCATCTCGCCGAGGAGATGGTCGATCGAATCGTCCGACGGCTGGGAATCAATGCCGATCCCTGCGCTACCCAGACAATATCTCTCCCGGGTGCCATGGTCGCGCGGGATGAAATCGTGCGACTGCTTGAGTCCGTGGCTCAGCTATCCGAACAGTCTCGAAAACATCTGCTGGATGTTTATGGCAGTCGTTGTGAAGCAGTGTTGCAGATTATCCGGAAGCAGCCTGGGCTGGCAACAGCGATATGTGATCACAGTCATGCGGTGGGCGCGGAGATTGTTTTTGCATTTGAGCAGGAGATGGCGACCAATATGAGAGACTGTTTGCAGCGGCGCTGCATGGCTGGCCTCTCGGCCGATCAGGGGCGTTCGGCGTTACCGCGTGCAATCGATATAGCGCAGGCTCATTTGGGCTGGAGCAGTGAGCGAGCAGCGCGGGAACAACGGGAATACCTGGGTTCGTTGGCTGCTGTCGTTACTCATCCCGCAAAGTAGTATAGATGCCGTGCCCCTGGTGCTCGGTCCAGCGACGGGGCGCATAGGGCAGTACTTCTATCAGGTCGCCGGCGAGATGCCTTTGTTTCAGTTCTCGCCAGTATTTCGCTGTCAGCAGATCGCTGTGATGCTCCATAAAGGCCTCCAGCAGATCTCCGTGGAAACCCAGGAACTGTGCAAACTGTTCCGGAAATACATCATGCGGACCGACATAAAACCAGGCGCCGGCGCGGGTTTCATCTTCTTCGTGTTGTGCACTGGGCATTTCGCGGTAGCTGCAGTCGGTGACAAAACATAGCTCATCATAGTCATAGAAAATGACTCTGCCCCTGCGCGTAACGCCGAAGTTTTTGAGCAGCAGGTCGCCGGGAAACACATTACTGCGCGCCAGATCCCGAATGGACTGGCCGTATTCCAGAACAGCTGCCCGCGCCTGCGGCAAAGGGGCTTCCCTGATAAAGATATCCAGCGGGGTCAGGCGTCGCTCGATGTAGCAATGGTCAACGAGCAAATCATCTCCCTCAATGCGGCATGTTTGTGCGGCATCGGTAAGCAGATCCTCAAGAAGTTGTGCATCGAAACGATCTTTGGGGAAACGCAGCCGGCGGAATTCCTGGGCGTCCACCAGTCGACCGGCACGATCATGTTTGAAAACCAGTTGATAGCGCTCCATCACCTCCTGGCGAGACGCAGTTTTCGGGTAGGCGAATTCGTCTCTGATGAGTTTGAACACCACATGATAGGAGGGCAGTGTAAAAACCAGCATCACCATGCCTTTTTCACCACGGGCATGGATAAACCGGGTATCTGAATTTGCAAGATGGTGGAAGAAGCTTCTGTACCGCTCGGTTTTCCCCTGTTTGGCTCGCCCCAAAGCCGTATAGATTTCATCTACCGGTTTTTCAGGCAACAGTGATTTCAGAAAACTGACTGTTGCCCCGACACTGGGCAGATCAACGTGAAAATACGATCGGGTGAAGCTGAACAGCATGCTGACATCGGCCTCGGAAACAATAACAGAATCGACCATCAGTCCTTCATCGCTGTTTTTCAGCGCCAGCACCAGGGGAGACGCCCAGTTTCTGCCGACCATGCGTCCGATGAGAAATGCTCGCGTTGACCGGTAGAAGACCGGCTCGATCATCTCAATGCGCCGAATTGCACTTTCTTTGTTTGTTGCCTGGCAGAACGCCTCTATTTCAGCACTGACAAATTTGATCGTGCGGTCAATCTGGCGGTACGGTGTGGAAAAATCGAAGTGGCCGAGCAATTCGTCAATAAGATATTTCATTGAGCCGCGATTTTCGTACTTGCGCCGGGGCATTGACTCCTGGAGGTGCTCTGTCGGCACGACGTCCAGTGCTACAAATTCCACATCAGGGGCAACCCCCACTGTATTAAATGTACGTCGCGTGATCGAGCTGAGGAATGTTTTAAAGAATTCGCTATCGGGGCAGGGTGCGATCAGTGCGGCATACTCATTTTTAATTGCAGACCATACCGTGCGGTTGTCTACATTATCGCCCAGGATGTTGCCAATACTGGCTACTGCCTGATTAACATACTCGTCGTAGAGGTCAATGCGGCGTGCGGCATCTTCCTGAGCAGTGCTCCAGGCGCGGGATTCAAAATGATCCCGCGCCCGTTGCGTGATTCGCCGGAATTCAGCATTGTATTCTTCGAACGCCGTAAAAATAGTCTGGGCGCATTGATGCGAATCTGGCACCTGGCTGTCAACCTGTATCCGGGCACAAGTGCCCGACGCTACATGTTTTCAACCATTCTGTCACCGAATTCGCTGCATTTCATAATGCTTGCACCTTCCATCAGGCGAGCGAAGTCGTAGGTGACGGTTTTATTGGCGATGGTTGCATCCATGGAGGCCAGCACTTTATCGGCCGCTTCGTTCCATCCCATATAGCGAAGCATCATCTCACCGGAGAGGATGACCGAGCCCGGATTGACCTTGTCCTGGTTGGCATACTTTGGAGCCGTGCCATGGGTTGCTTCAAATACGGCGTGTCCGGTGAGGTAGTTGATGTTTCCACCCGGGGCGATGCCGATACCGCCGATCTGTGCGGCCAGCGCATCAGACAGGTAATCACCGTTGAGATTCATGGTTGCAATCACGTCGAATTCTTTGGGTCGGGTCAATACCTGTTGAAGAGTGATGTCAGCAATTGCGTCTTTGATCAAAACCTTGCCTCCATCCAGTGCGGCCTTCTGCTCGGCGTTGGCTGCTTCTTCGCCCTGTTCGGCTTTGGTGCGTTCCCACTGGTCCCAGGTATAGGTCTGCTCCGGGAATTCCCGCTCGGCAAGTTCATAACCCCAGTTTCGGAATGCTCCCTCGGTGTACTTCATGATGTTGCCTTTGTGGACCCAGTGGATGCGCTTGCGGTTGCGACGCACCGCATACTCGATAGCTGCCCGCTGGAGCAGTTCACTACCAAACTTCGACACTGG
>JAJRUG010000157.1 GCA_024277915.1 Gammaproteobacteria bacterium
AATCGAAGACAACAATCATGAGCTGTACTTTACAATATTTATAATTCATGATAGGAATATATTCAATTTTCTGGAATTTAATCGTTATGATTATTCGTACCTGCCTGCTGATTGCTGCCGTTCTGGTTCTTGCTATTCAGCCGGCGCAATCCAAAAAACGCAGAACCATTTCTGGACCGGTTATTGCACGGGTGGTCGATGTTTATGACGGAGATACCATTGAAGTGCTTGCACAGGTCTGGCCCGGACAGCAGGTCGAAGTACGGGTGAGGATACGTGGAATTGATGCACCTGAAATGCGGGCCCGATGCGCGATTGAGCGCAGGGCTGCAATCGATGCCCGCGACAGCCTTCGCCGTTTCATCGCCGGACAGCCAGTTTATTTGACCAATATTCGCGGGGGCAAGTATTTTGGCCGGGTTCTGGCCGATGTTGCGGACTGGTCGGGCAGAGATATGGAAGCTGCTCTGCTAAAAAGCGGTCTGGTGCGGCCCTATCGGGGAAAAAAGCGCAAAAGCTGGTGCTGATATGTGCCGGAACGGGACGGATAAACTGTAGAAAATCTCTGTATGAAACAAGAGTTTAACAAAAGATAAACAGGCTGGATTTTACCTGAACCAGAACATTAATTCACTGTTTACCAAAGATTTCCTGATTAACCCGCAAATTCAATGCACCCGTCTTTTCAATGGTCCAGTATTGTTCATGCGCCACAATTCGGCAGAATTCGTGCTTTCACAGTTGGTAATCATATCGAAAGCGTAGCGGAATTTATCATGATCGAACGAATCAGCGCAGCAACAAAATTTCTGGCCGGAAATCTGGTCAGATTCAGGCATGACAGTCGCGGCAATATTGCGATAATCGGTGCGATCAGTTTATTGCCGGCAATACTGGCCGTTGGTGCGGCGGTTGATTACTCGCGCATTTACCAGGTTCGGTCATCGATGTCTGCGGCTCTTGATGCGGCGGTCATTTCTGCGGCAAAGGGCCTATCGTCCGGAACATTGCTCGACACGCAGGTGGCAGATCATCTCAATGCCATGGTTGCCGCGAATCTGGGCGGATCCGGCACGGGCGGCCTGACCTATTCCGTGATCAACATCGACAACAATGCTGACGAGGGAAAACTGTCAGCCGGCATTCAGGTAGATCTGCCGATGGTGCTGATGTCCATGGCGGGGATCAGTTCAAAAACCGTTGCCAGCAGTGTTGAGGTTACCTATGGCAATCAGAAGGTCGAACTGACCATGATGCTGGATGTTACCGGTTCGATGTATGGCAGCAAAATTTCAGCCCTTAAAACGGCTGCAAAAGATGCGGTGGAAATACTGATACCAACCGGCCTGCAGGATGAAACAAAAATCCGGATTGGCCTCGTGCCTTACTCCTATTCGGTCAATGCCGGAAGCTATGCTGATGATGTGACCGACGAGCAGTCTGACAGATGCGTGACCGAGCGTGGAGGTGACGAGGCGTTTAATGATGCCTCTCCGATAGCCTATCCGGTGGGTGCTGACCCGCGTGCCGTTGACAACAACTACTGTCCTTCAAGGGCCATTCGCCCTCTCACGTCAGACCGCAATGACCTGATCGGGGATATCAACACATATTCGGCCGGCGGCTATACTGCCGGTCATCTGGGCATCGCCTGGAGCTATTACATGCTGTCGCCGAACTGGAATGATGTGTGGCCGGCGAAATCCGATGCGAATCCCTATGGTGACGGCAAAACAATCAAGGTTGCCTTGTTGATGACAGACGGTATTTTCAATACTTTCTATGATGGAACAACGGGAACCGCCTGGGGGAGTAATGCCGCTCTTTCCAACAATGCCGCCACTAAACTCTGTCAGGATATGCGCAGCAGGGGGATCATTATTTATTCGGTTGCCTTTGCCGCCCCGCCTTCCGCACAGGCCATCCTGCAATCCTGTGCAACACCGGATGAAGGCGATGAGCAGCACTACTACAACGCGGCGAATGGTGAGCAACTCAAGCAGGCTTTTACCGACATTGCCAACAGCATCCAGATGCTGAGAATATCGCGGTGATACCTGCCATCAACAACGCTGTCCTGGATGCTGAATGGCAGCGAAGCCGGAGAGAGTAACCCACATTATGCTCTCCGGCACAAAAAAAGGGCCGCTCGAAGGAGCGGCCCCGCAATTTCCAGACCGAAGGGTCACTGACTCACTACGATCCCGTCGGATCAGATGGCATGTGAAGGCTGCTCCATCATGCACCTTTTCCGCAAAGACCACTCCGGTATTGTGAAACTACTCGACATGAGGTCACCTCCTTTTGTTTGTTGACAAGGGGTGAAGTGTTACTGAAATAGGAGAAATACGCAAGAGTCCCTATGACATGAATTCCACTTCCTTCGACAAGGGCATGGTTTTTATACGTTTGCCGGTAGCGGCAAAAATCGCATTGGCCAGGGCTGGAATGGACGGCGGGGTGCCGATTTCACCAACGCCGCCAGGATGGGATGCGTTTTCCAGTATGGCTGTGTGGATTTTCGGACTCTGGTTCATCCGCATGGCGTCATAGGTGTCAAAATTTTCCTGCTCAACCATGCCATCGGCGAAAGTAATCTCCTGACCCATCGCCGAGGAAAGACCGAATATAATGCCTGATTCGAGTTGCGCCCTGATAATGCCTGGATCAAGCGCTGTACCAATATCAGCCACGCACCAGACATTTTCGATTTTTACACCATCATCCGATTGGGAAATCTCGACAACCTCGCCAACCCAGCTGCCGTAAGACAGGGTAAAGGCAATACCTTTGCCATTTCCCTCTGGCAGAGGTGAACCCCAGTCGGAAAGTTTTGCAAGCTTCTTTAACACTGATATTGCCGTTGGATGATCTTTCATCAGTTTCAGACGCATTTCCAATGGGTCTGCACTGGTTTTGGCAGCAATTTCGTCAATAAAGGATTCGTGGAAAAAAGCGTTGTATGAGTGTCCAACCGAACGCCAGAACCCGGCCGGAATGGAGAGATCGACCTGTACTTCCCTTACCCTGTAACTGGCAATTGTGTAGGGTTGATCAAAACCTCCCTCAACAATCAGTTTATCCGGACCGGCAAAAAACAGTGACGGATACAAGCGCGATAAAAGACTTTTTGTAATGGACTGACTGGCTATGCGGGCGTCAAGAGCAACCGGCAATCCATCATCGTTTATTCTGGCCTTGAATTGGCCAATGGCTGCGGGACGGTATGTGTCATGGGTGATATCCTCCTCACGGGTCCAGACAACTTTAACCGGTTTTGATTCGGCGTGTTTAGCAAGGCGTGTTGCATAACGGCAAAAGTCTACTTCCGATCGCCGGCCAAAACCACCACCGAGAAAAGTAGTGTGAACCTGCGTATCTGCCTGTTTTATTCCAGCCTCATTGGCGCAGTCTTCGCGTATTATAGTGGGCACCTGAACACCTGCCCAGATTTGCAAACGGCCATCTTTCAACCAGGCCGTGGCGTTCATGGGCTCCATGCAGGTGTGGGCAAGGTAGGGAACTCTGTACTCCGCCTGGACAATACTATCGCGTGAAGCATCGGCAAAGGCCGTATCTACATCACCATCATTCCGCAGATTGTAACCGTCGCCCTCGATGGCAGCCTGTTCAATGACCTTGAATATCTTGTCAGTGGTGTCGGGATAATCAGCCTTTGCCCATTTGATATCGACCGCTTCGGCGGCCTTAAACGCCGCCCAGGTATTGGTGGCAATGACCCCAATACCACCGCCGAAGGCCTCGCTTTCGGGTCCGCTCATATCAACTATCTTTATTACGCCCGGCATTTTCTCAGCACGCGAAGCATCAAAGCTGATCATTCGACCGCCTAGATGCGGATTCATGCGAATGGTGCCGTAGACCATGTCAGGCAGGTCGATATCCATGCCGAATATCGGTGCACCGGTAACTTTGGCCTGCATGTCGCTACGGTTCCGTGGCCTGCCGAGCAGCTTCCATTCCGATTGTGGGCGCAAAGTGAGCTCGGACGGCGGGGCCATATTCGCAGCCTTGAGAGCCAGTGCCCCATAGGCGATTTTTGTGCTGCCGCTGATAACAAACCCATTGGCGGTTTGCAATGTTGCCACTTCGACGCCGAGTTTTTCCGAAGCTGCCAGTTTCAGGGTTTCGCGCGCGGCACAGCCGGCCTGACGCATCTTGAGGTAGGCGTCTCTGGTCGAAGAGGAGCCACCGGTTGCCTGAACCCCGAGTGACTTTACCGCTACGCCCATGGTTGTACGTACACCACTGGCCAGTGCACCTTGATCAAAATGTGCAAACGGCACAAAATCATCGACCATTTTCTGATTGTAATAAGCCGGAGAAGCAGGCCCGTGTTCTACATCGATCTGGTCCAGACCAACGTCGAGTTCTTCTGCCACAAGAGCTGCAAGCGTGGTTGATACACCCTGACCCATTTCAGCCCTGGGGACGATGATGGTGACCTTGTTGTCGCTGGTAATCTTCACGTAAGGGTTGAAGGTTGCCTCGCCCTCGGCAA
>JAJRUG010000158.1 GCA_024277915.1 Gammaproteobacteria bacterium
ATTCTGGCGTTCAACGAGGCTGGTTGATACATGATCGGGGTCTGGATTTCCGCGTACCCTGGATTGTTTGGTGCCGTTGCATTTGGCTGGGCTATAACGACGCGGCCCCTCAGGAGCCGGCCCGTACAGCTTGACTAGCTGTGCATAATCTACATCGTTGCCGAACGCTTCTTTGACTGCTTCCAGATAGACCTTGTGGCCATCAGTGGTCAGTTGGATTCGGTTGTTCAGCCTCCCTGCCAGATCGTCCATAAAGCACTTCGCTGCCTCTGCTCCGCGTGTGCCGATATGCCAGCACGGCACCAACTTAGTGTCAGCGCAAATTGCTGTCCAAGTCCACACATCGCCGTAGCCAAATTGATGTTGCTTATCTTCGGGGATGTTTCTTTGCTTGGAATACACAGAAGACCAGATTTCATCGCACTGGACGCGCTTACAGGGCAGGTTTTGCAGATGGTCGTCCTGATAGGCCAAACATACTGCGCCAACCTCCCTGAGCAGCTTATCTACAGTATTCCGGGAAACGTCAGCCATACGAGCGGTGGCTCTCAAGCTATTCCCTTCTACCAGCATGTGGAGGATTCCGGCTCGGGTTTTTATGTCTAGGCGATTCATAATGAATATTATACTTGACCGGTCATGCTAGTCAAGCATTAATTTCATTATGAATAGTAAAATGAGACCAGCACAATGGCTGGTCTCAAAAAGCGCTTTGCTTTCTAGGCTGTTTTCCAGCGTTCTCCTATCGGGCCAGGGTCACTGGAATAAGGTAAGCGATAGCCCTTCTTATCCTCTAAATCAGACCCTATAACGCCATCAACTTCCCCTAAAAACTCAAGCAATTCAAGAGCTTTAGGATCGTTAGAAAGCATGTCCTTCAATGTGTTGATATTCATTTTCCCCTTTTTCATAGCACTCTCCTGAATCCACATTTAGTATGGATGGCTGCGGAAATGCCCTTCTTACCCATAAAATCACACCCTAAACTATAATAGGTGCGAATTATGCGATTTAGTTCACTATTCTCGCCGAAGTCATTGATTTTCAGCTTAATTTCCTCACTACGTAACTCACCTATTGTAATGCCTCTTCCATGAGAATGCCATCTGGAAGCTTTCCCAAGCACTTCAGCTATTTCGTTTGCACGAGCTAGTTTGTCTTGCTTGCTTACCTTCTCCTGACTGCTTTCTCTTAATTTTCCAATCCTTAAATTTGTACCGGGGCAACCAGTCACGTAATAGAGATTTGGAATGCTCAATTGCCTGTTCAATATGATAAAGCTTCGCTGGGTCAAATTTTCTCACAAAGTAGGCTATTTCCGCTCGCACACTTTCGGTTGATTCTGCTTCGTTAATAGTCTTTTTTAGATCTTCATACTTTGCTAAATAACCCATCCCAGGGACATAATCGCCGCTTTCTGATTCGAACTGCGGATCAATAGGCCCAAGAACCGCGTGATAGTCCATCCAAATTTCATCGCCAGACATCACAAGTACCGTGCCAGCACTATATGCGTAGTTCGGCACTATAAAGCTGACTCTTTTGTAATGATTTCGAAAAACGTGAACGATACGCTCAACAGTCTCGATATACCCACCTGTGGTCTCTAATACCACTATCAAATCTGTATTCGGCTTTTTCCCGTTGGCAGCCCCTATTTCCTCAATCGCAGATCGCACAGCATCATCAACAGGCTGCATCATCGGCGATTTTAGGAAAATAACGTCAGATTTGAAGTGTGCGGCTAACTCTTCGTTATAATCCGAAAGAGCAGAGGTGACTACATCGTCAGCATCAAGATTTCTCATCCAGTTTTTCTTTTTTCCACCTAGCCTGAGCAGCTATCTTAGCAATTTCCCGGCGCTTTTCCGGAGATAATTTCTCTGCTCTAGCTTTTCCACCCTTTAGCCCGCCTTTCCTCCCAAGGGCTACGGCGGCAGGGTCTTTATCTGATTTCTCCGGCTCAGGAGCCTCCCCAACGGACTCGCGGACGATATCGAACGCCCGCTTGTTGGTGTCAGCAGGGCGCTTCTTTTTCTTTGCTTGATCGGTCATGCATAGAATATCCACCTTTTTGCCGAGAAAGGCAACCAGGGGTCAATTCAAACTGAGCCACTACCTAAATATGGCGGAAAATCGTTAATAATACCCACTATATGTTGTTATTTTTGAAAGTGGTGATCGTGAGGCATATTTAGTCGTATTATGATTAATTTGTGGGATATTGACTCGCATGCTTGGCTAACCAATCGCTGCTAGAATCCGCGCTCTGACAACCCGGAATATTGAACGGAATGATCGGCTTATTACAACGCGTCTCGCAAGCCAGTGTCCGCATAGACGGAGAGCCTGTTGCCACCATCGGGCAAGGCATCCTGGTGTTGACCGCTGTAGAGTGCAACGACACCCCTCAACAGGCTGAGCGGCTGGCAGAAAGACTGCTATCATATCGCATGTTCGCCGACGATAGCGGCAAAATGAATCATAATGTGCGCCAGATTGACGGAGATCTGTTATTGGTTCCTCAGTTCACTCTGGCTGCTGACACGCAGCGTGGTAACCGGCCGGGGTTTTCCAAGGCAGCGGAGCCCGCCCACGGAGCGCTGTTGTTCGACCATCTGGTTGCTGCGGCGAGAGAAAGCTACCAGCGGGTTCAGACCGGGCGGTTTGGAGCAGATATGGATGTCGCTCTGGTCAATCAGGGGCCGGTTACTTTCTGGCTGCGAGTCCCGCCCGACGGGTAAATGTCTAAAAGAAAAAAACACCTAAATCAGTTGAAAATCGGCATTAAGCACACCGGAATGCATGACATTTTGCCGTATCATAGGCGTTGTACCGGCACAGGAGTTGCCGGACCTGTGAAAATAACGGAGTAGACACTATGGGACTTGGCGGAATAGGCATTTGGCAGTTACTGATCGTACTGTTAATCGTTGTGTTGATATTTGGCACCAAGCGGCTCAAGGGAATGAGCTCCGATCTGGGTGGTGCTTTAAAAAGTTTTCGCAAGGCAGTTTCCGATGCGGACAAGCCCAACTCGGAGTCACAACAAAAGCTCAATGAGCCTGACGCGGAATTTGATGAATCAACCGACTCTGCGGAACACAAGGAAGCAGACCGTAATCACTCTTCCTGATCCGGCTTTCGACAGATAAATCACTGTTCATGTTTGATATCGGATTCCAGGAGCTGATTTTATTGCTCGGCCTGGGCCTGATGGTGCTGGGGCCGGAGCGATTGCCTCGGGTTGTCAAGCAAATCGGTGGCTGGATCGGCAAGGCGCGACGAATGGCGCGGTCAGTCTCTGCACAAATTCAGGAGCAACTCGATGATGCAGATATGGATATTGAATCCATCATTGATCCTGACAAACACAACAATCCGGCAACTTATAGTCGGCCCGGTATTGATGACTTAAAACCTGCATCATCGGCCAGCAGCGATAAAGATGGTGCAGCAAATGTGAAAACGCCTGCAGATCATTCAGCGCATGGCCAATAAGGCTTCCGGGGATTCTGCTGATCAGCCGGCGGAAGAACTCGAAGAAGAAACCCTCGTTTCCCATTTGATTGAGCTGCGCTCGAGGTTACTCAAAGCTACCGCCTCTATCCTGATTATTTTTCTGTGCCTGACGCCCTTTTCCCAGGAGATTTTCACTGCGGTTGCACAGCCCCTTATGGATCAGCTGCCGGAACAGTCAACAATGATTGCAACCCAGGTGGCTGCTCCTTTTCTTACCCCGTTCAAGACCACGCTGTTTGTCGCGCTGTTTATTGCGATGCCGGTTGTGATCTATCAGCTCTGGTCTTTCATCGCGCCCGGACTATACCGAAATGAAAAACGCTTTGCCGTGCCGCTGATGGCATCCAGCGTGCTGCTATTTTATCTGGGTGCAGCATTTGCCTATTTTGTCGTATTTCCACTTATGTTCGGATTCTTTACTGCCGTTGCGCCGGAAGGTGTTTCGGTGATGACCGATATCAGCAGTTATCTTGATTTCGTACTGGTGATTTTTTTCGCGTTTGGTATCGCTTTTGAAGTGCCTATTGCTACAGTCATGCTGGTCGGTAGCGGACTTATGACGACCAAAAGCATCGCTTCCAAACGTTCCTATGTCTTCCTGGGCAGCTTTGTTATCGGGATGGTGTTGACACCCCCGGATTTTATTTCCCAGATATTGCTGGCTGTGCCGGTTTATCTTCTTTTTGAAATCGGTATATTGATGTCCAGGCTGGTATTTCCGGAAAAGGCCGAATCGCAGGTAGACAACAACGACGTTCCATAAGCTAAAAAAGAATAAATAAAAAAGGGTAATAATCTATGGACACTAGTACGGCTGCCCCAGTGGCAGCAAGCAACGGGCACCCGGTCGGCTTGCGCACCCTGTTTTTTACGGAAATGTGGGAGCGGTTCAGCTACTACGGGATGCGTGCGCTACTGGTGCTGTTTCTTGTTGAGGCTGTTTCCGAAGGTGGTCTGGGACTGGATGACAGAACCGCCACGGCAATTTACGGTCTGTATACTGCTGCCGTCTATGTCGTCTGCTTGCCTGGCGGATGGGTGGCGGACCGGCTGCTCGGTGCACAAAAGTCAATCTGGTATGGCGGCATTATTATTATGCTTGGCCATTTTACGCTGGCTATCCCGTCGGTCTATACCTTTTTTCTCGGACTGATTTTTGTTGTTCTTGGCACCGGGCTGCTCAAGCCGAATATCAGTGCAATAGTCGGAGAACTCTACCCGGCAGGCGATCCGCGACGCGATGCAGGGTTCACAATTTTCTATATGGGCATCAACATCGGTGCTGCAATCGGGCCACTGATTTGCAGCACCCTTGGTGAAAGCGATTTGTTTGGATGGCACTACGGCTTTGCTGCCGCCGGAGTGGGGATGTTACTGGGGCTTGTGCAGTTTCGCTGGTCCTGCCATCGGCTTGGGGATGCTGGTCTCAGGCCAAGCCTGGATGCTTCGGATCCTGAAGATCGAAAACGCATGCAAACCTGCTGGCGGTGGCTGATCGGTGCTCTGTTGCTGTTTGCGCTGCTGGTAGGTCTGGTGATGGCTGGTAAAATTGTAATCGACCCTGTAGCGCTTGCGGGCAAGACAACCATTGCCATTGCCATACTTGCCGCCAGCTATTTTACTTACCTGTTCGTGCTCGGCGGCCTGACTACTGAAGAAAAGAAAAGACTGGTGGTGATCATTGTGCTGTTTTTCGGCACCGCCATGTTCTGGGCCGGCTTTGAGCAGTCGGGTTCCTCGCTGAATCTTTTTGCAGAACGATATACGCAACGTGTATTCGGAGGCTTCGAGATTCCGGCTGGCTGGTTTCAAAGCCTGAACCCGGCGTTCATTATTATCCTGGCCCCTTTATATGCGGCGATGTGGACGGCACTGGCAAAACGCCATATGGATCCTTCGGCACCCGTTAAATTTGGCCTGGGGCTGATCATCATGGGCATAGGCTTCGTGGTGATGATCGGCGCTGCAAAGCTCGTTGTCTCCGGCAACAGTGTTCTTCCAACCTGGCTGATTTTTACATATCTGTTGCACACCATGGGTGAGCTGGCATTAAGTCCCGTGGGGTTAAGTGCAACGACAAAACTTGCACCCCGGCGCTATGTCGGACAGATGATGGGGGTCTGGTTTCTGGGCGCCGCAATGGGCAACCTGATGGCAGGAATGATCGCGGGAGAGTTCCGCCACGATGCCATAGATGAAATGCCGGCTCTGTATCTTCAGATCGTCATGACTGCCGTGGGGTCAGGAATACTGCTGCTGGTATTGTCCCGGCCAATCAGAAAACTCATGGGGGGCAAAGAATAATGAGCCAACCAGCAACTGCCTTGCCTCAGCTCACCGTAAAGGCAGTCTTGCTGGGAATTATTCTTTCCGCTGTACTCGCCGGTGCGAATGCCTACCTTGGCCTGTTTGCCGGTATGACGGTATCGGCCTCAATACCTGCCGCTGTAATTTCCATGGGACTGCTGCGCTTGTTTCGTGAGTCCAATATTCTCGAAAACAACATCGTGCAAACCACCGCATCTGCAGGGGAATCGCTGGCAGCGGGGGTGATCTTTACCATCCCCGCGCTGGTCATTCTCGGCTACTGGGATGTGTTCGACTACTGGTGGGTCACCGCCATCGCTGGTATCGGTGGATTACTTGGTGTGCTGTTTACCATTCCGCTGCGTCGTTCGATGATTGTTGAACAAAAACTCATGTATCCCGAAGGCACCGCAACGGCTGAGGTTTTGAAGATAGGAGAAAATCCGGGCAAGGGGCTGCGTTATCTTTCTATAGCCGGCATTACGGGTGCATTGGTTAAATTCGCCGAGACCGGACTCAGCCTGTGGCCGGGCTCTGCGCAGATAGCAGCCTATCTCGGCAAAAGCACCATTGCCTATGTCGGAACCAATTTGTCACCGGCTCTGTTAGCAGTTGGATATATCGTCGGGCTGAATATTGCGATTTTAATTTTCCTTGGCGGAGCAATTTCCTGGTATGTCGCAATCCCGATTTACAGCCACTTCGCACTGGCCTCAGATCCCGTTCTTTTCGGGTTCCTGGTTTCGGGTATGTCGGCAGAAGATCTGGCATTTGAGATCTGGACCTCGAAGATCCGCTACCTTGGCGTCGGTGCCATGCTGGTGGGCGGTATATGGGCATTGATCTCGATGCGCGGATCACTGGTATCGGGAATCATGTCCGGTCTTCACAAACAAACCAGTACCTCAGGTGCTGATATTCCTGAGACAGAGCGTGATACGCCGATGAAGCTGGTGCTCATCGGGGTAGCAGTTTTTGTCATCCCGGTCTTTCTGCTCTACCAATCTATCGTTGACAGCGTGTCCATTGGCCTGGTGATGACCTTGATAATGGTCGTCACAGGCTTTCTGTTTTCTGCAGTGGCCGCCTACATGGCCGGTATGGTGGGATCGTCCAATAATCCCATCTCGGGCATTACGATTGCGACAATATTATTCGCGTCCCTGTTACTGCTGTGGCTGATGGGTGAAAGCGCAGTCGCTCCGGCAGCAGCTATATTAATTGGTGCTGTGGTCTGTTGTGCTGCGGCGATTGCCGGTGACAATATGCAGGATCTCAAGGCCGGGTATATTGTGGGAGCTACCCCGTGGAAACAACAGGTCATGCAGGTTGTCGGCGTTTTATCTGCTGTACTGCTGATGGCTCCGATTCTAAACCTGTTGTTACAGGCTTACGGCATTGGTATTCCAACTGCTGAGAGACCCGATTCGCTGCTCGCTCCCCAGGCCACATTAATGGCTTCGGTAGCTAAAGGCGTCATATCAGGCGGACTGCCCTGGATGATGGTGGGTCTGGGTGCCGCTATCGGCGTTGTGATTATTTGCTGGGATGAGTGGCTTAAAGCGCGCAACAGCGATTTCAGGGCCCCGGTGCTGGCTGTCGCCGTTGGCATCTACCTGCCGCTGGAGTTAGCCATGCCAATTTTCGCCGGCGGTATGATCGCGCATTTTGTAGGCAAGAAGACAGGTAAATCCACCGGTACTGGTTTCGGAATGTTATTCGCCGCAGGCTTGATCACGGGTGAAGCTCTGGTCGGCATCCTGATGGCAATCCCGATCGTGATGACCGGTAACGCCAATATATTTGCCGTACCTGAATCCATGCAGATCGGCAGCCTGCTCGGCCTGGCGGTGGTCGCCTGGATTGCCTGGCGGTTATTCAAGACCGGCACAGCCGAGTCCGCACCAGGCGCATAGTAAACTGAAACGAACAACAATTGATGGCACAAGCAACAAGGAACAGGGAGAGAACAGATGGCAGCTTATCTCGTCGCACAGGCGGAGGTCACCAACCCGACAGAGGATTTCAAACGATACGCAGAACGATCAGCGGAAATTTTACATGACCATGGCGGCAAATACATTGTTCGGGGGCTGCCTGCGAAGGTGTTGCAGGGAGAGCAGTTTATCGGCAAATACATCATTATCGCCGAGTTCCCGTCAATGGAGCATCTTGATGGCTTCCTGAATGACGAAGAATACGTTAACGAGATTGCACCACTGCGAGAGGGAACAGGCAACTACGAATTCGCTGCCTGTGAATCACCGCCACCTGAGATGGTTTAGCCATTTTCCGGTTAACGACTTGCTACCATAAAACTTGCCGCAGCATCGGCAATCACTGTTCCAGTATCTGTCTGGATGGCAGATGATTCCATCAATGCCAGGCGGCCTTTGCGTTTGACCAGCCTGCCTTCAAGACGAATTTTCTTGCCCAGCTCCAGCGGCTGGCGATAACGAATATCACATTTTGCCGTATAGGCAACCTCGCCCTGAAGGTAGAGCCAGTTGGCCATGACATCATCAAGCGCACAAAAAATCATGCCGCCGTGGGCGCGGTTGGCATAGCCGCCATGGTGTTCTCCGGGGGTATATTCGGAAAGGCAAAGATCCCCCTCTATCCGGAATGTTAGTTGCAACCCGATCGGGTTACCTGGACCGCAGACAAAACAGTTATTTTCTTCTGATGACAGTAGGCCTTCGGTCATGGCTTGGTGCTCCTCGTGGTCGAAATGCGGTATAAAGCTGTCTTGCCTGTGCACAGAATACTGAGAACCGCAGGCTAACACAGGAGGTGTAATGTGGCTTACGACGATACGAATATCTTTGCGGGAATACTAAGGGGGGAAATCCCGGCAGTCCGTGTCTATGAAGATGATCGAACACTGGCCATGCTCGATATCATGCCACAATCAGTAGGGCATACATTGGTTCTTCCAAAGTCAGCTGCAGAAAATATCTTTGATATCGATCCGGATAGTGCAGCATCAGTCATTCGTACCACCCGGCTTGTGGCTTGTGCTATACGCTCTGCCTTTCAACCGGAAGGAATGCTGCTGCAACAATTCAATGGGGCAGTGGCCGGCCAGACAGTGTTTCATTTTCACATGCACATTGTGCCACGCTATGAAAACCAGCCGCTGCGAGGCCATAGTCATAATGCAGTTGATTCAGAGTTGCTGGAGCAACACGCAGAGAAAATCCGGAGCGCTTTGACTTTGATTCCTGATTCTTCTTAGAAAGCCTGGGGCATAAAAAAACCCGGTACATGCCCGGGTTTTCTGTTTGGTGTTGGAAGTTACCAGCGGTTTCCGCCGCCGCCGTATCCACCTCGGCCACCGCCGCCACCACCACCGCCGCCACGTGGGGCTTTTGGCTTGGCTTCATTTACTTTGATATCCCGGCCTTCAATGCTGGTTCCATTGATTTCCTGGATAGCTTTCTGCGCTTCGCTGTCTCGTGACATCTCGACAAATGCAAAGCCTTTGCTCTGCCCTGTGTCGCGATCAGTAATGACGTTGACTGAATCAACCGATCCGCAAGTGCCGAATAGTTCTTCCAGCGACTGCTGATTAGCTGAATACGGCAAATTGCCGACGTATAGTTTCCTGCCCATGATACCTCCTAAAGGTTCGATAACCGCTCAAGAGGATGTAGGCACGATGCCCGCAGACTCGAAAGAAACGATGTAAGGGGCGCGAATTATACAGCTTTTTCAACAACCTGCTATAGACCGAAAAAACAGGCAGCTCGAGCCCGATTTCAATCTATCAAGCCCGTCGCCGCCGTCCCGATGACTGTTTGCGTTGGCCACCGCGGCTATTGGACACCCCGCTGCTTCTTTTTCTGCCGCCGGCACTGGGTTTCCGCCCACTCGAACGCTGATTTCCTCGCCCCTGTCTAATAGGCTCCGCCTTGATCCGCGGATCCGGTTCATAGCCCGGGATGATCTCCTGCTCAATCTTGCTATTAAGCAACCGCTCGATATCGCGCAACAGTTTCAACTCATCAACGCAGACCAGCGAAATCGCCTGGCCGTCTTGGCCGGCGCGGGCCGTACGTCCGATACGATGGATATAGTCCTCCGGGACGCTGGGTAGTTCGTAGTTGACCACATGAGGCAAGCGCTCGATATCGAGGCCACGCGCAGCTATGTCGGTCGCAACCAGTATCTGGACCTTGCCAGCCTTGAAATCAGCCAGGGCCCGGGTTCGTGCTGCCTGGGATTTATTGCCGTGGATCGCCACAGCCCTGAGCCCATCATCTGATAGTTGTTCGGACAAGCGGTTGGCGCCGTGCTTGGTGCGCGTAAATACCAGTACCTGTTGCCAGTTTTCCATACCAATACGATGGGATAACAACTCACGTTTGCGGCGCTTGTCTACCGGGTACACCAGCTGACTGACTCGCTCTGCCGTTGTGTTGCGTGGCGCTACCTGAATCTCTGTCGGCGAATTCAACCAGTCGGCGGCAAGCTTTCTGATTTCTTTGGAGAAGGTGGCAGAAAACAGCAGATTCTGCCGGTCTCTCGGCAACGTAGCGAGAATTTTGCGTATATCGCGAATGAATCCCATATCAAGCATTCGGTCCGCTTCATCAAGCACCAGTATTTCGACCCCTGACAAGTCGATGGTTCCTTGCCGGATGTGATCAAGCAACCTGCCTGGTGTGGCAACGACCACATCGACTCCCTTCCGGAGTTTTGATATCTGCGGATTGATACTGACACCACCAAAAATCTCGATCGTCTTGTAGCGCAGGTAGCTGCCATAGGTGATGACACTTTGACGAACCTGCGCAGCAAGTTCCCGAGTCGGCACCAGAATCAATGCGCGCACGTGACGCTTGTCGGGTTGGTGCATCTGTAATTTCTGTAACAGAGGCAGTGTGAAACCGGCCGTCTTTCCGGTGCCGGTCTGGGCACCGGCCAGGACATCCCGGCCTTCAAGAATAAGAGGGATCGCCTGTTGCTGAATCGGGGTTGCCTCACGGTAGCCCTGCTTATCAATCGCGCGCAGCAATTCGGCCGACAGGCCGAGTTGTTCAAATAACATTGTTTGTATACTCCAGGATCGCCTGACCCATCGGCGGCTTCTACCGCGCGTGGCTCGGTCCAGGCTGGATAAATATGATGGCTCCGTTGCCCGCAGTATCGCTGGGCTGGAGCGTATGGCGCAGACCGAAGTGCACCAGAACGCAGCGGACTATAACAGATAAACACCCCTTGGGGTCGAACCTCTATAACTCCCTGTATTAACAGTTTTTTAACTGATAAATCAGCCAACTTTTAGCTTTAGAGTAGCCATTTTTGATATCAAAAAGGTGGCTCTAAGAAGAATAGGCCATATCACTTCAGCACGATCAACATATAACGAGCGCCGATATACCCGGCATAGGCGGCGGCGAGGCTCAGGCCTACCTGGAGCAGGATATTGGCAAAGGCCTTCAGCGCCTCTGCATTTTCAATGAGTATCAGGGTCTCGAATGCGAAGGCTGAGAAAGTGGTAAAGCCCCCCAATACCCCGATCATTAAAAATAATCGGTGCCCGGGTTCCAGGATGCCCCGGTATGCGAGCAAACCACCAAGTAGCCCAAGAAAGAAGCATCCGATCACATTCACTACCAGCGTTCCGAGAGGAAACACTCCCGCCGGAACAAAGCGCTGTGTCCATCCGTGAACCATGAATCTCAAGCTGGAACCAACAAAACCGCCCAACCCGACAATCAACACCTGCTTAAAGTAGATAATGTTCACGGTGTCTCCAACTGAACGGCTATCAACTCCGAAATAGTCACTAGTTGAAAGCCCTGTTCCCTCAGCTTTGGCAGCTCCCGTTCCAGATAGCTGATTGTTGCCAGGTGAGGATGCCCGATCCCCACTGCCGTACCCCGTTCACGAGCAAGTTTTTTCAGGCGCTGGAACTCCTTATCGATCGCTGGAGCCGATGCTTCATTGTCGAGAAAAACATCCCTGCGGGTCGCGGGAATACCCTGCTCCCGAGCCAGTTGCAAGGCAACACTCGCAGCGGATGTATAACTGTCAACAAAAAACAGATTTCCACGAGATTTCAGCTCGGTCATCAACCAGTGCATATGGCCAGGGTGACGCGTGATCAGGCTGCCCATGTGGTTGTTAACACCAACGATGAAAGGCACAGAGTTGAGATCAGCATCCAGAATATAGTTGAGCTGAGCCCTTGAAGTATCCAGCCGAATGCTCCCGGTTCCGCCTGATACAGAACCCGGCATGGCCTGCAGCGGAAGATGAAGCATCACTTCTTTACCGGATCTATGGGCAGTCTGTGCGATTTCTTCAGCGTACGGGGTATGCGGCAGCACTGCCAGGACGACAGGCCAATCGAAATTCGCAATCCGCATACCCGTACTGCTCACGTTGCCGAGGTCATCGATAATCAGGGCAATACGCGGCAGCGGCGATGCCACAATGCTGGAATCAGCCTGAGCAATACCCGGTATAAGGAAATACAGAAACAGGAACAGGTTCACCGGAGATAGAGCCCGGCTATGCAATCTCTTTATCGCCATGCTGATCAGTCTGGATCTATCCCCAATCTTCGTGAGGCTGTCAGAATCACACGGTCACCCTTCAAAACATCCAGAGCAATGCCTAGCTCTGCATCCCCCTGAATCAAAGCGGTGCCTGCCTGGGTCAGCTTGGCGGAAATTCCAGCCATCCCCTCTTCTGCCTGATTATCATCCAAACCAACATCCGGGGTTATGCCCCGGCCCTGAATGGACTCGCCAGAAGGCGTGAAATAATGTGAGGTGGTCAATTTGACGGCTCGCCCGTACGACAGGGGGATGACTGTCTGAACCATCCCCTTGCCAAAAGTCTGTTCACCCGCAATGGTTGCACGATGATTGTCTTGCAGCGCACCGGCGACGATCTCCGATGCTGAAGCAGTTCCACCGTTGACCATCACTATAATCGCCGCACCCCGGGATAAATCGCCATCGCTGGCTTCGTAGTGAAAACGTGCATCATCTGCCCGGCCCTCTGCCGATACAATGGTGCCCTGCTCAAGAAAGGCATCACTGACCGCCACTGCCGCATCCAGCACACCGCCCGGATTATTGCGAAGATCAAGAACCAGACCCTTCAATCCGCCAGACCCGTTTCTTGCGGCTTGCTCCAGGCCTGTAACCGCCCTGCTCAGATCCGTGCCGGTAGTTTCGTTGAATTGCCGTATTCTGATATATCCCCACCCCGGCTCCAGCATCTCGGCGCTCACAGTCTTCATATGCACATGGCTGCGGGTCAGAGTGTAGGTAATTGGATTATCTTCGGCATCCCGGGTAACGGTAAGGTTAACGCGGGAGCCCGGTCTGCCACGCATACGCTTTATTGTGTCGTTTATGGTCGAGTCATCCACAGGAGTGTTGTCGATACTCAGGATAATATCGCCTGAAAGCAGGCCGGCTTTTTCCGCCGGTGTTCCTTCAATTGGTGCAACAACCTCGACTTGCCCGTCCTCATTCATACTGACTTCCAGCCCGACACCCGAGTAGTTGCCAGTGGTACTGATCCGGATTTCCCGGTATTGATCCGGGTCGAGAAATTCTGAATAAGCATCAAGTTCAGTCACCAGCCCCCGGGCGGCGCCTTCCAATAGCTGCCGGTCATCAACCTGTTCTACATACTCCTGCTTTACGTGCTGCAATATCTCTGCCAGCAAGCCGTCGTTCTCGGCGATCAGCGGAACGGGCAGATCGTGCCGAACTCCATAATAATATTCAGCACCAGATGCCAGAGCCAACCCGATCAGGGCGCCGCATATCAGTGTCAGGATGGTTCTTATTTTCAGTGTCATCAAAGAGTTGGGGTATCTGGAAGCCTCTTTCACCATAGCACAGCGCCGGACAGGCACCTACCTTATCCACCCATTGGGGTTGATCGGCTCACCGTCCTTGCGGATCTCAAAATACAGGCCGGTCACGCCCTGACCGCCACTATCACCAACATGAGCGATCACATCCCCCAGTCCTACCCACTGCCCGACATCCCTGGTCAGATCCTGGTTGTGGCCATACAGGCTGATATAGCCATCGCCATGCTCGATCACGATCAACAACCCCATTCCCGGCAGCCAGTCTGAATAGACCACCCTGCCATGATAAACAGCGCGGACTTCCGACCCCGCTTCGGCTGTCATCAGCACGCCATTCCAGCGCATCTGACCATCCGCCCGGGAATCACCGTAGTTTCTGAGCAATCGACCCTCGGCGGGCCAATTGAACCTGCCTTTCATTTTCCGGAACGGCAAGCCTTCAAAACCAGGCATCCCCACTGCTTGTTGACCAAGCCTTGCGAGCAATGCCTCCATCTGCTGTTCCTGCGCCAGCAGCCGCTCCAGCTCATCCCCACCGGAAGCAATACTGGCATTGATCAATGCCAGCGCTTCATTGCGCACCTTCCGCATAGCCTCAAGCTGCCCGAGCCGCTTTTTTTCTGTTATTTCAAGCCCCTGGAGTCGCTCCTGCTCAGTGACCAAAGAGCGGGTCGCCCCTTCCAGCTGCTGCATTTTCTCCAGCACACCATTGATCACGTCTGATCGCTCCCTGGTGATATAGCCGTAGTAAACCATCCGTCTGCCAGCATCCGTTGGGTCCTGCTGGCTTAACATCAAACGTACCCACTCCTCTCTGCCGGTCACCCAGGCAAGCCGCATCTGACGAGCCAGTACGATTTTCCCGGCAGCCAGATCAGCTGAGGCAACAGCAACAAGGTCTGCAAGCTCTGTTTGCCGGGCACGGGCTTCCCTGACATCCTTCCGCAGCTTCAGCAGCCTTTTGCGCACCCTGGATTCCGCGACTTCGCTATCACGCAGCGATTTTTCTGCGGAAGCACGGTTCTCTACCGCTGCTCCAACCTCCTGCTTCAGGGCTTCAATGCGCTCTCTGATCTGTCTAAGATTCCACTCGGTATCGTCAGCAGAGTCCTGCTGTGCCACCGCTGCCCCCGGCACTCCTCCAAGCACGCCGAGCGCCAGAAAGGCCACCGTCAGGATCAACAATCCCGGCTTCGCTCCTTGATGCTTAATTCGCTGCGGGCTCATATGATTCGGAGTTTATCAGTCCGCAACAAAAGGCTCAGCATTTCCACCCTTGCCGGCACATCAGGTTATAATCTGCGGCCAACAGAGAAAATAACTATGGATCAATTTCTGGAATTCGCCGACAAATATACGCTGCTCGTGGCAGGCACAGGCATGATGTTTTTCGCCGTCATCTTTTATGAGATGCGGTTGAAACAGCAGGGCGTGTCATCTGTCACTACTGCACAGGCTATCAAGCTGATTAATCAGGGCGCTACCGTGGTCGATATCCGCGAGCAAGCCCGCTTTGATACCGGGCACATTGTTGATTCCATCAACGTGCCTGCCCCGAATCTGGCTGCTGATGCTACGGTCAAGGTAAAAAAGAACCGGCCGGTGGTAGTAGTTTGCGATACCGGATCACTGAGCACCAAGTGTGCCTCTGTACTGCGTGACGCCGGCTTCGATTCTGTTTTCAGTCTCCACGGTGGCCTGACCGCCTGGAGCCAGGACAACCTTCCTTCCGTCAGCAAAAACGATAAGGCTTAGCTCACGATCGATCACGCTGATTCCCCCTACCTTCACTACCGCGAAAAAGTTAAATGACAGACTCGACAAAAGAAGCAAATGGCGGAGCCGCATCCGCAAATAACCGGAGTTTTGCGCTGCAATCCATTCACCTGAAAGACCTCTCTTTCGAATCGCCAAATACCCCCGGCAAGTTCGGGGCACAATTGACCGATCCTGATGTTCAGATGAACCTCAAGAATGCCCACAAAGTACTGGCAAATGATATGTATGAGGTCAGCCTGCACATCAGTATTCATGCGAAGACGGACGACAAGTCGATATTCCTGGTAGAAATAGACCAGGGAGGCATGTTTCAGATCAAAGGCTATTCTGCTGATGAAACAAAAATGATTCTCGGCACCTATTGTCCCGCATCGTTGTTTCCCTATGCTCGGGAGCTGATCTCCTCGCTGGTCAGCAAAGGCGGGTATCCACCGTTGGTTCTTCAGCACATCAACTTTGATGCCCTGTACGCCAACGCGCAGAAGCCTAAAGGCGATGACGAGAAGCCTAACTGAAGCGCGTCAATCTATTGCTGTTTTTGGCGCGGGTTCCTGGGGAACAGCGCTGGCGATCCAGCTCTGCCGCGCCGGGCAACAAACACAACTATGGGGTCGCGATGCCGCCCATCTTTCGCAGATTCAATCTGCAGGGCGCAATGAGAGATACCTGCCTGATGCCGGGTTTCAATCAGGCCTTACCGTAGAGCCGTCACTGGAGGCGATCGTCCGGGGGCACCGGGATCTGCTGGTGTGCGTTCCCAGCCACGCATTTCGGTTGCTTCTTTCGCAAATCAAGCCGTTCATCAATGAAAGCCATCGGGTTGCCTGGGCCACCAAGGGCTTCGAGCAAACTTCCGGCAAACTGCCACATCAGGTCGCAGAGGAAATCCTCGGCAAAAAACTGCCTCTGGCTGTATTGTCCGGCCCAACCTTTGCTACCGAGGTTGGTGCGGGCCTGCCCACAGCAATGACCGTTGCGGCAAACCAGCCTGCTTTTGCTCTGGAGCTGGCAGAGCGCCTTTCCGATCAGCAGTTCAGAGCCTATACATCCAATGATCTGATAGGCGTTGAAACGGGCGGGGCAGTCAAGAATGTGCTCGCCATCGCGGCAGGCATTTCCGATGGTCTCGGTTTTGGCGCTAATACCCGAATCGCGCTGATTACCCGTGGATTGGTAGAGATGACCAGGCTGGGCATCGCGCTCGGCGCCGAGGAACAAACATTCATGGGGCTATCAGGTATGGGAGACCTGGTGCTGACCTGCACCGACAACCAGTCTCGCAATCGGCGGATGGGGCTCGCGCTGGCTGCCGGAAAGTGTGTTGATGAAGCTGCAGATGAAATCGGCCAGGTTGTCGAAGGTGTTTACGCTGCCAGGGCTGTTCGGGAAGTCGCGGAGCAGTACGAGGTTGAGATGCCTATTTGTGAGCAGGTATACAAAGTGCTTTATGAAAAAGCTGCGCCTGAAGAGTCAGTTCAGGCGCTAATGAGCCGCGCCTTGAAGCCGGAGTAGCAAATCTGGCAGGTACTGCCGAACAGGTGGCACCATTATTCGATGAAAGCGCGGCTGCACAAACCTGCGATTGGTGGCAAGCCCCGTACGTAGCCTCTGACAGCAGAGGGATGTATCAGCCACGGGCTAATACACCTGATCAGTCATCAAATCCTGAAGCATAAAAAGATGTTGCCTTGAGGCCAGACCCTGTCAACACAACGACGGTCACATTTTCTTCAGAAATCTGCTCTGTCATGATCAGCTGATCAAATGCTGCTGCTGCCTGTGCGGATGTGGGCTCCACATAAATTCCCTGCCTCGCCAGTTCCATAGTGGTATCGACAATTGTTTGTTCAGAAACAGCGACTGTTCCGCCATTTGTATCGCGAAGGGCCGCCAGCATTTCTGCCAACCGGATTGGCTCCCTGATTGCCGTACCTTCTGCAATAGTTGGTGCTGCAGCCACTGCTACTGGAACATCAACACCAGCCTGAAAACTGGCATGAACCGGTGCACAGTTGGATGGTTGTGAAAGGAAGATTCTCGGCGGGCTTTTTATTGCCCCGGTTGCCAGCAATTCCTTAAATGCGATATGGCAGCCAATAATATTGCTGCCCGCAGCACCGGGAATAATGATGTTGTCGGGTGCCCTGAAACCCAGATCCTCCCAGATTTCATAGCCCAGTGTTTTCGTACCCTGCAAGAACATCGGGTGCCAGTTGTGGCTGGCGTAGAACCGCTTGCCGGCCATCCCGATTGCAGCAGCCGCCGCAGCCTCCCGGGAGCCGGGCACCAGAATCACCTCAGCACCATAAGCCCTGACCTGAACAATTTTTTCCGGCTGCGTTTGTTCGGGAACAAGTATGGCAACATCCATACCGGCCATCGCGCCATAAGCAGCAATAGCGGCTCCTCCATTTCCGGAACTGTCCTCAACAATTTTTTTCACGCCCTGTTGATGAAGCAGAGAAATCATGACGGAAGCACCCCGGTCCTTGAACGAGCCGGTGGGAGAAAACCATTCAAGCTTGAACAAGCATGGGTAGCCTCTGAAACTGCTTTTGATCAGCGGTGTGCAGCCTTCGCCAAGACTGATCGGGTTTTCAAGCTCAATCGGAAACGCTTTCCGGTAGCGCCACAGTGATCGTTCGGACTGATCAATCGCTGATCGGGTGATGCCGGGAAGAGCAGCCACCATAAGAGGCGCTCCACAGGGCGCTCGCCACATCGGTTGGTTGATATCGAACCTTGAACCGTCCCGGGGATTGACCAGCAGATATTCAGCAGAAGTCATTCGACTCTGAACTCCTGTTGCCGCCATGCCTCGTACAGAATAATTGCCGCGGCATTGGAAAGATTCAGGCTTCGACTCTCCGGGCGCATGGGAATCCTGATCACCGCCGTGGATGCCAGAATATCCTCCGGCAGCCCGCGTGTTTCAGGGCCGAACAGAAAAGTATCGCCCGGCTGGTATTGCGGTTCGACATAGTCTGTTGCGCCCTTCGTCGAGCAGGCAAACAGCCGCGGTGGCTGCAGATGCCCGAGACATTCGGGCAGGGAATCATGAACCTGCATATCAGCCCATTCGGAATAGTCCAGACCGGCACGACGCAGCTGTTTGTTTTCGAGAGCGAACCCCAGCGGCCGAATCAGGTGCAACGCGGTGCCGGTATTCGCACAAAGGCGTATGATATTGCCCGTATTGGGTGGTATTTCCGGTTGATAGAGAATCAGGTTGAACATTGAGCGCTTCTGACAATACTGAAAACAAGACATCTCTGCAGGTCGAATTCTGCGGCCTGCAGCTGCAATCACCTGTAGTGCTGCTATCCGGCTGCGTCGGCTTTGGTGAAGAATACACGCGTATCGCCGGGTTCTCTAACCGCGATGCCGGGGCAATTGTGCTGAAGGGCACAACACTGGAACCACGGCTCGGCAATCCATCACCCCGTATCTACGAAACACCAATGGGCATGCTGAACGCAATTGGCCTGCAAAACCCCGGTGTCGATGTGGTGATCAACGATATCCTGCCTTCGCTGGATTTTTCCGAGACACGATTCATCGCTAACGTCTGTGGATCGACCGTGGAAGATTATGCCGAGGTCTGCAGGCGCTTCGATGATTCACCGATCGATGCCATCGAAATCAATATTTCCTGCCCCAATGTCAAAGAAGGTGGTGTTGCGTTCGGCAATTCACCGGAGATGTCGGCTACCGTTGTTGCTGCATGCCGAGCGGTGACCACAAAACCCCTGATCACCAAGCTCTCACCGAACCAGACAGATATTCGGGAAAATGCCAGACGCTGTATTGAGGCCGGAACCGACGGTCTTTCAGCCATCAACACCCTGATGGGCATGGCCATCGATGTGGAAACGGGTATTCCGCGCATCGCCAATTTACAGGGCGGGCTGTCCGGCCCGGCTATTCGCCCGGTTGCGGTACTGAAAGTTCACCAGGTTTATGAAGTCGCCCGACAACACGATATTCCGATTATGGGTCAGGGCGGGATATGCAATACATCAGATGCACTGGAATTTATCATCGCGGGAGCGACGACAGTGGGTGTTGGTACCGCGCTTTTTTATGATCCGATGGTGGTCAAAAGCATTAATGCCGGGCTTGCCGAGTACCTGGCCCGGCATACTGATACAGACCTTTCCAGGTTAACAGGATCTCTTTCCATGTAACCGGCACCACTATGTTCGGCGGAATGTTCCCTAAATATCCAGCTCTTTAATCTTGCGCGTCAGGGTATTTCGACCAATTCCCAATAACCGGGCTGCCTCCTGCCTGTGACCATCGGCCCGCGCCAACGCAGCCTGAATAAGCACCTTCTCGAAAACCGGTTGACTGATTTCCATCAATGGTTTTTCCGTACCTGCAGTCAATTGCTGTTCCGCCCAGCGAGAAAGACTGGTGACCCACTCAGCAGACCCGATATGCTCTGTTGCCTGCCCACCAATATCCGGAGGGATGTCATCTTCCTGAATTTCTGCACCCGGAGCGATCACCATGAGTCGCCGGCAAGTGTTCACCAGTTGCCTCACGTTCCCCGGCCAGTCGAACGCGGTCAGCAACTGCCCGGCTCGCGGTGTGAGTGCTTTGGTTGCTACCTTTAGTTCATCGGCTGCTTCTTTCAGATAGTGCTCCAGCAGCAGGGGAATATCCTCCATGCGCTCCCGCAATGGCGGCGTCACTATCTGAATGACATTGAGCCGATGATAGAGGTCTTCCCGGAATCGACCATCACTCACTGCCTGCTCCAGGTTCTGGTTGGTCGCAGCGATGACGCGAACATCGACCGTGACCGGTATCTGCCCGCCAACGCGGTAAAACTCTCCTTCTGCAAGAACCCTGAGTAGGCGGGCCTGCAGGCCAACCGACATGTCGCCAATTTCATCCAGGAATAAAGTACCGCCATCAGCCTGCTCGAAGCGGCCGATATGGCGTTTCTCGGCACCGGTAAATGCACCCCGCTCATGACCAAACAGTTCTGATTCCAGCAGCTCCGAAGCAATCGCTGTCGTATTGAGTGCCACGAATACATTCCGCGATCTTGGACTGTGCTGGTGCAAGGCCCGGGCAACCAGTTCTTTTCCGGTGCCCGACTCGCCGGTAATCAACACACTCATACTTGATCGCGATAACCGGCCTATGGTGCGGAATACTTCCTGCATCGCCGGCGCCTGGCCAATCATGCTGGGTATCTCCGGCTCCTGTGCAGGCATCGACGTACGGGATTGTTGTGCCTGTGGAGCGGCCCGCCAGACCAGGGCAACGGCTTCGTCAACATCGAATGGCTTGGGCAAATATTCAAACGCGCCGCCTCGATAGGCAGCGACAGCGGTATCCAGATCGGCATGTGCAGTAATCACAATCACCGGAAAGGCGTATCCCTCGTCTTCGAGTCGGCGCATGGCTTCCATGCCATCGATACCCGGCATCCGGACATCAGTGATGAGCACATCCGGTGTCGCGGTTTCCAGTGCAGCAAAAAAGGCTGTCGCATCCTGAAAAGCCCGTGTATCGATCCCTTCGCTGTCCAGTGCTTTTTCCAGCACCCAGCGCACCGAAGCATCGTCATCAACTACCCAGACTGTCAGGTTGGCAACACTCATGATGCTCAGCCGGCCACCACACTCTCATTGGTCACCTCAACGGGAATACGCACCGCAAAAACCGTTCTGCCTGCTTGTGACTGATATTCAATCAGGCCACCGTGTTTACTGACCAGATCCTGTGACAACGACAACCCCAGGCCTGTTCCTCCTTCTCTGCCGGTCACCAGCGGATAGAAAATGGAAGCAGCAATCTCTTCCGGCACACCGGGGCCATCATCTTCTATTTCTATGGCAACGACCAGTTTGTAACGCGCTGACCCAATGGTGCAATTCCTCAGCGCCCTGGTACGGATCGTCAAATAACCTTTTTCCTTCATTGCCTGAACGGCATTGGTGGCAATATTCAATATCGCCTGAATCATCTGGTCGGAATCCATCGAGACATCCGGCAAGCTTGGGTCATAGTCACGATTCACCACAAGACCGGCATGTGATTCACTCTCGATCAGTTTCAGAACACGCTCTGTCACCACATGAACATTGGTAATCGTTCTTCGGGCTCTGCCGGTGGGTCCGAGCAAACCGTCTACCAGAGTAGCCAGACGATCAGCTTCTCCTATGATGACTTCAGTATATTCGCGTAAATCTTCCGTCGTCAGTTGCCGCTGCAGTAATTGTGCGGCGCCTCGCAACCCCCCCAGAGGATTTCTTATCTCATGCGCCAGCTGGCTGATCATCCGGCGGCTGACATCATGCTGCTCGATAAGCTCTTGCTCCCGGTAGATCTGCCGCCAATGTGTTGCATCTAATAGCTCTGCCACCAGCAGCGATTCTGCTTCGCCGCCTTCGTCATTGCGCAGCGGAGTCACCCTGCAAATCGCATGAAGACCCGCATCATCCCGATCCGGCATGGATAATCGGATTTCCTGACTGAAACCATTCTGCTGGCTCGCGGCTCGCTCTACGAGATCCTGTAATTCATTCATGCCGATGGCCAGAAACGATAATTGCTGATCAGCACTACGCTGTGCGCTGGTGCCAAACATCAGTTCTGCAGCCGTGTTCATGGAACGCACTCGTCCCTGTGAGGTAACAATCAGAATCGCTGTAGAAAGGTGGTCGAGAAGGCTTGCGCCGGTCAGATAGTCTTGCTTCAAGGTGTCGGTCTGGGGCGAGTGATCGGGTTGACCGGGTTGGCAATCGATGTCTGCCTCACGTGGAAGATACGCGGGTTGGTCCGGATAAGCCTGCGGCCGTTTGCATCGATCACTTCGGCCACCAGCGTATGGGTTCCGCGGTGTACTGCCGTCATCTGTACACTGCCCTGTGTAAAAATGATGTTTTCCAATGGCTGGTCGTCGTAAATCAGCTTCAGCCGATGACCCGGCATTAACCGGGGCGACATCTCTATAGTGACTTTCAGAATGCCTTCGATGTTCCAAAGGGCTTCCTCCTGCGTCGGACTGGTAATCAGCAGGCGCTGATAATATTTTTCCGCTATTTGTTCCGGCTTACTTTCGTCACCACCCGCCCGCCGGGCAGTTTGTGACGACTTGAACGTCTGTGCCTTCGGCAGTATCACCTGCTCTGCACCTTCTATGGGCGTGTCAGAATAGTGAACCTGTCCGTTCTCGTCTACCCAGCGATAGACTTCCGAGGCAGCGGCAGAAAAACAAAGCAGGAGGGTCAGCAGGATAAATTTGTTCATCTGCCAAGCATACTCCGCGGGTCGATTCCGAACCAGTACGCAGCACTCAAATTGATGCTGCGTACCCGTTCGAATTATCAGCTACAGGCTATAGTAGAGATCAAATTCCACCGGATGAGTGGTCATTCTCAGGCGGGTGATCTCCTCTTCCTTTAACTCAATATAGGCATCGATCAAATCGTCACTGAACACGCCGCCTGCAGTCAGGAAACTGCGGTCATTATTCAGTGCATCAACAGCCTCTTCCAGAGAAAAACAGACTGTCTTCAATTCTGCCTCTTCCTCTGGAGCAAGATCGTACAGATCCTTGTCCATCGGTTCGCCGGGGTGAATCTTATTCTGGATCCCATCGATTCCGGCCATCAACATGGCAGCAAAAGTCAGGTACGGGTTACCGCAGCTATCCGGGAACCGGATCTCGATCCGGCGGCCTTTGGGATTTGGAATAAAGGGAATACGAATTGCTGCAGAGCGGTTTCTGGCAGAGTACGCCAGTAAAGTAGGGGCTTCAAACCCTTTAACCAGCCGCTTGTAGCTGTTGGTGCCGGCATTGGCAAAGGCGTTAATGGCCCGGGCGTGTTTAATGACGCCGCCAATGTAGAACAGGGCTGTCTCGGAAAGGCCACCATAACCATCGCCGGTGAAAATATTTTCGCCGTTCTTGGACAACGACTGGTGAACATGAGCCCCGCTGCCGTTGTCGTTGACCAGCGGCTTGGGCATGAAGGTCGCTGTCTTGCCGTAGCTATGAGCGACATTCTGGACGACATATTTCAGGATCTGAACCTCATCGCCTTTCTTCACCAGCGAATTGAACTGGACGCCAATCTCGCACTGCCCTGCAGTCGCTACCTCATGGTGATGCACCTCAACCGTGAGGCCCATCTCTTCGAGCGCAAGACACGTCGCGGAACGAAGATCGTGCAAAGAATCCACCGGGGGAACGGGGAAATAGCCGCCTTTCACGCCCGGACGATGGCCAATATTGCCATCTTCAGTCTTCTGGCCGCTGTTCCAGGAAGCCTCGGTTGCATCGATGGCATAAAATGCACCTTGCATCTCTGCGCCATAACGCACATCGTCAAATACGAAAAATTCGTTCTCCGGCCCGAAATAAGCGGTATCGGCAATACCGGTGGACTTGAGGTATTCCTCTGCTCGACGAGCCGCCATGCGCGGGCAACGATCATAACCCTGCATCGTGGAAGGCTCATAAACATCACAGGTGATGTTCAGAGTCAGGTCCTCGGTAAATACATCAAGGACGGCCGTATCGGTATCCGGCATCAGCACCATGTCTGATTCGGAAATGCCTTTCCAGCCGGAGATAGAAGAACCATCAAACATCTTGCCATCTTCAAAAAAAGAAGCGTCAACGACGCCGGTTGGCATGGTGACATGTTGCTCCTTACCCTTGGTATCAGTAAAGCGCAGATCAACAAATTTCACACCCTTGTCTTCTATCAGGGCAAGTACTTCAGCGGCTGTCATTTCAGTCCCTCCAATGGGCTTTTGTTTTCATTCAGATGTCCGGGTAACGGGGATCAATCGTAAAATATTGCATGATCCGTGCCAATAGTGAGAGATGCATTAAGTTATTGATTATCAAGCATTCTCAGGATTATCCGCCCTTCCCGGCGCACCATTGTAGTACAAGCCGGGCTGAAATTGGGCGACTTTGGTGCAATCGATGCCGGCCCGTGAAACGCTCCTGACCGAGCAATTCGACCGGTAGCCCCTGATATCGCTGCGAAACAGGAAAAGGGCGGTATACTTGCGCGCCACTACATTTGAAACCTGACCGCAGAACAGATACTACGGCCGTGAGCAATCGACCAGCACCACTTTCCTTCCAGGATTTGATTATTGCCCTGCAGCGATACTGGGCAGGGCAGGGCTGCGTGATTCTGCAGCCGTATGATATGCCGATGGGCGCGGGTACCTTTCATCCGGCCACTTTTATCCGGGCAATAGGCCCGGAACCGTGGAGTGCCGCCTACGTGCAGCCGAGCCGGCGCCCAACCGACGGTCGTTATGGTGATAACCCCTTCCGGCTGCAGCACTATTATCAGTTTCAGGTGGTCATCAAACCCTCCCCTGATGACATTCAGGAGCTTTATCTGGACTCCCTCCGATCAGTAGGGGTAGATCCGCTGGTTCATGACATCCGTTTTGTTGAGGACAACTGGGAATCACCGACTCTGGGCGCCTGGGGTCTTGGCTGGGAAGTCTGGCTGAATGGCATGGAAGTCACACAATTTACCTATTTTCAGCAAGTCGGCGGGCTGGAATGCCGGCCGGTAACCGGCGAGATCACCTACGGGCTTGAGCGTATCGCCATGTACCTCCAAGGTGTCGAAAGCGTCTATGACCTGATATGGACTGATGGACCTCCTGGCCGGATCACTTACGGAGATATTTTCCATCAAAACGAAGTGGAAATGTCCCGGTACAACTTCGAGTACGCGGATACCGCCGTGTTGTTTACCCGATTCGACGATGCCGAACGCCTGTGCGGGGAGTTGGTTGAACAGGGGCTGACATTACCAGCGTATGAGCAGGTGCTGGACGGCTCGCATACCTTTAATCTGCTGGATGCTAGGCACGCTATTTCCGTTTCCGAGCGGCAGCGGTTTATCCTCAGGGTGCGCGAGCTGGCGCGGATGGTGGCTCAATCCTACTACGACAGCAGAGAAGCCGCCGGCTTCCCGTTATTAAAGAGCAGCGCTCATGGCAGCTGACAGTAAAACAGAAACTGCCGATCTGTTAATCGAGATTGGCACCGAGGAGCTGCCTCCCAAAGCACTGCGAAAACTCGAGCTGGCATTCGCAGCAGGAATCACCAGCGGTATTGAAACGGCCCGAATCAGCATTGGTGAGCACCGTTCTTTCGCAACCCCCCGACGAATGGCGGTGTTGATTCATGACGTAGGCCTGCAGCAGCCCGTGGAAATCATCGAAAAACGCGGGCCGCCATTAAAGGTCGCCTATGACACCGACGGCAATCCCACCAGGGCCGCCCGGGCTTTTGCCGAGAAGTGCGGTACCACGGTCGATAAGTTGCAAAATCTGGAAACATCAAAAGGTGCGTGGCTGACTTTCAGTGGTGAATCGTCGGGTGCTGCCACCGCAGATCTGTTGCCTGCGATTGTCAATCAGGCGCTCGCAGCACTGCCCATCCCGCGGCGGATGCGTTGGGGCAATGGCGATGCAGAGTTTGTCCGTCCGGTTCATTGGGTACTGATGCTGCTGGGTAATGCGGTAGTGCCGGGAGAAATTCTGGGCAAACCGGCAGGGAATATCACTCGCGGCCATCGCTTCCATGCACCTGAGCCCATACCGGTGGCGGCACCCGCTGACTATGAATCATTGCTGACCAACAGCAGCAAAGTCATTCCATGCTTTGAGAACAGAAGACAACGTGTTCAGGAATTGGCTGAGGCTGCCGGGACAAAGGCTGGTGGTACAGCAGTATATGACGGCGATCTTCTTGATGAAGTCACCGCTCTGGTTGAGTGGCCGGTTGCAGTGCTGGGACAATTTGATGCTGACTTTCTTCAACTGCCCGAAGAAGTACTGATTGCGACATTACAAGAACATCAGCGCTACTTTCCGGTACGTGGCCCGGGCAACGAATTGCTGCCTTGTTTTATTACCATGAGTAATCTCGACAGCCTGCAACCTGAGCAGGTGAAAAACGGTAATGAACGTGTCGTCAGGCCGCGGCTTGCGGATGCTGCTTTCTTCTGGAAACAGGACTGTGCAAAACCGCTGTCATCGCGGACTGAAAAGCTGAAACAGGTGGTTTATCAGCAAGGGCTCGGGAGCCTGTACGACAAATCAGAGCGCATCGCGAAGCTGTGTGAAAAGCTGGCCGAAGCAGTTGGCGCTGATGTCGCTGCATCTGTTCGAGCCGCTACGCTCTGCAAAGCTGATCTGCTGACTGAAATGGTCGGAGAGTTTCCGGAGTTGCAGGGTCGGATGGGGGCTTACTACGCATCGAATGATGGTGAGCCCGATCCGGTTTCTACAGCAATACAGGAACAATATCTGCCACGACATGCCGGTGATGCCCTGCCTGGCTCACCCGAGGGTCGTTGTATCGCACTGGCGGATCGGCTGGATTCACTGGCCGGCATTTTCACTCTGGGCAAACGACCGAGTGGCAATAAAGACCCCTTCGGTCTTCGCCGGGCAGCACTCGGCGTGTTGCGAATTCTGATTGAGAAGGACATCGATCTGGATTTACCCGCGATACTTGGTGAAGCGATCACGCTTCAGCCTGAAAGAGAAGCATTCATGGGCGGGTTGCTTAATCCCCGACTAGGTGAAGATTTATACGGATTTCTCCTCGACCGGCTGCGCGCCTATTACCTCGATGGCCTGGCGCCCGGCCTGCCGGGTGGTGAGATAAGCGCGGAGATGTTCGAATCGGTTCGGGCCCGCTCGCCCTCGTCACCGCTGGATTTTCAGCACCGGATCAGCGCTGTTCACCGCTTCATGAAATTGCCTGAAGCCGAGAGCCTGGCGGCTGCGAATAAACGGATCGCAAATATCCTGAAAAATGCTGATCCCGGAGCACAGTCTGATGTTGATCCCACTCTGTTCGAAGCGGATCAGGAGCGAAGATTATACGAGGTGGTTGAAAAACTGCGGACGGGTCATAGTGCCGGCCTGGCGGCACGGGACTATACAAAAGTGCTTTGTCATCTTTCCGCACTAAGGGCCCCCGTTGATGATTTTTTCGATTCGGTCATGGTCATGGCCGATGATGCTCAACTACGGGCTAACCGGCTGGCTTTGCTGAGCCAACTGCGCCGGTTGTTTCTCGATGTTGCTGACCTTTCGTTGATTCCTGCTCGTCAGTCGACCAGCTAAGCGTCTCAAGTATGGCAACATTACCTTTGATAGTGCTGGATCGTGATGGCGTCATCAATCATGATTCCAGTGATTTTATCAAGTCCCCTGATGAGTGGCGCCCACTGCCCGGCAGCCTCGAAGCAATAGCCGAACTGACTCGGCTCGGGTACAGGATTGTTATCGCTTCCAATCAATCCGGGATTGGCCGAAATCTGTTTGATCACACCATGTTGGATAAAATCCACGAAAAAATGACCCGTAGCATTGCAGCCGCCGGGGGTTCGATTTCCAGGATCTTCATCTGTCCACACCATCCGAACGATGGCTGCGACTGCCGAAAGCCACTGCCCGGATTGTTCAGGCAAATTGCCGACCATTATTCAGTGTCGCCGGAACAAATGATTGCGGTCGGAGACTCGCTGCGAGACCTGGAGGCTGCGCAGGCCTGCGGGTCGAAAGCCGTACTGGTACGGACCGGCAATGGTCTCGCCACCGAGCAATCCTTTCAGCATCTGTCAGATATTGAAGTTTACGATGACCTGGCCGGGTTTTCGAAAGCGCTATCTGCTCAACCGGGGCATTGATCATGATCCTGTTTCGATCTGTGGTATTCACCGTCATCATGTTTATCAGCGTGGTGCCCTATAGTCTGGTGGTAATCCTCGGTCGATTGTTCGGTACCGATGTCAGCTACGGCCTGGCCTTATTGTGGGTCAGGTTTACTCTCTGGATGTGCAAGCAGCTTTGCCGGCTAGACTTCACAGTTGAAGGCCGCGAACATGTCCCTGAACAACCCTCCGTTGTTTTTCTAAAGCATTCATCTACCTATGAAACACTCGCGCAGTTTCTTTTTTTTCCGCGACAAAGCTGGATCCTGAAACAGGAAATCATGTGGGCGCCTTTTCTGGGTTGGGCTGTCGCTACTGTGAGCCCTATTGCCATTAATCGGCGTGGCGGGCGATCGGCAGTTGAACAGGTCATAGCCAAGGGAAAGAAAAAGCTTGCGCGCGGTATCTGGATAATGATTTTTCCGGAGGGCACCCGTTCAGCGCCGGGGCAAACTATTCGCTACGGGCTTAGCGGCTGCTTGCTGGCTCAGGAGAGCCGGCGGTTGATCGTGCCCGTCGCCCACAATGCCGGCGACTTCTGGCCCCGGCGAGGATGGCGCAAAAAGCCCGGAACCATCCGATTCGTTATCGGCCCGCCAATCGACCCTGCAGGCCGAGACCCACGCGAGGTGACCGAAGAAGTCAAAACATGGATCGAAACCAAAGTCGCAGAACTCCGTAGTCCCGACTGAACTACTCTTCCGGCCGGGATATGCACAAAAGCTCAGATAGCAAGCGCCTGTCCTCTGACATCAACAGCAAGCTTCAGGTCTTGAGAGAGGGGATTGTCGGGAAACGGGGGATGGACAGCAGATAAGAAAAACCCGGCTCAAGACCGGGTTATCTCAGAACTGGTATGAACAAAAAGCTACTGTGTCTTGCGACGCATCCAGCCTAACAATCCTAACGCCGAACCAAACAGCCAGACCGCAGCCGGCACGGGCACTACCGCAACTTCGAAGCGTGTATCGAATATCGCCGTATCACCCGCGCTGAGATCAAAACTAAGCTGAATACCCAGCGTGCTTGCAACACCCGCCGGATGTGGCAGCGGGCCATTGGTGATTGGCCCAAGGCTGAAACCGCAACCAACGCCACCACAGCTGGTATCACCTGCAAATAGTGTCATCGCGGAGATGCCATCGATCAGGCCAGCCCAGCTGATGTTCGTCACGCTGGCTGCGCCGCTATTATTGGTATCGGTAAAGCTAAAGCTGAGGTCGCCACTTTTCAGCCCAGGGCTGAAGGCGGGAAATACCGGCAAATTGAGCAGCACATTAAATGTCTGGGTTGCACCGGTCAGATTGGTAAAACTGAAAATACCATCGATAAACGGGTCGGCATCGGCGGTCATATTCCAACCGAAATCCCAGACAGGTGTCAGGTCGCCCCCCATATAACTGGCCACTGTGCCGGTGATCGTCACCTCGGACATGGCTGTAAAATTAAAATCCTTGGCCATCATGCCAACGACGTCGACGCTACCGGTTACATCGGGTGCAGATATAACGGCTGCCTGAGTCGGCAATGCGAGAAACCCGACCAATAGCGCTGCGAGAATAGTTCTTAATGGATTCATGTCTTCGTACCCTTCCCCGGCTGCAGAGCCCACTATCTCTAGCATGCTGCATATCGTATCTGATTGTAATTCTTCCGCTGGCTGGCCCGAATCATATGTCTGTTTTGCGTTGACGGTCGGACCGAACACTGTTTATGTTATACGCAAATCAGGCTTCATCTGCAAGTCTCGTAATAAAAATATGGATTATGGTAAATTCCTCAATTATTCTTTTCATATCAATAGCTTAAAACAGAATAATTCCGGCCAGCACGACAGCCGGAATGATCCCGGCTCAGGATCCGGCTTTATATGAGCTTTTTGATCATACAGGTGGTTGTAGCTGTAGCTAATAGCTTGCCGGCTTTACTTTTGAACGTCCCCTCGGATATGCCCAGAGACCTGGAAAGATTGAGTACCCTGGCGTGCGCAATCAGCTCCTCGTTCCTGGGGACCGGTCTTATCATTTTGATGCTTAAATCGATGGTGCCATACCCAACCCCACAACCAAGTAATGTGTGGATTGCACAGCCGGTCACAGTATCAAGTACCGATGATGCAAACCCGCCATGAACCCCACCCATTGGATTAAGATGACGATCATCAGCGATGGCACTGAACACAACCGTTCCTTCTTCTGCCTTGATTATTTGCATTGGGATGGTATTAGCCATCGATGGGTGGGGAAATTCGCCTCTTGTCATTGCTTGTAATATTTCCAGGCCCGTCATTTCCTCAATTTTCATTTTACTAACCCGTCTTTTTCCAGCACCGTTGTGTTGCCCGGTAGCCCGGATTTCAGAATTTGAAAAAGAGGCCACTTGGCACTGTGCCTGTGTCGCTGGTCAGCGATCAAACATCAAGGTTCTCTACCGTCAAAGCATTCTGCTCGATAAACTCCCGCCGGGGCTCTACATGATCACCCATCAGCGTAGTAAAAATTTCATCGGCAGCAACAACATCCTCAATACGCACTTGCATTAATCGCCGCGTTTCAGGATTGATCGTTGTGTCCCACAATTGGTCGGGGTTCATTTCACCCAGGCCTTTGTAGCGCTGAATACTTTGTCCTTTACGGGCTTCTGCCATCAGCCAGTTCACAGCCTCCTTGAAGCTGAAAATTTCTTTTTTATGCTCACCGCGAGTGACGTATGCACCCTCTCCAATCAGATCAACGATATCCTCCCCGAGATCCGTGATGCGCCGATACTCTGCCGAGTCGAAAAACTGGGCAGGCAGGCGGTGAGTTTCTTCGGCTCCATGCTGGGTGCGAGCAATGTCGATACCGAGTGCGCCTTCAGCATCCACTGTTGCGGCTATGCCATATCGTACACCACTGCCGTTAACTGCATGGCCCAGCGATTCTTCCAGCTGTTCCGCCCAGGATGTCATGAACGCTTCATCCGCAACGGTATCGTCAGAGACTACGGGAAGGTAAATGATTTGCTCCAGCACCACCCGGTCATAACGGCGCACCAGGCGATCAAGCATGGACATCACGCTGAGGTACTTCTCGGCAAGCGATTCCAGTGACTGGCCCTTGATCGGGGGAGCGTCTGCGGCAACATACAAAGCGCTTTTTTCCACAGCAACGTTCAGCAGATAGGCTTTGAGCTCTGCGTCATCTTTGACGTACTGTTCCTGCTTACCGCGTTTGACCTTGTACAGCGGTGGCTGGGCTATATACACATAACCCCGTTCTATCAGTTCTTTCATCTGGCGATAGAAAAAAGTCAGCAGCAAGGTTCGAATATGAGATCCGTCAACATCCGCATCAGTCATGATAATAATACGATGGTAGCGCAGCTTGTCAGGGTCAAAATCATCCCTGCCGATACCGCAGCCCAGCGCCGTAATCAGCGTGCCAACTTCAGCCGATTGCAGCATTTTATCAAAGCGCGCTTTTTCTACATTCAGAATTTTTCCCTTCAGCGGCAGGATTGCCTGGGTTCGGCGATCCCTGCCCTGCTTGGCCGAACCACCGGCAGAATCACCCTCGACCAGAAAAATTTCGGACAGTGCCGGATCTTTTTCCTGACAGTCGGCTAACTTGCCCGGCAAACCGGCGATGTCCAGAGCGCCTTTTCGCCGGGTCATTTCCCTGGCTTTTCGTGCCGCTTCACGTGCTCTTGATGCATCGATGATTTTGGAAACGATGACTTTTGCTTCTTGAGGATTCTCCAGCAGGAACTCTTCAAGGTGTGAGCTCATAGCAGATTCAACAATACCCTTGACCTCTGAAGAAACCAGCTTGTCTTTGGTTTGGGATGAAAACTTTGGATCAGGCACTTTGACAGACAAGACGGCCGTCAATCCTTCGCGCGCATCATCACCGGTCGTATTGACCTTGGCCTTGTTTGCTTCTCGTTCGATGTACCCGTTCAGGGTTCTGGTTAGCGCTCCTCTAAAACCGGCAAGGTGAGTACCGCCATCTTTCTGCGGGATGTTGTTGGTAAAACAAAAGACGCTCTCCTGGTAGCCATCGTTCCACTGCAGCGCAGCCTCGACCATGACATCTTCAACTTTGGTATTGATATACACGACGGCTGGGTGAATCGGTGTCTTGTTGCGGTTCAGGTGCTCGACGAAGGCTTTGATGCCGCCTTCAAACTCGAACACATCTTCTTTCCCGTCTCGCTCGTCCACCAGGTGGATACGAACGCCCGAGTTCAGAAAAGAGAGCTCCCGGAGCCGCTTGGCCAGGATGTCGTAGTGAAATTCAATATTGGTGAATATTTTGTCGCTTGGATAAAAGCGTAGCTGGGTACCCGTTTTTTTGGTTTCGCCGGTTTTCTCCAGATCTTTTTCCGGCACTCCCAAATGGTAACGCTGCTCATGTACAGCACCATCCCGATAGATTGTAAGCTGCAATGACTCTGATAACGCATTAACGACCGAGACCCCTACGCCGTGCAGACCACCTGAAACCTTGTAGGAATTATCATCAAACTTTCCGCCTGCGTGCAGAATCGTCATGATAACTTCTGCTGCGGATCGCCCTTCCTCAGGATGAATGCCCACCGGAATACCGCGACCATCATCGATGACAGTAATTGATTCATCGGAATGAATGATCACCGTAATGGTACTGCAATGCCCCGCCAGCGCCTCGTCAACAGAGTTGTCCACCACTTCAAAAACCATGTGGTGTAACCCGGTGCCGTCATCGGTATCTCCGATGTACATACCGGGCCGTTTGCGCACAGCATCAAGACCCTTTAAGACCTTGATATTACTGGAATCGTAGGTGTTTTCGTCAGCCATAAACAGTCCCTGTAATCGAATCGATCAAGTATACCAGAGATGGGGTGGTATCCGCGGGTTCCGGCCGCTCTGTGATGGATGTGTTTACTACCAATTCAGAGCGCTAAGCTGTCAATTTGCCTGTGTTGCTCATCAAGAACTTGAAGCGTGCAATCAGCTTCCAAATACTGATAATGTCAGAGGCTACGCGTCGTTGACCTTTGCAGCGGAGTAAAGCGGACCGCAGGGAGCCATCCGCAGCAAAGGTCAACGACGCGTAGCCTC
>JAJRUG010000159.1 GCA_024277915.1 Gammaproteobacteria bacterium
CACCCCATAACGGGCGGAAGCCGCCACGATCGGGTCGGTAAAGTCTCCCCAGATATCCGCGATATTCACTTTAACGAGATCCTCAGTGTCCATCAGCGGCAACACCAGCGGAACAGCCCTTGATGCAGCAATCTGCACCAGCTCTTCTCGCAATGTGTCCAGTGCCTCCGGCAACAAATCCTCTTGCTGTTCGGCTGACTGGCCCTTTTGCTCGTTCGACACCAGCCCGGCCGGCATGGCGCTCGCTAATTCCTTTCTCAGATCTCGTGCCAGATCCCCGCGCATATCCCCTGCCAGTTCCCTTTGCAGGTCTCTCGGCTCTTCGAGCAGATCCGGCTCCTGACCGAGGATTTCCCGGCGCCCATCCCCGGCATCCACGACCAGCCACACCAAAGTCTCGGGCCTGTTCGTTCCCCAAATAGGCTCGCCCATGATATCCAGCGCTCTTTGCAGCGCTGATGAATCAAATTTTGCCCAAACCCTGTCGGCATCAATTGCCCGGTATTGCTGCAATAGCGCCCGCGGATTCCCGAATTGCCCTAATAGCTCCGGATCCATCGCAAACTCCCGGCGCCCGGTCACTTTGACCAGCACCTGCCCCAGCGCATTGCTGAATGCTTCACCCAAAGATGAAGCCGACCCATCGGCCAATGGAGCCTCGGCAGAATAGAGCCCTTCAACCCGTGCCGCCCAGGAGCTGTTGCTGGCGAGCCCGGCAATCAGGCCTGCGCCGAGAATTATCGGCAATAAGATTATTGGCTTTGTCTTCATATGAACTATTATAGCGTCGAAAATCCCCCAGCCGGGCAAAAGCGGAATACAGAATCTCATGTCCAATAAACCACCTCTCACATACAAACAGGCCGGAGTCGATATCGAAGCCGGCAACCAGCTGGTTGAGCGCATCAAACCTGCGATTCGCACAACGCGCCGGCCAGGAGTTATTGGCGGCATCGGTGGCTTTGGCGGCCTGTTTGAGCTGGATGTCAGGAAATACAGCCGCCCGGTCCTGGTTGCAGGCACAGACGGCGTCGGCACCAAGCTGCAACTGGCGATCGAGCTGAACCTGCATCAGACCATCGGCATCGATCTGGTCGCCATGTGCGCCAATGATGTCATTGTTCAGGGCGCCGAGCCGCTGTTTTTCCTCGACTACTATGTCACCGAGAAACTGGATGTGGAGGTCGCCACCGATGTCATCAACGGCATAGCAGATGGCTGCCGGCAGGCAGGCATGAGTTTACTCGGTGGAGAAACCGCCGAACACCCGGGCACCTTCCCGGAAAATGAGTACGATCTGGCGGGGTTTTGCGTGGGTGTCGTCGAGAAAAGCCGGATCATTGACGGTAGCAGGGTTTCACCCGGAGATGCGGTGCTGGGACTGGCATCCTCCGGCCCCCATTCAAATGGTTTTTCCATGATCCGCCGGGTACTGGCTGGCCAGGGTGGCGCACAAGCCCCGTGGGAAGACGGTACCATCGGTGAACACCTGCTGACGCCCACCAGAATCTATGTAGAGGCGTTACTGAAACTGATTGATCAACTTCCTGTCAACGCGCTCGCTCATATCACTGGCGGTGGCGTACTGGAAAATATCGCGAGAGTACTTTCACCCGAGCTGGATGTGAAACTGAATCGGAGCGGCTGGGTAACACAGCCTGTCTTCCACTGGCTGCAGAAAAACGGCAACATCAGTGATGAGGAAATGCTGAATACCTTTAATTGCGGCTTGGGCATGGCCGTTATCGTCGCCAGAAATGATGTGGAGCAAGCGCTACAGTTGCTTAACGAAGCCGGCGAAACCGCATCTGTGATCGGTGAGGTCACTACCGGTACCGGTCAGGTTTCGATCAGCTCATGACCTCAGCTGATCCGCGGACTGTCGTACTCATTTCCGGATCAGGCACTAACCTTCAGGCGATCATTGATGCCGTCGAAGCAGGCTCTCTGAACATCAAGCTGACCGCAGTGATCAGCGACCAGCCTGAAGCCTTCGGGCTGGAACGCGCGCGCGCCGCTGGCATTCCGGCAATCGTTGTCAACTTCAGCAAATACGACAACCGCGATGACTTCGATAGCGCGTTGGCCGAAACGCTGGAGCAATTAAACCCGGAAATCGTGGTACTCGCCGGATTCATGCGGATACTGCCCACCGCTATTGTGGCCCGATACCACGGCCAGATGCTCAACATCCACCCGTCATTGCTGCCAAAATACAAAGGCCTGCATACCTATCGCCGGGTGCTCGCTGCCGCTGATACTTTCCATGGCACGACCGTTCACTATGTGATTCCGGAACTGGATGCCGGACCTGCAATCATTCAATACCGGGTAGCGATTCACAGCGATGACACTGAAAACAGCCTGGCCAGTCGTGTGCAACGAGGAGAATACGAAATTTACCCGCTGGCGATCGACTGGGTGGCATCAAAACGTGTGCAACTACAAGCTAACCAGGTTTTATTCGACGGGCAGCCCCTCACCGAACCGAAACTTATCGACGAATATGCCTGATATCTGTGATAGTCGAGACTTACATCTTGCCATCCATATCCGAATACTCTCGAAAATCTAAAGTATCGTTATTGTCAGAGGCCAGGTGCTGCAGACCCTTGCCTCGGGGGCGTACTGCCATTTCAGTGTTTGAGCGGTTCACAACTCTGATTGAATCATGGTGCCAATGGCACGGCATCGCCTGTCTGATCTCTTTTTGACGGAATGGCTCCCTGCGGTCCGCTTTATTTCCTTCAAAAAGAGATCAGACAGGCGATGCCCTGGTTTGTCGCGGGGTTTGTGTATCGGGAGGATTGCGATGTGGCGCTGTATCCGATCTTTAACTTGCTCGTTCCAGCGCGAGAAAAAACTGCACGAACAAGAATGCCCGATCACCCCGGGTAATAAAAACAAAGCCCTCTTCGACACGGTCAAGTACCGGCGCAGAATGTGCATGGCAATCACTTTCGATGCGCGCAATTTCTTCCAGAGCATGCTGCAAATCCTGGTCATGTCCGGGGATCAGAATCCGGTAAGCTTTCCCCTCTCGCCAGACATGCACATGCCTGCCATGCAGGACATTGATGATTTCCGGCTGATCGACGTTCGCCAGCGAACAACCGATACGCTCCAGCAACCACTCCAGTGATGATGAGCCTGGTTGCCGGTGGTTTCCATGGGCACAGATACGATCCACCAACTGGTTGTATAGCCCGGCACCGGGCTTTAGATCCTGCTGCTGCATCCGGTGCCGGAAATCCAGCAAGAATAATTCAAGCTCATGTTGTAGTACCTGCAGCTCGGTCAGCTGCCTTTCAATCTCCAGATACCGCCGTTCAGCGGTTTCTGCAACCGTTGCATCATCAAGCCCCTCTCCAGCCAGCCCATCCATGAACCTGCCGATATCAGCCAGCGAAAAACCCAGCCGCTGGGCGCGCTGAATAAAGCGAAGATCCTGTTCTGCTTCAGGTGCATACAATCGATAGCCGGCTTCGGTGCGGCCACCAGGGACGAGCAACCCTTTGGTTTCGTAGTACCTGAGGAGCGAGGTTGCAACCCCGGCTTTTTTTGCCAGTTGTCCAATGGTCAGCAGCTTCATGGTTTTCCAATGCAATTGATCCGGGCTGTTATTCTATACCCTCACTTGACCTTCAACCCGCCTTGAAGGGTTATCTTGACCCGTATCAGGGGGACAGTGACCGCAATTACAAACGAATGGCGTTTGTAATTGCGGTCACTGTCCCCCTGATACGGATGTCTTGTGCTGTTTCTTGAATTGGGGAGTTTTTCGCTTGCTCGGTATCGACAAACGTCTGATCGTCAGATCAACCAAAAAATGGATATTCATTGGGATCGGTGCCGGAATTGTCGGCCTGGCGCTCAGCGTTATCCTCTATTCCGCGCTGGGCGCGATTATTGATGGTGCGATTAACGGCGAGAACATCATTCTCCAATGGTTGCCCTGGCTGATCGCTCTTCTGGCCGGCAAGGCCCTGCTGGGCTGGCTGTTCCGGCTGGCGCAATTCAAAGCTTCCGCAGAAACCAAAATCACCGTCCGTGACATGGTCTACAAGCAGGCACTGGATCTGGGCCCGGCCCTGCTCGGCAAACGCCGTACCGGAGAACTGGTCAATACGGCTGTCGATGGCATGAACTATCTGGAGATGTTCTATGGCGTCTATGTGATCCAGTTTGCCATCGGCATGGCCACGCCGATATTGCTGTGTATCTATGTCGCTGTCATTGACTGGGTAGTCGGGCTGGCCCTGATCGTTGCTATTCCCCTCACACCGGTTTTTCTGGGGCTCATGTCGAAAAACTTTCGCGGTGTCAGCGAGCGATTCGCCGAGTCGAACAACCGGTTGAGCGCGCGATTTCTCGACTCCCTGCAAGGCATGACCACGCTGAAAATGTTCAATCAGGGTCGCAGCCGTGGCGAGGAAATGTACCGGGAGAACGAACAACAGCGCGTTGAAACCATGCGACTACTGGCCGTGAACCAGACCATGATCGCTTTTGTTGATTTCGGATTTGCGCTGGGTACCACCCTGGTACTCACCGTTGTCGGCCTGCTCCGGCTCGATGGTGGCTACCTGAGTGCCGGTGAAGTGGTTGCGCTGATACTGATCAGTGCGGAGTTTTCAAAACCGCTCAGCCTCATCGGCGAATTCTTTTTTGCCGGTGCGATCGGACGTGAAATTGCCAACAAAATCCTCGCATTCCTGGATATAGAGCCCAGTGTTAAAAATAATGAAACAGCACAGTCACCCGAGCGACTGGAAACAGCCTCAATCACGCTGGAAGAAGTGAGCTACCAATACCCTGGTGCTGACACACCGGCGGTTCAGGATTTCTCAATGCGCATCGCTCCCGGAGAGACCGTCGCCCTGATCGGCCACAGCGGCTCCGGAAAAACCACCCTGACCAACCTGATCCTGAGAACTCTGCAGACCGACAGCGGCCTCATCAAATTAGGAGACTACGCCATTGATGAGGTGCCGGTTGACTGGGTGCGGGCACATATTGCGCTGGTACCACAAAACCCCTACCTGTTTTACGGAACGATTGCTGAAAACCTGCGGGTCGCAAAAGCCGATGCCACCGAGGAAGAACTGATCGCGGCAACCCGGGCCGCCAATATCCATGACTTTATTTTGGATTCACCGGATGGCTTTGATACCAAGGTCGGCGAACGCGGGCTCGCACTAAGCGGCGGACAGGTACAGCGTGTGGCGATCGCCCGGGCGCTGCTCAAAGATGCACCGATTGTGATACTGGATGAACCTACCTCCCAGATTGATATGGAGACCGAGGGGCTGGTGCAGCAAGCACTCGCCAAACTGACCGAAAGAAAAACAGTATTACTGATCGCCCACCGGCTCAGCACGGTCGCGCGCGCAGACCGGATTGTCGTGATGGCCAATGGTGCACAGCTTGAAAGCGGCAGCCCCGCCGAACTGCTTGCTGCCGGTGGCACCTATGCGCGCATGGTGCACATGCATGATACTGATGAACCGGCTGCCCCGGAAATCACGGGGTTACCATCATGAAGCGCACCTACACACATTTCCAGACCCTGCAACGTCTGCTGGGATTTATCGGCCCGCTGAAAGGAGTGATGGCGATATCCGTCATCATGCGAATTGCCAGACAGCTGGCCGCCACGATACTGATCGCTCTCGCCGCTTCTGGTGTGGCCTGGTACGTTGCGGAGCCGGGATCGGCTGTCATCTGGTCTGTCACAGGCTGGCTGGTATTAACCGCAGCGGTACTCGGCACCGTTCATTATATTGAACAATTCACCGGACACTATGTGGCATTCCGATTGCTGGCGATGCTGCGCAATCAATTCTATGACGGCATCGAACCGCAGGCACCCGCAGGCACTGTCGATTTACGAACCGGTGATGCGATATCGCGGGTCATCAATGATTGCGAACGGATCGAGCCATTTTACGCCCACACGATTGCTCCTGCCATCTCGGCAATCGTGGTGCCCGCGATCCTGCTCACCTGGCTATGGAACATCGATCCCCTGCTCACCTGGACACTGCTGCCTTTCCTCGCGTGCATGGCGCTGGTTCTGCCGGCCATCATTGTCTGGCTGGGAAAACGCGGCAGCGAAGAAACCCGGGTCATCCAGGGAGAAGTGAATGCTTTTCTGACTGACAGCTTTCAGGGCATCAGGGACACCGTGACCTTTAACTATGGTGAGCGAAGGCGACAGCAAGTCTGGGACATGGGTGAACGGCTGCAGCATGCTCAGGATCAGCTCACCGGGGCTGATAGTGTGCAGCGTGGCCTGACGGAATTGCTGATCGCCAGCGCGGCGCTGACCATGGCCTGGGTCAGTATCACCCTGATTGAACAGGGCACGATCTCTGCGCTGGGCGACTTGCCGGCGATTCTTGCCGTGACCATTTCAAGTTTTGCTGCCGTCGTTGGCCTGACCAACGTCATCAACGATTACCGCACCTCTCTGATCTGTGCGAATCGCCTGTTCGAGCTCACCGACCAGCCACCGGTAGTCGATGACCTTGCAGACCATTCACCTTCAGAAGTCTCACCTGCTGTTCAGTTCGATCAGGTCTGCTTCTCGTACGACAAGACACCCGTGCTCGACCAACTGAGCTTCGCGGTCGATGCCGGTGAAAAAATTGCGCTGGTGGGTGCCAGTGGTGCTGGAAAATCCACTGTGCTCAATCTGCTGCTGCGCTTCTGGGATACAGGCTCCGGAGCCGTTCGGATCGGCGGGCATGATGTCAAAGACTTCACCCTCCATGACCTGCGCGATCTGGTGGCCGTTGTCTCCCAGAGAAATTTCATATTCAACACCACCATTGGCGAAAATATCCGCATTGGAAAACCGGATGCCAGCCAGGCCGAGGTTGAGGAAGCGGCACGGCGCGCCAACCTTGAGCAATGGATAGACAGCCTGCCGGATGGCCTTGATACCCAGGTGGGCGAGATGGGATCCATGATTTCAGGCGGTCAACAGCAGCGGCTGGGTATCGCACGCGCGCTGATCAAAGACGCCCCGATACTGGTACTCGATGAAGCCACTTCGAGTCTTGATGTGGAAACTGAAAAAGAGGTCAATGCAGCGATCAGAGAAGCCAGCCGTGGTCGCACCGTGATCATTATCGCGCACCGGCTTTCTACCGTTGTCGAAGCCGACGAAATCCTGGTATTGGATAAAGGGTCGATTGTTGAACGCGGCACACACGAAGAATTGCTGGGCGCCGACGGTGTCTATGCCCGTTTATTCGAGCTTCAGCAGGATGAAGTTGATGGCCTGACCGACAGTTGATCTCTTTCTTACCAGCTAATCGCTTATACTCCGGACAGTTTTGTTTACCCCGCCGGAGATCAAGATGAATCGAATCGTACTGCTAATCGCTATTGTGTGTATCAGTCTGCCAGCCGCCGTTGGCCCGGTATATGCCGGATCGGCACAGCAAACTGTATTGATCACCGGCTCCAACCGGGGCATCGGTTTCGAATTCGTCAAGCAGTATTCGGATAAGGGATTCCGGGTCATTGCCACCACACGCACCCCTGCCAAAGCCGACGATCTCAACGCGTACGCCAAGTCACATTCAAATGTCATCGTCGAACGCCTGGACCTGGTTGACCTGGAAGGCATCGATGCACTGGCAGCAAAATACTCAGGGCAGCCCATTGATGTATTGATCAGCAATGCCGCTTTATTACGCGGCCCTGACAAGGGACAAACCTTCGGCACCATGGACTATGAGTGGTTTGACCAGTGGTTCCACACCAACGCCCGCGGCCCATTGAAAGTGGCCGAGGCTTTCTGGCCCAACCTCGTTGCCAGTGACAACGGAATTGTTGCATCGTTGACAACCGGCCAGGGACGACACGGCATTCCCATACTGGGCTTCGCCTATTACAAAGCCAGCAAAGCAGCAATTGATAACTTTTTTCTTGATGTTGCGCGCAAGGGCAAAAGAGATGGCGTGCGGGTGGTCACAATGAGCCCCGGCCGGGTCAATACCGGTGGCGGGCAATCTACTCCCGGCATGGTGCCCATAAAAGACAGCATCTCCGGCATGATCTCGGTATTTGAAGCATTCACGCTGGAACAAAACGGCAAATCATTTCGTCATGATGGTACGGAGCCAACGCCATAAGACGAAAACTGACGGGCACAGCCAGATCAGATTGTTATGGTACTGGCACCTGAATTTACTGAATAGCTAGTAATCCAGAGGGCTGCGTACCGATACACCGGGTGTATTGAGTACATGAGTGTAGATCATGGTTGTCGATACGTCTGCATGACCTAACAACTCCTGCACCGTTCTGATGTCGTGCCCGCTTTCCAGCATATGGGTTGCGAAAGAATGCCTCAATGAGTGACAGTTCACCTTCTTGTTGATCCGGGCAGCACGCGCCGCTTTGCCAATAGCCTTCTGAAGCCCGTTTTCATGAATATGATTGCGCCACACTCTGGCACTGCGTGGATCAACAGATAAACGACCACTGGGAAAGACATAGTGCACTAACCACTCATGCGCGGTGGCGGGATGCTGCCCGGCCAGGTTAAGCTCGGTATCCTTGCAAAAACTTGCGCGAACATTTTCCAGGTGATCCGTTAATGCCTTCCTCAATGATTTCGGCAGAGGCAGGATCCGGTCTTTGCCCCCTTTGCCGTTACGCACCACGATCTGGCGATTGTTGAAATCCAGATCTTGTACGCGCAGGCAAACACACTCCATCAGCCGCATACCTGTGCCATAAAGCAAGCTGACCATGAGCCACTGAGTGCCTTTGAGATGCCGCAGGAGTTCGCGTGCCTCGTCACGAGAAAGAACGACAGGCAGTTTGCGAGGACGTTTTGCCCGGGCAAAACCCTTGAGCGATTCCAGGGGTTGATCCAGCACGTGCTTGTAGAGGAACACCAGAGCATTCAATGCCTGACTCTGTGTGCTGGCTGCTACTTTCCTTTCCACGGCGAGATACTCAAGAAACCGCTTCACCTCCGCCGCACCTAACAATCGTGGCGCACGATATTCGAAAAATGCCACATAACGACATGTCCAGTGCTTATAAGCCTGCTCGGTACGAATCGAATACCCTCGGCACTGTATCTCCGTCACTAACGCAGTCAGCACATCACCGTGTTGCTTGTGAACCCGGGCTGATACATCGCGTACTGTTTCAGAACGCTTCTCCCGCCTGGCACCATCCGGCACCTCTCGTGCCACAGTAGTATGGCGCGACTCCGGTATCCGCGCTGAGTCTTGCCAGAAATTCCAATCAAATCCGGCAGCCCATTCGGCTCGAACAGCTTTTCCGAAAAATATCAGCAACGCATCGACAATCTGCCTAAACTGCCAGTCTTCCAGACTACTTTTTACGCCTATCACGCCAAGATAGCTGGCAACATCGCTTCCGGAATGCTGCTCAAGCGGTTTATCAACCGCTCGCAAATATTGCTCTACCCGATGTGTATACCATTTGAGCTGATTTTGCTTCACTCGTTTTGAGCGCAACGCCTCGTAAAACCGCTCCCAAACCAAAGGACAGGAGCCAGTACGACGAGAATTTGATAAACTCACTACCAACACCCTTGCCAGAACAGAGGAGAACCAGCACACCATGTGCCAATACGACTCCCACGCTAGACAGAATCCGAGAGCTAGGCAATATACATATTCCGGCTATTCCCCTATTTATTCGTTCTGCCTAAGCGACTGTTAGTGGGCTTAAGGTATTCAACACAGTGCCTTCGAAATACAGTCAACGTTCAGCTACAATACACTTCCAGTTGGTTCATGCAGCATGTTGGTTATCACCAACATGGCAGGGTTTTCCGCTAAATTCGCTACGTCAATCAACGGC
>JAJRUG010000160.1 GCA_024277915.1 Gammaproteobacteria bacterium
GAATAAGTACCCACCAGCACACCCACGAGCAGGGTAAAGGCGAAGGAGTGGATGATTTCGCCACCGAAAATGAACAGTGCGGTTAATACCATTAGCGTGGTAAGTGAGGTCATCAGGGTTCGCGACAGGGTTTCGTTGATTGAGGTATTGACCACGTCAATCGGTGTCTTCTTGCGCAAACGCGGGAAGTTTTCCCGGATGCGATCAAACAGGACGATGGTGTCGTTCAGGGAATAACCGATCACGGCCAGCAGCGCTGCGACAACCGTCAGGTCGAATTCAATCCGCACTGCCGACAGGATTCCCATACTGATCGTCACATCGTGGATCAGGGCCGCTACCGCGCCGACGGAAAATCGCCACTGAAAGCGAAACATCACATACAGGAAGATGCCGATCATGGCATAAACGACTGCCAGGATTCCCTGCTCTGCAAGTTCATCCCCCACCTGCGGTCCCACAAATTCGACCCGGCGCATGACAATTTCACCATCAACTCCTACCTGGAGCGCGTTGAGAACCAGCGTGGACAACTCGGCATCACTTTCTTCTTCACTGCGGGGAGGAATGCGCACAACGATATCCGAAGCGGCGCCAAAGGTCTGCACGACAGCGTCGTCCAGCCCGGCATCACTCAGATGCGAGCGGACATCCGCAATTTTGGGTGCTGCAGGATAACTGACTTCGATCAGCATGCCGCCGGTAAAATCCAGGCCAAAATTCAGCCCACGGGACGCCAGTGAAACCAGGCTGAGCACCATTACGATGATTGAGATGATCAAGGCCACCTTGCGGTGGGTCATGAAGTCAATTTGCGTTTTTCTGTTCAGAATTTTCATGACACTACCTCAAATCGCCAGCTTACCGACGCGCTTCTTGCCGCCGTAAACCAGGTTAACCACGGCCCTCGTCCCCATGATCGCAGTGAACATGGAGGTGATGATACCCAGCGAAAGGGTAACCGCGAACCCCTTGATCGGCCCGGTGCCGAACAGGAACAATACGAACGCGGCAATCAACGTAGTGATATTGGCATCAGCAATGGTTGAAAAAGCCTTGTCGTAACCAGCTCGAATACTCGCTTGTGGCGTGTTGCCGTTGCGCAGTTCTTCCCGGATGCGTTCAAAGATCAGAACGTTGGCATCCACTGCCATACCTACCGTCAGCACAATACCGGCAATACCCGGCATGGTCAGCGTGGCGCCCAGCAACGACAGCAGGGAAATCAGCAAGATCATGTTGGCGAACAGCGCCAGATCGGCGATCAGGCCGAACACGCGATAGTAGATCGCCATGAAAAACAACACCAGAACAAAACCAATCACTACCGACTTGAAGCCCTGTGCAATATTGTCTGCACCCAGGCTGGGGCCGACCGTGCGCTCTTCGACGATTTCCATTGGTGCGGCCAGCGCACCTGCCCGAAGTAACAGTGCCAGTTGGCTGGCTTCGTTCATGGAATCAAGACCGGTGGTCTGAAAGCGCTTACCAAACGGCTCACGAACCACGGCCACGCTGATTACCTCTTCGACTTTGTGGCCGCCGGGTTTCTGCTCGATGTACACCACAGCCATGCGGTTGCCCACGTTGTTGCGGGTAAAGTCCAGCATGCGTTTGGCACCGACGCCGTTCAGGGTCACACTGACCTGCGGCTGGCCGGTTTGCTGATCAAATCCGCTGGAGGCCCCGATCAACTGGTCACCGGATACGATCAGGCGTTTTTTCAGCAGCACCGGCTCACCCGTTCTGCGATTGTAAAGGCGTGATTCCGGGGGAACCCGACCGGTCTGAGCAGCGGTAAAGGCATCGTTTGCTTCATCCACCGCGCGATATTCAAGCGTTGCCGTTGCGCCAATAATCTTTTTGGCCTGCACGGTATCCTGCACACCGGGCAGTTGCACAACCACGCGTTCTGCACCCTGCTGCTGAATCACGGGTTCGGCAACACCAATTTCATTGACCCGGTTACGCAGCGTGGTGATATTTTGCTTCAACGCCGTCTGCTGTAACTCGACCAGTTGTTGTTCCTGAACCTTCACCGACAGGCCAAAATTATCACCTGCTGCTACTTCCTTGACATCCAGCCCCTGCAAACTCTGATCCTTGCCCATGATGTTCAGGGTTTGGTCACTGTCTGCCGCCGAACGCAGCAACGCCAGGATGCCGTTACCTTCGCGGCGCACCGAGACATAGCGAATACGTTCAGATCTCAACGCCGTGCGAATATCATCCACCACACGGTCAAGCATCTGCCCCCGGGCGGTATCCATATCGACCTGCATCAGGAAATGCACACCACCCTGCAGGTCAAGACCCAGGGTCATTGGCTTTCCGCCAATGGCACGTAGCCAGCCGGGTGTTGAATGCGCGAGGTTCAGTGCGACAATATATTGCTCACCAAGTGCTTTTTTGAGTGCATCGGCAGCCAGCAACTGATCTTCGGTGGAATTGAAACGGTATAACAGGTGATTCCCCTGCTTCTCCCGGTCCTTGTACTTGATGTTCTCGACAACCAGAGCATCATCGATAGTCGCTTCCAGATCCAGAGGGATAGCAAAACCGCGTGTCGAAGTAATCTGCAATGCCGGATCCTCACCAAACAGGTTTGGCAGGGCATAAAAAGTGCCGACAATCAGGATCGTCAGAATAAGCAGATATTTCCAGGCATGATATTGATTCATTATTCAGTTGCCTTGATGGTCCCTTTTGGCATCACACTGGCAATGGCGTGCTTCTGGACCTTGATTTTCACGTTATCGGCAATTTCAACGGTGACAAACGACTCATCAACGCGTGTGATCCGACCGAGCAATCCGCCATTGGTCACCACTTCAGAGCCGGTAGAAAGCTCCTCGACCAGTTTGCGATGCTCTTTTGCACGCTTCATCTGCGGCCGAATCAGCAGAAAATAGAAGATGATGAAGATCACGATGAGCGGTAAAAAAGACATTAGCCCACCCTGGGGTGATGCGTCCTGTGCATATGCGCTGGAGATAAAGAAATCCAAGATTTCCATGAGAACCCTCGTTTAAATTACCGGTTTAGATTGATCCAGCGGAGCATTATAAATCAAAGACCTTTATCATCCTATTGATTTTCGAGAAATTCGCCAACGAATGATTCCAGAGAGCCATCTGCGATAGAAGCCCGCAAGCCTTGCATCAATTTCTGATAGAAATGGAGGTTGTGCATGGTCATCAGTCGCGCACCGAGAATCTCGTTACAGCGTTCCAGGTGCTTGATGTAAGCACGGGAGTAATTACGACAAGCAGGACAATCACATTCGGGGTCCAGCGGGCGGGTATCGCTTTGGTAACGCGCATTGCGAATTTTCAGGACACCCTGGCTGGTGAAGAGGTGACCGTTGCGCGCGTTGCGAGTCGGCATGACACAATCAAACATGTCGATCCCGCGCATTACGCCGGCGATGATATCCTGCGGGCGACCAACGCCCATCAGGTAGCGCGGGCA
>JAJRUG010000161.1 GCA_024277915.1 Gammaproteobacteria bacterium
CAAGGCGCTGCATGCGAAGATTGGGGAGCTGACGCTGGAGAATGATTTTTTAGAAGGAGCGCTCAGCAAGGCCGGCCTGCTGAGCGCAAAACAATGACCCTTCAGTTTCAAGCTATTTATCTGCACCTGCTTTGATCTACATCAATTGGGTTGGGAGAATCTGGTTCAATCCGGCAAGATCTGGTTGGTAGCCCGTTCCTGCTGGGGTTTCGTGTATTTATACCTACACAATGCGTATTTATACGCAGCTGTCTATACGTACATACACCCTTGCAGTTAAGCATATCAGCGTATTCGAATATTCAGTCCTATGTCCTAACTTGACTCCCGGCTGATGGGGCGGTTCTCGTTTCGTCGGCAGATTTTTATGCGCAGGACGAACAGAAAGGAGTGTCATGCAAAAATTTATGGCTGCAGGGGATGTGATATCGAGCGCTTGCCGCGTTGCCATTTGAATACGATATCACTCCGGGCGGGTCAAAAGCGGGCAGCACCAGGCAATTGCCCCGACGCTGAGCATGCAGTACTACTTTGTGCCGGATAGTCAATGGCAGCCCTATTTTGGCGCTGGCGTGAACTTTACCCTGTTTTTAGATGAGTCCACTCAGGGGGGGGCTTTGGCGGGGACGGAGTTACAGCTGGATAGCTCGATAGGGTTTGCGGCGTAGATCGGTTTGGATTATCGTCTCACCGAGTCAATGTTCATCAATCTGGATCTTCGTTACATCAATCTCGAATCCGATGCCAATGTGAATGCACCGGGTGATCTTGGAATAGTCATGATTGGATCCGTACGTGGCCAGTTGTAACATCGGCTGGCAGTTTTAACCGACTGTCAGGGGCAAGCCGGGAAGTGAGGTCGCTTTTCGGGTCGGCAGGTTGGTTTATTGCCCCGTTAATTGGCGGGGTCAGTTAATTTATGGTTTTTGCAGGCGAACCCGAATCGCCAGTGTATATAGTCAGTATTTCCGGAGCGGGCAATGGAAAAATCTAATACCTATAACGATGTAGTGGTGCGCCAGTTCTGCATCATGACTGTCGTATGGGGAATCGTCGGCATGTTGGTCGGGGTGATAATCGCGGCACAATTGCTTTGGCCGGCACTTAATTTCGATATACCATGGCTTACTTACAGCAGGCTGCGACCGTTGCATACCAACGCAGTGATATTCGCGTTTGGTGGCAGTGCATTGATCGGTGCTTCCTACTATGTTGTCCAACGAACCTGTCACGTTCGGCTATATATGGATCGGCTGGCATCCTTTACTTTCTGGGGATGGCAGCTTGTTATCGTACTCGCCGCCATTACCCTGCCATTGGGCTATACCCAGGGAAAAGAATATGCAGAACTTGTCTGGCCAATCGACATACTGCTTACAATAGTCTGGGTCGCTTACGCCGTTGTTTATTTTGGCACGCTGTTTACTCGACGAGTCAGCCACATCTATGTTGCAAATTGGTTCTTTGCTGCTTTTATTATCACAATTGCAATTCTGCACATCGTTAATTCTCTGGCTATTCCGGTCACTCTTGGTTTGTCCTACCCGATTTATGCAGGAGTGGTGGATGCCATGGTGCAATGGTGGTACGGACACAATGCGGTCGGTTTTTTCCTGACAGCAGGCTTTCTCGGCATGATGTACTACTTTGTACCCAAGCAGGCAGGCAGGCCGGTATTTTCGTACCGGTTGTCGGTGGTGCATTTCTGGTCGTTGATTGCAATTTATATGTGGGCTGGTCCTCACCACCTGCACTACACAACGTTGCCCGACTGGGCACAGTCACTGGGGATGGTGTTTTCACTGATACTGCTTGCGCCTTCCTGGGGCGGAATGATTAACGGCATGATGACCTTGTCAGGTGCCTGGCATAAGTTGCGTACAGATCCAATCCTGAAATTTCTGATTGTTTCGTTATCGTTTTACGGTATGTCAACTTTCGAGGGCCCGATGATGTCGATCAAGACAGTCAACGCACTGTCCCATTACACCGACTGGACCATCGGACACGTACATTCCGGTGCCCTGGGCTGGGTGGCGATGGTGTCAATAGGTACCATGTATGCGTTGATTCCCAAAGTTTTCGGCCGAGAGGCCATGTACAGCATCAAATGGATCGATCTGCATTTCTGGATAGCAACGATTGGTGTAGTGCTGTATATCGCCGCAATGTGGATCGCTGGTGTCATGCAGGGGCTGATGTGGCGCGCAGTGAACAGTGATGGAACATTGACCTATACATTCATGGAAAGTCTTGAGGCTACCTATCCGTATTACGCGGTCCGGTTGCTCGGTGGCGTACTGTTTTTCTCAGGAATGCTGATCATGGCTTGCAACGTTTACATGACTGTTCGTTCCGGCGAGAAGAAAGCCGTTCAACCTGTCATCGAGCCAGCCTGAGGAAAGTCTCATGAAACACGATACGCTTGAGAAAAATGCCGGCCTGCTGGGTGTACTGATTGTCATCGCGGTAAGTCTTGGCGGGCTTGCGGAAATTGTTCCTCTGATGTTCGACAGCGATGTTGTAGAGCCGGCAGAGGGGGTCAAGCCCTACACCGCATTGCAGCTCGAAGGGCGCGATATTTTTATCCGTGAGGGTTGCTACAACTGCCATTCACAAATGATTCGACCTTTTCGCGATGAAACAGAGCGTTACGGACCGTACTCACTGGCAGGCGAATCTGTGTATGACCATCCATTCCAGTTCGGATCCAAGCGAACCGGGCCGGATCTGGCACGAGTAGGCGAGCGCTATTCTGATGAATGGCATCGCCTCCATTTGATGAATCCACGTGACCTCGTGCCGGAGTCGAATATGCCGGGTTATCCGTGGCTTGCAGAGAATACTCTGGATTCAGACCTGACCCCGGTGAAGATGGAGCGACTACGCATGGTAGGTGTTCCCTATACGGATATGCAGATTGCCGGGGCAAGTGCGGCAACAGAAAACAAGACCGAGATGGATGCTTTGATTGCCTATCTCCAGGGGCTCGGCATATCGAGCAAGGGGAGGAGGTAAGCGATGGATGCAGGATTCATGCGAGGTATATTTACGATTGTGATGCTGGTGCTATTCCTTGCGGTGTGTTTTTGGGCCTGGGGCAGCAAGCGGAAAAAATGCTTTGATGAAGCGGCGAGAATGCCCCTGGAGTCTGATTTTTCAAGTGAGAAAGATGTTCAAAGCAATGGGTGAATGCGGAAATCTAATATACGGAGCACCTGAAAAATGAGTGGGTTCTGGAGTATCTATGTGATTGTGCTGGTGCTTGTCACAGTTGTCGGAAGTCTGTGGTTGTTGCAGGCACTATCGACGAAACAAGTCGATGAAAGTGAGGGCCAAAGCACTACAAAGCACGTCTGGGACAAGGACCTGGAGGAGTTTGACAATCCGCTGCCTCGCTGGTGGCTGATTCTTTTCTGGTTAACCGTGGCTTACAGCGTTGGGTATTTGGTCGTTTATCCAGGAATGGGTTCATTTGCCGGAGTTGCCGGATGGAGCCAGACCGGACAGTATGACGAGGAAATTGCCAGTGCCAACAAACGTTATGGCGATATCTATGGTGCATTTTCGGATGTTGCACTGGCAGACCTTTCCAGCGATCCGGAAGCCGTGCAATTGGGGCGCAACCTGTTTCAGAATAACTGTGTCACTTGCCATGGATCGGATGGTCGTGGTGCCCGGGGATTCCCCAATTTGACGGACTCCGCCTGGTTATACGGTGGTAGTCCGGAGCAGATTGAGGCAAGTATCAGCAATGGACGGAATGGAGTGATGCCGGCATTGGGTGCTGTTCTGGGTGATGATGGATTGAATGATGTTGTTGCCCACGTATTGAGTTTAAGTGGCTCGGGCGCAGCGAATGAAAACGGGGCGCTCAAGTTTGGCCAAATGTGCGCTGCGTGCCATGGGGCAGACGGAACAGGTAATCAGCTGCTGGGTGCGCCGAGTCTGAAGGATGATGCCTGGCTCTATGGTGGTACCGAAGTGGACATAAAAGATACCCTGATGCAGGGGCGAATGAACAGCATGCCCCCGCAACGTGGCACTCTGACGCCGGATCAGATTCGGACGTTGGTCGCTTATGTGCTCAGTATGGGAAATTAGCCCGGGTGGATTGCCGCCAGCAGAAAACCGGGGGAACAGCACAGCAAGCCAGGAGAATTGACCAGGCTAATTGAGTAGACTAGCGATAACCCAGCGGGGAAGGCGGTAAAAACTCATGAGTAGCAATAATAGTACGGAGCCTGTTTCAAACGAACACGCGGTTCAACACAAGCACTGGAGCCAGCGGGCCCAGAATGTTGCGGCTGTTCTCTGGGCATCTTTTCTGGCGGC
>JAJRUG010000162.1 GCA_024277915.1 Gammaproteobacteria bacterium
CCTCGAAGACTACGAGGTTGATAGGCTGGGTGTGGAAGCGCAGTAATGTGTGAAGCTAACCAGTACTAATTGCCCGTGCGGCTTGACCATATAACACCCAAGTATCTTGGATATCTTGAGATATTTTGGGTCGCAAATGCGAAGTCAGAACAATCCAGATTGAGAATTTGGCGCTGAAGTAGGGATTACTGAAGCGTCATACCGGTATGCCTGGCGGCCATAGCGAGTGGGAACCACCCGATCTCATCCCGAACTCGGAAGTGAAAACGCTCAGCGCCGATGGTAGTGTGGGGTCTCCCCATGTGAGAGTAGGACACTGCCAGGCTTTTTTAAAGAACCCCCTGTCGATTATTCGGCAGGGGGTTTTCTTTGAAAAGGAAACTACAAATTACGCGGACACCTGTGCTTTCCATGATTATTCAGCGGTATTCGCCCGCACTGACGCCACCACTGACTGAAGATTCGGTTCGAACTTTTCGTGATCCTGCCGGGAGGCGTTCAGACTGACCTCCACCTGCAATGTATCCGAGAACAAATACACGTCGTGAAAGATAACCTCCTGACCGCGAAGCGTAGCCTCGTAAATAGCTTCCCAAACCGTGAATTTATTCTGCGTGCGAGATGACTCTTTGGTGAGTGTATGTCTCTGCGCCTCATGCTTTCCTTTAGTGCCTTCCTGTACTTGCTGAATCGTCGGTACAGACGAGCGTTGTCTGGCTACGACTGCTAGGACAGCCGAATTATCAACGTTCACACGCTTGTAGTGATCGCCTGTGCTGATATTCGTATTCGTCCATCCATCCGGAATCGCGTAGCGGACCAGGTCATTGCTGTCGGTCCGGTTAGCTACGATACCCGCGTCGCCGCAGGCAGCAAGCAGAAATGTCACAAACATTAAGATTTGAAGTCTGATCATGCTCTTCATCGGCTAACCACCCTGTTGTTTCTCCTCAGGAACTTTAGCAAAAAATAAGTTTGCATGCCCGCCACCCATGGCCACAGGTTACTATCGGCGAATCCGTTTTCGAAGGTGCTGATTTGTCACGGATTACTTAATTACCACCCCAATATAGCCCCTGAATGGTCGGTTATCAGTTTTTACTCTGACCCTAGCGGCGCAAAATGGCCCACCAACGGGCAATATTCAGGAGGCTCATCAGGGATGCCGAGACGTAGGTCAGTGCCGCGGCCAGCAGCAGGCGGCGTGCGTGCGGCTGGTCGACCTTCTGGAGGATCTCGTGGCGTTCCAGCATAGGTAGAGCCCGGCCAAAACTGGCGTCGAACTCGGTGGGCAAGGTCACGAAATGTACCAGCGTGGAACTGGCCAGCGTCAGGAACCCGGCCGCGAACATGATGATGCCAAGTTGTGGCACGAGCGTGATCGCACCGATAAACGGTGACACCATCAATATACCGGCGCCGAGCCGCTGGATCGGACCAACCACGCGTACGAGCTGTGTGCGCAGCCTTAATGGCGGGTAAGCGGTCTGGTCCTGTACCGCATGGCCGACCTCGTGCGCGGCGACTGTTATCGCCGTCAGTGAATGGCCGTCAAATTTGTCTTGTGTGAGTCGCACGACCTTGTCTATAGGATCGTAGTGATCACCTTCCTCGGTGGTTTCCACTTTTACGGCGTGCAATTCGTTAATGTCCAGCAGATGCCGTGCGAGTTCGGCGCCGCTGCCTGAGTAACGGTCATTGGGTTCGCTGTATCGCGCCAGCACGCGGTTCACCCACAATCCAGGCAGGAATACGAGGCCAAGAATCACGAGTATCAGGATGAATATTGCCATACGGCTATCCTAGCGCGGTACAGTAGGGGTATGACAATCGATCAAAAGATTTTTTTCGCCTTCCTGTTTTTCGTGCCAAGTGCAGTGCCGGGTAGCTAATACGGACAGGAGCTGTTGATCGCTTACGATGAAACTTCTGAAACACCAGATTTGACTTTAACTCGGTAACCGGGGGTGCAACCTTTAGAAATTTCCGTGAGCCTGCAATGTTTTAAACCAGCCGCTAATGGCAATCCTGGGCTTGGGGGCAAAAGGGGCCACACAGGTGACAGAATGCACTTCTTTTACGTCAAACAGGTTCAGGGTATTAAATTTAGGTGTCCATGCATCCAGGGTAGTGCCGTCAAGTTTGAAAAACTGCAGTAAGCCGCCCCAATCCGGGTGCCAGTCAGGGGACAAATTCAAAACAAAAGCAACGCGCCTTTGTTCTGGACCTGCATCATCCTGATGTCGGGTGAGAAAGTCGCCGGGCAGAAACCTGGATACCTGGGCTGTAACGCTTTTCAGTTCAGAGATGCCGGTTATCGTTCTGATGGTATTTAGCATTTGCTCGCAGTTGAGCCAGTCGTACAGTGCTTTGATCGGGGCTGGGCTGCCGGGGTTAAGGTGATGCCTGCCGTACCAGAAACCGATGCCACCAGTTGCCTGACTGTAAATTTGTCGTAGCAGGTCGGACTTTTGGCTCTGGTTCAGCGCGCGGAATTCCTCGGTGGTAACTTCCCGACTAGCACCATTGGCAAAGAAGGCTTGCTTGAAATCCACATCTTTTTGGATATGTTCAGCAAGTAAACGAGCCTGTTCTTCGTTAATGAAATCGAGAATTTGGACCCTGCTATTTTGGAAGAATACGGAGCGTGTCTTTTGCAGGTCAAGGTCTTTATTAATCTCAAATTTCATTGTTTTTTCGTTCTCAGTGCCGGCGTCAAGAAGTGGACCCGGTTTTTCGGACACGATTTCGGTGCTCTATGCAAGTGTAGCTCCGATGGTTATACCGCTGCTGACTGTGGCAACAACTCGTAGTATCGACAATCTGAGGGTATGCGTCCATATACTCGAAAGGTGTCGGTGTACAGGTGTTTAAGTTTCTGTAGCCTGCCCCCGGTGAATAGCTTCGCAGGGGGGTATTGACCATTTCAGGCTATCTGGCCCGAAAAATCCAATAACACCGACCAGTTTCACGCCCGTAGCCGTCTCATAACAAGAGCTATTGAATCTGGCCGCTCGTTTGGCGACCGGAAACCTGAAATGAGTGGATACGGAGACTATGAACTTGAGAATTGACACGAAATTGCGCGACCATGCTAAAAGTCTGAGCGTGCGAAGCTGGGTCTGGTTGGCGATTGCCACAGTATTTTTAGCCGGCGGAGGACGCTATGCCTATTGGGCGTTCGCTGAGGACAAATTTACAACTGTCACCAAGCATCATCTTTATCGATCCGCGAGGATGGATCCATCAGAGTTATTGCAGGTGATAGAAGAACATGGCATACGATCAGTAATTGACCTGCGGATGTTTGAAGACGATGCTCCTGGAATCGAAGCTGAGCGCAAGGCACTGGAAGGCACCGATACTACCTATCTTCACTTACCAACAGGTCAGGTACCGTCTCCGGAGACTGTTCTCAAATTCCTGAATTTTGTCGGTGATCCAGCGAACCGGCCGGCGCTGGTACACTGCTATCACGGTACTGGCAGAGCTGTGCTGTTTGGCAGTCTCTACCGCATTGAATTCGAAAACTGGGATAATGAAAAAGCCCGTCGAGCCGTAGAGCCACTCCATTGGCGCGGCAATTTTGGTCCGGACTCCGACAAAGGAAAGTATCTGAGAGCCTACCAGCCTCACAATATATCGGTGGTAGTCAGCGCCGGCTCCAATAACTTGACTGCCTTGCCCTGATGGGGCACTTCCCGAAGCTTCGCCTGGGACTTACGGTAGTAGCACTGCTGGTACTGATCGGGAGCGCATTTCGCTACGGTTTTTTCTTCATGAACGGGCTGGACAGCGAGCTGGCAACATCGACCTTGATGCAGTCTTTCTATACCGGACTCAAGTTTGACCTTCGGCTGGCTATTATGCTTGTTGTGCCCTTTTACGCGGTGGTGTGGATTCGCCTGCTTGACCCGGCGCGTTCCCCCCCTGCCAGAACTTTTTGGGCTGCTCATTTTGCCATTATTACTTCTATTGTTATCCTCATATTTCTGGCTGATCTGGGTCACTATGACTATCTGCAAGCACGCCTTAATGCCTCCGCATTCAGGTTTATGGAGAACCCGCTGATTTCACTGCGCATGGTTTGGGAAACTTACTCCGTACTGCCTGTTTTGCTAATGTTGTCAATATTCGCGTCCGCTGTATTTTTCGCACTTCGATGGTTACTTTCCTTCCGAACGCCGATATCAAAGCGACCAGGCCGTCCTGTGCGAATAGCGGTTGTTTCCTGTATAACACTCTTCTTCATTACCGGGATTTACGGAAAGTTTTCTTACTATCCGCTTCGCTGGAGTGACGCGTATGCGACCACAGCAATATTTTCGACCGACCTTGCTTTGAACCCTGCCTTGAATCTTATTGATACATTCGCGACTGTCGAGAATGAAAATGTCAATATGCAGCGGCTTCGTAACAACTACGATAACCTCGCTGGTTATCTGGGCGTAGAAAACCCGGACCCCGAGTCTCTGAATTTCCTGCGTTATATCACCCCCACCCCCGTTACCTCGGCTACACCCAATGTAATTGTCATCATGATGGAGTCTTTCGCGGCGCATTTAACCGGGTTCCATGGCAATCCGCTGAAGGCATCTCCAAATTTTGATTACCTTGCCGAGAATGGTCTGGCATTTACACGGTTTTATACACCAGGTTTCGGTACGGCATTTGGCGTGTACACAATGCTGACCGGTATTCCGGACGTTAGCCTGAACAGAACAGCATCGCGCAACCCGAGCGCCATCAAACAACATATTATTCTCAATGATCTGCAGGATTACGAAAAATACTATTTCCTCGGGGGCAGCGCTAACTGGGCGAATATCCGTGCCTTACTGACGCATAATATCCGGGACCTGAATCTCTATGAAGAAGGCGATTATCCGAATTCACCACGAGCAGACGTTTGGGGCATTTCGGATCTGCATCTCTTCGCAGAGGCAAATCGCGTCATCCGTGATTCTGACCGGCCATTTTTCGCGATGATCCACCTTTCCGGGAATCATCGGCCTTACACAATTCCCGAAGATAGTCGTGATTTTCAGCTATCAGGCATTGACGATGATAAAGCCTTGGCGAATGGATTCGACAAGGCTGACGGATTCAACTCCTTTCGCTTTATGGATCACAGCCTCGGGTTTTTTATGAAACTTGCCCGGCAGGAAGGGTACTTCAAGAATACCATTTTCGTTCTGACCTCTGACAACGGAGAAGTTGGCAAGGTGCCGGGGCCACTCCACTTTGAGGAGGCTCAGCGCCTCAGCTACCACCACGCGCCTTTCGTAATATTTGGTGAAAATCTCGATCAAAAGCCTCAGCGCATAACACGCATTGCTACCCAGATGGATGTCTTGCCAACCATCGTCGGCGCAATTGGTCGGCCTGTCAGGAACGTTACGCTGGGGAGAAATCTGCTGGATCCCGATAACAGGAACAGCTATGCCTTCATTCACCGCCGGTTGGGAAGCAAAAGCGAGATTCTATTGCTGGATGACGGGCATCTGTTCGTCAGTGACATGGGCACGGGGTCACCCAGCCTTCATAGTTATCAAGCGAGCGATCCGGAGTGGACTATTGTAGCCGGGGATTCGACACGCAAGAAGCTCATGGCTGATTATGCAGAGGGTATCTACGATGCTTCGAAATACATGATGTTCGGTGGTTCCCGATGATTCGTCGTTTTTGCCGGGTAACAACCTGGGTTGTCATGAGCCCGCTCGCGATAGTGCTTACGATCTGGTTTGTAATTTTCCTGGAATCCAGATTGTCCGGCTAGCATTCCAGTTATTTAATATCAGTCAGGCTGCTCTGCGCCGCACCCAAAAAAGCAACCCCAAACCCGATCCAAGCAGCCACACGGCAGCGGGTACCGGCACGGCCGAAGGCATGAGAAAACCGCTGCCGTTCAGTGCGAAGGTCTGGCCACCGAGGTAGCCATTGCCTGCCAGCAACGGGTTGTAGTAGATGTTGAAGTCACTGAAGATATAGTCGATGGCCATGGTGGTCAGGTTGACGCCATCGGCGAGGCTCACCAGGCCGGCGTAAAAAGCAGCATCCCCGTCATTGTTGCTGTCCCATATATTCAGGCTGATACCGGAGCCCAGCGATAATCCGCCCCAGGCGAAGTTGTCGCTATAGCCACCACCTCCGGCGCCGAGATCTACACCGGCAAAATAGAGGTTCTGTGGGCCGGCGCCATTAAGGAACAGGCGTGCAGCCCCGGTATTCCACAGGCTGTTTTGCAGGCTGTTGTTGGTGAAGTCGCCACTAACAAACCAGTTGTCACCGGTACCGCCAACCAGATAGCCGGTTCCGCCAACGATGAGATCGGTGAAGTAGTTGCTGGACGGATCGCTGTAATACAGGCCGTTTTCCGTATAGGTGCCCGCAAAGGTCACCGTGGTACTGGTGGTCTTGAAGGTGCCGTAGTTGACTACATCGCCGGTGAACAACGCTGCATTATGAGCCACTTCCATCATTGCCCCGGTGGCATTGGTGACATTTCCGTTCACCGTGGTGTTGCCGCCGGTGAAGGTGGCCGTGCCCTGGTTGGTCAGCCCGCCGGTGCGCAGGATGCCGTTGCCGGAGATCTGCCCGGTGCTGGTCATGGCCTGGTTGTTGTTGTCGAAGGTGCCGCCGTTGAGATTGATGGTGCCGGCGTTGGTCGCCATGCCGGCGGCGATGATCAGTTTTGTTCCCATGCCCGCCGTCATCAGGCCACCGGTACTGTTGTTCACCGTACCGCTCAGGGTCAGCGTACCGCCGATGGACTCCACCGTGCCGGTGTTGGCCAGGTCATTGCCCACGTGACCGTAGCCCTCGATGGTGCCGGTATTGGTGATCGCACCGCCCACCAGATTTGCGGTGAACCCGCCAAGCTGGATCGCACCGCTGTTGGAAAATGCGTTGCTGATATTGGTGGTACCGCTGGTCAAGACCACCACGCCGCCACTATTACTAAAGCCGGAAGCGATGGTGCCGTGGCCGGCGATGGTGCCGCCATAGCTGTTGTTCAGCGTACCTGTCCCGGTCACTGTGGCGTTGTTCAGGTTGATCGTGCCACCGTTGTTAAGTGTCGCGCCATTCAGGCGAAACTGATAACTGCCGGCCAGATCCATGTTGCCGTAATTGGCATTGGCTCCGGTGTTGCCGAGTGTGATGTGACCACCGCTTTGCGTGAACAAGGCGTTGTTGATGAAGCCGCCGCTGCTGCCGATGGCGCCATAGCCGGAGACAAGACCGCTGTTTGCCAGCGTACCGCTGCCACCGAGCGTACCGCCCGCCAGGGTCAGCGTGCCACTGTTATCCATGTTGCCGTTAACATCGAGAGTGCCGCCCGATAAGACATAGCTGCCATTGATGGTGAGCAGGTTGGTCACTGTGTTGGTACCACCGGTCTGGTTCAGTGTCCCGTCGGCGGCGATGATCCCGTTGGGCGCCGAGAGATTCTTGTTGGCATCGATCACAAGGGTGGCTCCGAGAGGACCACCGCTACCAATGGTGAGATCACTGTTGTAGTTGAGCGAGCCGGCGCTCCAGTTGAAGGCACTGGTGCCTGCACCGTACACGATACTGCCAACGTTCAGTGTACCCCCGCTCAGGTTGTAGGTGCCGTTGCTCGAAGAGTTGGCGCCGAGAATAAGCGCATTCGTCACCGTATTTGTCCCGCCGGTCTGGGTGAAGGTGCCCGTGCCGTAGTCGCCGATGGTTGCAGAGCCGGCCGACAGGGTGCCGGTGTCGCTCAGGTCGTAACTGCCATGTCCAACGGTGAGTGCACCAGATATCGTATGCAAACCTCCGGTCTGGGTGAACATGCTCAAGCCGTTCATACCGAAGTATTCACTGCCGGCCGAGAGGGTGCCGCCGCTCAGGTCGTAG
>JAJRUG010000163.1 GCA_024277915.1 Gammaproteobacteria bacterium
CTTTCTCAATACTGCTGCTCTGGGTGCAGGTGCAGGCCTGCTTCACGCACTCCCGCCCATCGCAATGGCCACGCCCGGTGAGAAGTCCGGTTCAGGTAAGGCTCCCGGGGCAGGATGGTACGGACCCGGCGGGATCGGCGACTACCGGACCTCACATGGCAATACACCCGAAATCATCGGGCTCGGGCATGCCATGCGCGACGGCGCCTTCGATACCCTGGCGAAAGCAGATGTCCATGATCTGGATGAGTACTACGATGTCATCATTGTCGGCGCCGGCATGGCGGGACTGGGTGCTGCCTATGAACTGGTCAAACAACAGAAGCCCGGACACCGCTGCCTGATCATCGAGAACCACCCGATGTTCGGCGGTGAATCAAAACGAAATGAAATGAACATTGACGGCCATCACCTGATCGGCCCTCAAGGCGCCAACGGGTTCTCGACTCCCGACATTGGCGGCGAGGAAGCGGCCTTTGCAGCCGGTGATGCGCGTTACTACGAGGAACTCAAGATCCCCCGGCAGTTTCAGTATAGTCCGCCACAAAATACATCATCCGACCTGCGATTTGGCCGCGATAACTACGGGTTCATTTACTGGCTGGAACACAAAATCAGCACCGGGCACTTTTTCCCCGATGGAAAGGGTTCCGGGTACTGGGCGAGGAACCCGTTGACCAATGGATTTGGCGATGCACCAATCAGCCCTGATCGGGCGGCTGCGCTGACACGTTTTATCAATGGTCGCGATAAACCCTACGAAGGTGAGGAACTTGACCGCTGGCTGGATCAGTACACCTATAAGCAGGTAATCGAGGATGTACTCGGCTACCCGGAAGCTGCAACCGAATATATGGATCCGATTGTGGCCAGCGCTATCGGTCTGGGTTGTGATGCTGTCTCGGCCTATTCAGCGTATGCAGATGCCCTGCCCGGCGTGAACGGCTATTTTGAAGGTGAAATCATCAGTCATCGCCATTCATTTCCCGGTGGTAATGATGGTTTCTCCCGGTACTTCGTCAAGGCAATCATGCCGTGGGCAATTGAAGGCAACAGCTCGTTTGAGTCGATACTGAATGGCCGGGTTCAGTTTGCCAAACTAGATCAGTCAGGCAGGCCGATCCGGATGCGCCTTGGAGCGACCGTCGTCCGGGTAGAGCATGATGGTCCGCACGAGCAAGCTGAGCAGGTATTGGTGACTTACTCTCACAAAGGAAAACTTTTCCGGCTACGCGCGGGGAGTGCTGTCATGGCGACCGGCGGCTGGGTCAACCGGCACGTCGTTCGGGATCTTCCTCAATCGCATCATGATGCATTCAACAGTTTCGCACACGCGCCGTTCCTGGTCGCCAATGTTGCGTTACATAACTGGCATTTCCTGAACAAACTCGGCATCACCGCCTGCCGATACAACGGCGAGTTTGGTTACTCCTGTAATCTGCGCCAACCAATGCAGGTTGGTGATTTCCAACCGCCACTTGATCCGGATAAACCGGCCATGCTGAATTTCTATGTGCCCTTTTGCTACCCCGGCCAACCCGCACAGGTACAAGGCAACATCGGACGCGCCAAATTGCTTTCTACCAGCTATACAGACTATGAGCTCCAGATTCGCCGGCAAATGCAGGAACTGTTTGGTGCTGCGGGGTTTGATGCGCGCAGGGATATCGCCGGCATTATCCTGAACCGCTGGGGGCACGCCTTGATCGCCCCGGGTCCCGGATTCTATTTTGGCAGGAATGGAAAACCTGCAGCAAGAGATGTCATCCGGCAATCATATGGCCGTATCGCTTTTGGCCATTCCGAATTGCGCGGTAATCAGCATTGGGGCCCCGCTGCCGATGAGGGACAACGGGCAATAATGCAGATAATCGGGCAATAAAAATGCCCGCCAAAAGACGGGCATTCAAGCTGTTCTGATCCCGGATCGGGACAAGAAACAGACTGCCGGGACTACTTGGCTTTACTGATAGCCCTTTTCTTGGCTGCTGCTGATTTCTTTCTGGCTGCAGCGATTGTCTTTTTCGCTTTTTTCTTGGCTGCTGCTGCCTTTTTCTTGGCTGCTGCTGCTTTCTTCTTCACGGCCGCTATTGCTTTTTTCTTTACTGCCGCCGGTGGGCCTTTGATACCGGCTTCTTTGGCGATGTGAGCAATTGTTTTTGCGGCAAATACCTTGATAGCAGCCTCTGCCTTTGCCTGCTCTGCTTTCTTAACCGCCGCAATCACTTTTTCAACTGCCTGTCTCTCAGTAGCAGCTGCTTTCTTGATTGCTGCTGCTATTACTTTCTTTTTCCTGGCAGCGGTTGGTTTTTTCTTTGCTTGTTTAGCCATGTCATTCTCCCTGTCTATCCGATAAGATCACTCATTGAGTACCCGATTGATATAATCTTCATCCTTTTATACCTTTTCAACCCGGATTTGTACCTACAGAATATTGGTATACCGTAGTAACAAACAAAAATGTTTTTCTCCTTACTCGTTCGATATTTTCCATCGCCACATTGGAACTGACCGAGATCATGCTGTTTGCCCGTTTTCAAAAAATTCCGGCAACTTGAAAAAAGGCTTTGATATTGGATACCAGCACACTCGACCAACTGCGCATTGAGCGAACACCAGTAACCAGCAAGAACAAGCTGCCATGGCTTGTTATCGGCATCATCCTGACAGTAACAATTGCAGGCAGTACATGGTGGTGGTTAAAAACACCGGCAGCGATTGAAATACAATCGGCGACGGCAAAAATATTTGAAAGTGGAGCACCTGCCACTGTACTGAATGCATCCGGTTACGTCACAGCACGCCGACAGGCGACAGTTTCATCCAAGATCACGGGCAAGGTTACGGAAGTTCTTATTGAAGAGGGCATGAAAGTTGAAAAGAACCAGATTCTGGCTCGCCTTGATGACTCGAACGCCCGTGCAGATTTGCTGTTATCCGAGGCTCGGCTACGCTCAGTGGAAAGCGCTCGGGCTGAGACCGAAGCCCTGCTCACGGAGGCTCGGCTGGCATGGCAGCGTGCGATTGACCTGCGGGACAAGAAACTCGTCAGCCAGGCAGAACTGGATGCCGCGCGCGCCAGCAGGGACTCGCTTCAGGCCCGGCTCGCCCGGCAACAGGCTGATGTTGTTGTCGCCCAGCGGGAGCTTGATATTTCACAACAGCGGCTTGACGACACGGTGATCAAGGCGCCCTTCTCCGGTGTTGTAGTGGCCAAAAATGCACAGCCGGGGGAAATGATCTCTCCGCTATCATCCGGCGGGTTTACACGAACCGGTATCGGTACGCTGGTTGACATGAGCTCTCTGGAAATAGAAGTGGATGTCAACGAGGCCTATATAAACAGAGTATCAGCCGATCAGGCTGCTGAAGCGACGCTTGATGCCTATCCTCAATGGCAAATGCCGGCCCGGGTTATCGCCATCATCCCGACTGCTGATCGGCAACTGGCTACAGTAGCTGTCCGGATTGGCTTTGATCAACTTGACCCGCGAATCCTGCCTGACATGGGTGTCAAAGTTGCTTTTCAACAGACGAGGGAGACATCCGGGCCTTCAAGCAGTATTGTGGTTCCGGAAAATGCTCTGCGCCGCGACGATGGGCGGGATATCGTGCTGGTCATCACCGATGGCAGGATTGAACGGCGAGCTGTATCGATCAGCCAGCAAATCGGCTCGAGCATTCATCTTTCCGCAGGGCTGAAGCAGGGTGAGAAAGTAGTAATTGAAGGTCCTCCGGATTTGCGTGAGGGTGATGTTGTGGTGGAGGCAGAATAGTATGGCTGATGCTAACGGAAATCTCGTCGAGGTCACCGGAGTAGACAAGGTGTTCCACCGCGGATCGGAAGACATCCATGTTCTCGGTGGCCTGTGCCTGAAAATTCCCGAGGGCGAATTTCTGGCGTTAATGGGGCCATCCGGTTCCGGGAAAAGCACCCTGCTCAATTTGCTGGCTGGTCTCGACCGTCCGACTGAAGGCAGTGTAACCATCAGCGGCGAACGAATCGACCAATTATCGGAACGACGCCTGGCGGGCTGGCGCGCCCGGCATGTCGGCCTTGTTTTTCAATTCTACAACCTGATGCCAACTCTGAATGCAGCGCGCAACGTGGAGCTGCCCCTGCTTCTGACCCACCTGTCACGTACCGAAAGAAAAAAGCATGTAGAGGTTGCATTATCCGTGGTGGGGCTCAACCATCGCCATGGCCACTATCCACGCCAATTGTCAGGTGGTGAACAGCAGCGTGTCGGAATCGCAAGAGCCATTGTCACTGACCCTACTCTCCTGCTTTGTGACGAACCTACCGGTGATCTTGATCGAAAATCTTCAGATGAGATTCTCGACTTGCTGCAGGCACTGAATCAGGATCAGGGCAAGACTATTATCATGGTGACGCATGACAACGATGCAGCCAAAAGAGCAAGCCGTATTGTTCACATGAACAAAGGGAAACTCACAACCGACGCAGCAGCATGAAGTATTTCAGTGTTATCTGGAGCAGCCTGAAACGCAAGAAAACGCGTTCCATACTGACCATACTTTCCATTCTGGTTGCCTTCATCCTGTATGGCTACCTGTCTGCCATTCGCCTGGGTTTCGATGCAGGGGTTGAGGTCTCGGGCGTAGACCGGCTGGTCATGCAACACAAGGTATCACTCATCCAGTTCCTGCCGGAGAGCTACGAAGCCAGAATCGAGCAGGTACAGGGCGTTGATTCAGCCGTTCACGGTACCTGGTTCGGCGGCATCTACCAGAAACCTATGAATTTTTTCTCTCAATTCCCGGTCAAGGTAGAAGAGTATCTGGATATGTATCCGGAATATGTGATCAGCGATGAACATAAAAAAGCCTGGCTTGAGACACGAAACGGCGCAATTGCCGGACGTACAATTGCCGAAAGATTCGGCTGGAAAGTCGGCGACCGGATTCCGATCCAGGCAACTATCTGGACCAGGAAGGACGGCAACCCCACCTGGGAGTTTAATCTTGTTGGCATCTATGACGGCGTCGACAAATCAACGGATACGACACAGTTCTTTTTTCGCTATGACTATTTTCAGGAGGCCCGCAGCTTCGGCAGCGGCAATGTCGGCTGGTACTGGATACGTGTCGATAACCCCGATAATGCTGCAGAAATCGCCAAAGAAGTCGACCAGCTATTCGCCAACTCACCGGCAGAAACCAAAACCCAGCCGGAAGCGGCCTTCATGCAGGGGTTTGCCAAGCAGATTGGAGATATTGGCTTTATCATGACCGCGATACTGGGTGCCGTGTTCTTCACCATCCTGCTGGTCGCGGGCAACAGTATGGCGCAGGCTGTTCGCGAACGGATTCAGGAGATCGCGGTACTCAAGGCACTCGGCTTCACGCATACCGCGGTGCTGGCCATGGTACTGGCGGAATCGCTGCTGCTCGCCTGTCTTGGAGGGTTCGCAGGGCTTGCGATCGCATGGACCATGATCACAACCATGGGTGACCCAACCAACGGATCGTTACCAGTATTTTTCCTGCCTGTAAAAGATGTCGTGATTGGAGTATTACTCGCCGTTCTTACCGGCCTCGCCGCAGGAATCCTCCCGGCAATCAGAGCCCAGAAACTGCAAATTGCCGACGGGTTGAGGAGATAACTGTGGTTGCTGCAATGAACTGGCTGGCACAGGTGATTGCGGTTACCAGCTTTGGAATTCGTACACTACCGGAAAGACGTGGTGCAGCAGCAGCCGCCGCATTTGGTATCGCCGGCGTTGTTGCCGTGATGGTCAGCGTGTTATCGATCGCTCATGGTGTGAATCAGACCATGGATAAGTCCGTATCATCCCGCAATGCGATGGTACTCAGATCCGGATCAGACACCGAGATGACCAGCGGGTTCAGCAACGATACCGCAAAGATAGTTGCCGAAGCACCTGGCATCGCACGCAATGAATTTGGTCCCCTGGCCTCTCCCGAGCTATTTGTAGTCATTGACCTGATCAAGAGTTCGAGTAACTCGGATGCGAATGTTCCACTTCGCGGCATTGCTCAGGCCGCCTATGAAGTACGTGAGAATTTTCAGATTGTAGAAGGCCGGAAATTTGAATGGGGTCGCAATGAAGTCATTGTCGGCAGTGCCGCCAGCCGCGAGTTTTCCGGACTGGATGTCGGGAAAAGCATTCTGGTCGGCAGTGAACCCTGGAATATCGTTGGCGTCTTTTCAACCGGCGGCGGAGTAGCAGAGGGCGAAATCTGGACTGATGCCTCGGTCCTGCAGCCGGCTTTCCGGCGTGGCAATTTCTACCAATCAGTAATTGTCAGACTCAACTCGGAAGATTCTTTTACCGAGTTCAAGGATTCATTAACCGCTGACCCGCGTGTCAATGTAAAAGTGATACGTGAATCCGAATACTATGCCGGACAAACTGCAATCCTGACTGCAGTCATTACCGGGCTGGGTTCACTGATCGCTGTCATCATGGGACTCGGCGCCGTATTTGGCGCACTGAATACCATGTACGCAACCGTATCCGCACGCACACGGGAAATCGCGACATTAAGAGCACTTGGCTTTAAGACCAGTCCTGTGCTCATTTCCATATTGATGGAGTCTCTGCTGCTGGCACTGATCGGTGGCACCCTCGGTGGCGCACTGGCCTACTTTGCATTCGATGGGTTTGAGGCGGCTACACTGAACTGGTCAAGTTTCTCGCAAATTGCATTTTCGTTCCGTGTATCGGGCTCCTTGCTGATTCAAGGCATCGCCTTTGCTGCTCTGATCGGAATTCTGGGCGGCCTGTTCCCCGCCATTCGAGCAGCCAGGCTACCGGTGGCCACTGCCTTAAGAGAGCTTTAGCCGGACTTCAGCCACCTTGATGAGTCTGGTTGCTATAATTCTATTCAAATGATCAGGAAATAAAAAATGGCAACCAAAGTAGCACCCGCAGAAAAAGCAGATCTGGATATCAAACCGATGACCGGTGCCCTGGGTTGCGAGATATTCGGCGTCAATCTTGCCCGGCTGAATGATGCAGAATTTGCTGCCATTTACCAGGCTTTCCTAGATTACTCGGTGCTGGCATTTCGTGACCAGGATCTCACCCAGGCTGATCTGGCCAATTTTGGTCAGCGCTTTGGCAAACTGGAAGACGAGCCCTTCATCCCCAACAAAGCTGAGCATCCCGGGGTGTACCGAATGACCGGCGCGGGCGGCAGCAAGCTCTCTACCCAATACCTCGACTGGCACATGGATCACAGCTACCAGAAAAACCCGAGTCTGGGCGCAATCCTGTACGCCATCGATATTCCAGACACAGGTGGCGACACGCTGTTTTCAAGCAACTATCTGGCATTCGAATCTTTATCCCCGGCAATGCAGGAATTCGTATCCGGACTCACCGCAGTCCATGATGTGCTGGAATACGGGCTACGCTCCGGTCACCTCTCTATCAAAACACCTGAACAGATCCGGCACCTCGCAAAAATCCGGGAAAAGCGACCGCAAATAGAGCACCCGCTGGTTTGCACCCATCCTGAAACGGGACGGAAGGTTCTGTATATAAACAATGCCTGGACCTGTTCAATAAAAGAGCTCAGCCAGGCGGAAGGGAATGCCCTGCTTCAGATGTTAAATACGCACGCACTACACGACCGGTTCAAGTGCCGGGTACGCTGGCAACCAAAATCGGTCGTCATGTGGGACAATCGCTGTGTCCAGCACAGCCCGATCTGCGACTACTGCGAAAGGCGGGAACTGCTGCGGGTCGCCATCCACAGCGACTGGGAACCCTGTTAGTGAATCTCAGCCACCAGCTCAGCAACAAATGAGCAGGGAAGGGTTGATCTGCCGCTAAAGGATTCGAAGGCAAGGAAAAAATCTGCTGCCTTTTCATGTTTATGGTCGATTTTGACGCTAAACTTATGAGAATCAGACTTGCCCCCCCGGGCTTTGCAATTGCCGCGGGTCTGACCGAATGATGCAACACGAAACTGGGAGTTGAGAATGGCTGATGTAGAAAAGATTTTCGTCATACTGGATCCGAACACCATGGAACAGCATTCTCTGATCATGGCCGAATCGATTGCCCGGGATTTCAATGCCCAGCAAGCCAAAGCGGTCGCGTTACACGTGTATTGCTGTATAGACGAGAAGTCGATCGGGGCGGAACCAGAGCAGATTCGCTCCGACACACAGAAAAGTGTCGGCGATTGGATCGAACGTCTGGTTGCGCCAACTCGCTCTCTCGGCCTGACCGTCGACACGGAAGTAGAGATCCTCCAGGACTGGCGAAAAGCAATCGTTGCGGCAGTCGCGCGCCAGAACTGTGTGTTGGCCATCAAGGGAATGTCACAGCATCCAACATTGATGCGCCTGTTTCGAGATACTTCCGACTGGCAGTTGCTGCGCGACTCGGCTTGCCCGGTCTACCTGGTCAAGACTTTGCCGACCCGGCAGGTGCGCAAGGTACTGGCCGCGATCAAGCACCGCACGGAAAACCAGGTCTATACCGAAGCGAATGAGTTGATTCTCGATACGGCACGCGGAATATCCGACCACCTTGGCGCGGAACTGCATGTCGTCACGGCATACGAGGACAATTTCAGCTATCCGGACCGGCAGAGATTCGCAGATCGTTGCGGCCTCCCCAGGAACCAGGTCAGGGCTGATATGGGTTCTCCCCACGAGGTGATTGCCACGGCGGCAAAGAAAGTCGACGCAGATCTGGTCGTCATAGCCAGGGTCGGCAAACCGGGTACGAAGCGCGATATCGGCCACACGGCTGAAAGAGTTATCGACGCGCTGGATACAAACCTCCTGGTGCTGCCAATGACGGAACCTGCCTAGCGGAGATCCTGTTGGGCGCGAACTAGAATCGTTCAAACCGCTGCTGGCAGCTGATACACGCAACGGCAGCGCTGTTCCCAACAATAATCGTCCAAGTGAACGATCTTTCGGTCGGTGGAGAGCTATATCAAACCAGTCCGTATCAGGTCCCCCGGTCAGAACCATGAGCTACCGATTTAACGATATCATAGACACCAATTTCGACGGTTTTCGATCGTGGCGGTTGTACGTCAAACTGCCGTACAATCTAATATTGCGCATTTTCAGGAGAAAAGGCCAATGAGCACAGAGAGAACAACCGGCACCGCCAAGTCGACCGGCTCACAGAGGCCGGTTCAGAAGGTTAAGTCGAAAAAACGTCCCGTTAAGACCGCCCGCGTGGAAACACGGACGTCTGCCAAGAAGAAGGCCTTCTATCAGCGTGCCGCTGATCTCAAAGGGCAATCCTTCACCGAGTTCGTGGAATCGAGCCTGGATGAGGCCGCGACTCGTGTGCACAAGGAGTTTGAGGCCATCGAGCTCTCGGAGCATGACAGCAAGGTTTTCATAGCTGCCCTGCTTGCGCGTACGGCCCCAGCACGTACGCTGATGGCTGCCGCCAATCGGTACAAAAAGCAGACGGCATGCCACAGCAACTGCTGATATCGCATCCTATGCGGTTGTCGTGGATGCCAAGAATGATTTCGCCGTCACCTTCTATAAGAATCATGGCTTCGTCCAGTTCCCTGATCATCCGCATCGGCTGTTCCTGCCAATGAACGTAATCAAGAAGCTGTTTTGAGCTGTGCTGCGAGACTCTGAGAACCTGACTACATCGGCGAGCGACAAGACAGGTGCTGTGGTCGCAGCGCAGCGCCCCCGTCCTGTCGCACTAACTGCAGCGAACAGGTACTATGGGCGCCGGTCAGTGACCACTTCGTCCGCCACGTGGAATATGCGAAACTTTCAGAGACAGAATCCTCGCGTAAGCCACTGATTTAAAAGGATGCGCCCGTAGCTCAGTTGGATAGAGTGCCTGGCTACGAACCAGGAGGTCGGGAGTTCGAATCTCTCCGGGCGCGCCAATAAAGTCAAACAGCTTACCCGTTCTTGGGGAGCCTTCAGTTTTTCACCGTAGAGAAATCGTAGAGTTGGACTCTACGGTTTCCGTTACGGTCTCGAAAGCCCGCTCGATTCTGGCCGCCGCATTCGATAAGTGTTCCGGTGCTAAGTGTGCATACCGAAGCACCATCTCGTACGACTTCCAACCACCCAATTCCATCAGCTCTTGCAAACTGGTTCCGTTCATCACGTGCCAACTCGCCCAGGTGTGGCGCTTATGCCGAGTTCCGGATTATTCCGAGTAGCTTTTTCTAGATCCTGGTCATTCTTTTGTTTTCAGTGGTCGCGATAGGAATGCCGGTTGCCCGGCACCCCTCGCACAGATCCCAGCGTGCGCTACTAACGCACTGGGCTCCTGCCTCGGGTTTTGGCGTCAAAGCGTAGAGCCGGGTAATCGTGTGCAAGAACAATCGTAGGCGCGAACCGCTGCCACAGCACGCCAAACCACACCCAAGTCATTCGGTGACGTTGGCTGCGACGCCGAAGCGCGCGTAACCAATATCGCTTAGCGCGAATGAAAAAGTAGCGCAGACTCGGCTGGTTGCCGGGAACAGCGTAGTAGTTCAGATGCCCGCGCAGCACTCGTGCAGCCAGGCACCAGTATCGCCCACAGAGTGGTGAAGCCGTTTTCGAAGCGCCTGTTTGATCTCCAATAGCTGAGACCGCATGCGCTTCTTGATCGACTTGCGCCCCACCATGAAACGTCGATTGGCTCTGGCGACCGTGCAATAGTGCGTGAACCCCAGAAAATCGAACGTCGGTGGTTTGCCCTCACCGTTTACGCGGCAATCTCGCCGAGCGAATCGACCGAAGCGAATGAGCTGGGTCTTCTGCGGGTGCAGGTTGAGCCCGAACTTGGCGAGCCGCTCCTGCAAGTCTCGTTGAAAACGCCGTGCGTCCGCATCGTGCTGGAAGCCCAGCACGATATCGTCCGCGTATCTCACCACAATCGTATCGCCCGTCGCGGTTCGCCCTCGCCACTGCTGGGCCCAAAGGTCCAGCACATAGTAGAGATAGATGTTGGCCAACAGCGGGGATATGACCGCGCCTTGAGGAGCGCCTCGGTCGAGGCGCTCCCGTCCAGCATCAGTGATGACGCCCACCGTCAACCATTTGCGAACCAGCCGCAATAC
>JAJRUG010000164.1 GCA_024277915.1 Gammaproteobacteria bacterium
ATGCCTGGGGATAATATCCAGATGAAGGTTGATCTGATCCATCCGATTGCGATGGAAGATGGTCTGCGGTTTGCTATCCGGGAGGGTGGCCGGACTGTGGGTGCAGGGGTCGTCGCAAAAATACTGAAATAGAAAGAACGCACAGGGTAAAGGCCAGTAGCTCAACTGGTAGAGCGGCGGTCTCCAAAACCGCAGGTTGGGGGTTCAAGTCCCTCCTGGCCTGCCATGAACCGGACAGCGTTTTCTTTCAGGGGTAATTTTCCAGAGATTTATCTCAGGGTACTAATGAATACAAAAGCAGAATCGAATCCAGGTCCACTGGATACGGTCAAGTTATTCTTGGCCGCTGTAGTGTTGGTAGGTGGAATATACGCCTATAACTTCTACGAGGACGAGTCCTTATTGCTGCGCGCTATTGGTGTGCTGGCGGCGCTCGTGCTTGCGATTGTCATTGTATTTCTGACGACTCAGGGACGGACGCTTTGGGCGTTTATTCAGGGCTCACGAGTGGAAATTCGCAAGGTGATCTGGCCAACCCGGCAAGAGACCATGCAGACAACGCTAACGGTACTGGTATTCACATTGATACTTGGTGTCTTTTTCTGGTTACTGGATCTGGTTCTGTTATGGGGAACCAAGATTCTTACCGGGCAGGGGGGCTAGAGCGTGGCTCATAAGTGGTACGTCGTGCATGCCTACTCGAATTTCGAGAACAAGGTAAAAACTGCATTGTCGGAGCGCATCAAGCTCGCGGGGCTTGAAGACAGATTCGGTGAGATCATTGTACCTACTGAAGAAGTGGTAGAGATGCGCGAAGGACAGCGACGGCGGAGCGAGCGCAAGTTCTTTCCCGGCTATGTGCTGGTGCAAATGGAGCTGGACGACGAGACCTGGCATCTGGTCAAGGAAGTCCCGAAAGTCCTGGGGTTTATTGGCGGTTCCAGTGATCGGCCGGCACCGATTACAGAAAAAGAAGCAGCATCTATTCTGAACCGGGTTCAGGAGGGAGCGGACAAGCCAAGGCCGAAAGTATTGTTCGAGCCTGGAGAAGTTGTACGTGTTGTCGACGGGCCGTTTAATGATTTCAACGGTGTCGTCGAAGATGTGAATTACGACAAGAGCAAATTACGCGTAGCAGTACAGATTCTTGGCCGTTCAACTCCTGTTGAGCTGGAGTTCGGCCAGGTAGAGAAACAGTAGTAGTAAACCAAAGTAAATGAACGAATAAGGGGAGCTGCACAGTCGCACAGTGGCTGACAGCGTTGGTACCCGACAGGAATATAAAGATGGCTAAAAAAGTTACGACTTATATCAAGTTGCAGGTTGCAGCGGGCAAGGCAAATCCCAGCCCGCCTGTTGGCCCGGCTCTGGGGCAGCATGGTGTCAACATCATGGAGTTCTGCAAGGCATTTAACGCACAAACCCAGAGCATGGAGCAGGGGATGCCGATTCCGGTTGTCATCACCGTCTATAACGACCGCAGCTTTACCTTTATAACCAAGACGCCGCCGGCAGCAGTATTGTTGCTCAAGGCTGCGGGGCTCAAGAAGGGTAGCGGCGAGCCCAATACCAAAAAAGTCGGCAAGGTCAACCGGAGCCAGCTTGAAGAGATCGCAACTACCAAGGATCCGGATCTGACGGCAGCCGATATGGATGCAGCAGTCAGAACGATCGCAGGCACTGCCCGCAGTATGGGCCTCGAAGTGGAGGGCCTCTGAACATGGGTAAGATAAGTAAACGGGCAAAAGCTTCTGCCGAGCAGGTTTCAAGGTCAGAGGTGTATCCGCTTGCGGACGCCCTGGCGCTGGTCAAGGAGCTTGCAACAGCAAAGTTCAAAGAATCGGTAGATGTTTCGGTGAATCTTGGAGTGGACCCCAGGAAGTCTGACCAGGTGGTCAGAAGCTCGACAGTGCTGCCGCACGGAACAGGCAAAGAGGTTCGGGTAGCTGTCTTTGCCCAGGGAGAAAATGCCGAAAAAGCAATCGCCGCCGGTGCAGATGTTGTTGGATTCGACGATTTGGCCGAAAAAATGAAAGGTGGTGAGCTGAATTTTGACACAGTCATTGCTACCCCCGATGCCATGCGACTGGTAGGACAGCTTGGCAGGGTTCTGGGTCCGCGTGGACTGATGCCTAACCCGAAGGTTGGTACTGTTACCCAGGATGTGGAAGCGGCTGTCCGCAATGCCAAGGCGGGTCAGGTTCGTTACCGGACCGACAAGGCCGGTATTATTCATTGCCCGATAGGCAGGGCGGATTTTGAGGTGAGTGCCCTGGAGGAGAATCTTCATGCGCTGCTCGCTGATCTGGTGAAAGCCAAGCCTTCTGCTGCCAAGGGGCAGTATCTGAAGCGTTTGTCGATCTCCTCCACAATGGGTCCGGGAGTGACCGTTGATCACACGGCAATGAAATATTGATTTAAGCGTAAACATGCCGGTGAGAGCCGGCAATCGTCGAAGACCGCTGGTGTAGTGGATGGACTGGCCACTATTTAAATGGTTGAAAAGCCGGCCTGCGCAGATGGTGAATTCCGAGTCAGAACTTTCTGGTGAGGTCACCGTCACAACTGCTTTGTTACAGGGCGGAACGGGTGAGTGGCGAAGGATCGCTGCTCAATTTGGACAAATGACTGCCAGGAGGAGCAAATGGTACTCAGACTGGATGAGAAGAAGGTGCTGGTAGCGGAAGTTAATTCCGTTGCCGATCAGGCGCATTCGGCCGTTGCGGTGGAATACCGCGGGCTGAATGTTGAACAGATGACCGAATTGCGCGCCAGGGCTCGTGAGGCAAACGTTTACCTGCGTGTCGTAAAAAACACGTTGGCCAGGCGTGCTGTCGAGGGTACGGACTTTGAATGCCTTCAGGAATCTTTGAAAGGCCCGATCATGCTGGCATTTTCCCGTGAAGACCCGGGTTCAGCTGCACGGGTTATCAAGGATTTCAGCAAGGAAAATGAAGCATTGGTTGCGGTTTCGGTCGCTATCGGGGGGCAGGCCTACCAGGCTTCGGAACTCGATCGTGTTGCAAGTCTGCCTACCAAGGATCAGGCAATTGCAATGCTGGCGGGATTGATGAAAGCACCGGTTGAAAAACTTATTCGTACTTTGGCTGAGGTGCCGACGAAAGTCGCGCGCGTTGTTGCTGCCGTGCGTGACCAGAAGGAGTCGAGCCAGTAACCGGCTCATATGTAATTTTTTGAATGATTACCCGATACTGACTCGGGATTTTAGTTAAGGAGAGTAAGAATGGCTGTCTCAAAAGACGAGATTTTGGAAGCAATCGCTAACATGAGTGTGATGGATGTCGTGGAGCTGATCTCCGACATGGAAGAGAAATTTGGCGTTAGTGCGGCTGCACCTGTTGCGGTAGCTGCTGCACCTGCTGCAGGTGATGGCGCTGCTGCTGAGGAGCAAACTGAGTTTGACATTGTCATGAGCAGTTTTGGCTCTACCAAGGTTGCAGTGATCAAGGTAGTTCGAACGATAACCGGTCTCGGGCTTAAAGAAGCCAAGGATCTGGTTGAGAGCGCTCCCGCTACCATCAAGGAAGGTGTTTCCAAAGATGAGGCGGAAGAGGTCAAAAAGCAGCTTGAAGAAGCTGGCGCAACAGCCGAAGTCAAGTAGCCAGCAAGTATCAATACTTTTTTGATGAAGTTTTTACAAGCGGCAACAGGCGGTGACCGTAGCCGCCGCCTGTTGCCTGCATCCACATCCTGGTGGTGTGGAGGCGAGTAGCCTGCACAGAGGTGCTATTTCATGGCGTATTCCTTTACCGAGAAGAAACGAATTCGAAAGGATTTTGGTAAGCGGCCTTCCTTTATGGAGGTTCCCTATCTGTTATCCATTCAGGTCGATTCCTACAAGAAATTCCTGCAGGAGCATGCAGACCCGGCAAGCAGAAAAGCCCGTGGTTTACATGCTGCGTTTAACAGTGTTTTCCCGATTGTCAGTTACTCCGGCAATGCTGCGCTTGAATACAGCAGTTACCGGCTGGGGAAACCTGTTTTTGATGTCAAGGAATGTCAGCTTCGCGGTTTGACCTACGCAGCGCCACTGCGGGTGCAGGTGCGCCTGGTCATATTTGACAGGGAAGTATCAGGGCCGAAAAAACCGGTCAAGGAAGTACGTGAGCAGGAGGTCTATCTGGGCGAAATGCCGTTGATGACGGATCACGGTACATTCGTGATTAATGGCACAGAGCGTGTCATTGTCTCGCAACTTCATCGTTCACCCGGCGTGTTTTTTGATCACGACAAGGGAAAAAGCCATTCTTCCGGCAAGCTGCTGTTTTCTGCCCGCGTGATTCCTTACCGGGGTTCATGGCTGGATTTCGAGTTCGATGCGAAAGATTGTGTTTTTACGCGTATCGACAGGCGCCGCAAGCTGCCGGTCACCATTATTCTGCGTGCGCTGGGTTTCTCTAACGAAGAAATGCTGGAGATGTTTTTCGAGACCAATGAATTTTCACTCTCGGAAAAAGAAATCAAGTGGACCATGGTGCCGCAGCGACTGCGGGGTGAGTCCGCGCAATTCGATATCAAGATCGGACGAAAGGTGCTGGTAGAGGAAGGGCGCCGCATTACTGCTCGCCATGTTAAGCAGCTTGAGACATCCAGAGCTACCACCCTGGTTGTGCCTCCGGAATACCTTGTAGAGGGGATTCTTGCGCACGATGTGGTTGATACAGAGACTGGCGAGCTGCTTGCGGCGGCCAATGATGAGTTGACGCTGGAGCTGATCGACACGCTGATAGAAAAGAGTATTGAGAATATCCAGACTCTCCATGTCAACGATCTGGATCAGGGTCCGTATATTTCAAGTACGCTGAGAATTGATCCGTCTACTACCAGGCTTGAAGCACTGGTAGAGATTTATCGCATGATGCGTCCTGGAGAACCGCCAACCAAGGATGCCGCAGAGAATCTGTTCAATAATCTGTTTTTCAACGGTGAGCGATATGATTTGTCCGGTGTCGGACGGATGAAATTCAATCGTCGTGTTGGCCGGGAAGAGACGGAAGGCTCCGGCATTCTGAGCAATAACGACATTATCGATGTCCTTAAAGTGTTGATGGATATTCGCAATGGTCGCGGTTCGGTAGATGATATCGATCATCTTGGTAATCGTCGTATTCGCAGTGTCGGGGAAATGGCAGAGAATGCATTTCGTGTCGGCCTGGTTCGTGTCGAGAGGGCAGTCAAGGAACGGCTGACACTCGCGGAATCAGAGGGGCTGATGCCGCAGGAAATGATCAATGCGAAACCGGTTGCCGCGGCAGTCAAGGAATTTTTCGGTTCCAGCCAGCTGTCGCAGTTCATGGATCAGAACAATCCGTTGTCAGAGGTGACTCACAAGCGACGCGTGTCGGCGTTGGGGCCTGGCGGCTTGACGCGAGAGCGGGCAGGGTTCGAGGTTCGTGATGTGCATCCGACGCACTACGGACGGGTTTGTCCTATTGAGACACCTGAAGGGCCGAATATCGGCCTGATCAATTCGTTATCAGTTTATGCGCGTACCAATAACTACGGTTTCGTCGAGACGCCCTACCGCAAGATTATTAAAGGCAAGGTTACTGAAGAGGTCGAATACCTGTCAGCAATTGAAGAAGGGCAGTATGTGATTGCGCAGGCAAACGCAGAACTGAACAAGAAGGGTGAATTCGTTGATGACTTCGTTCCGGTTCGTCATATGAATGAATTTACGCTGTTGTCAAAAGATCGCATCAACTTCATGGATGTATCGCCGAAGCAGATCGTCTCGGTAGCGGCTTCACTGATTCCTTTCCTTGAGCATGATGATGCCAACCGTGCACTGATGGGATCGAACATGCAGCGTCAGGCTGTTCCTACCCTGCGGTCACAGACCCCGCTTGTGGGTACCGGGATGGAGCGCGTAGTAGCTGTCGATTCCGGAGTTACAATTGTTGCTGGACGGGGCGGGGTTGTTGATTCGGTTGACTCCTCACGGATTGTAGTACGGGTTGCTGATACCGAAACAACGGCGGGTGAGTCGGGTGTAGATATCTATAATCTGACCAAATACACCCGTTCCAATCAGAACACCTGTATCAACCAGCGGCCTTTGGTGCATAGTGGCGATACGATTGCTCGCGGTGATGTGATCGCGGATGGTGCGTCTACCAGTCTGGGTGAACTTGCGCTCGGCCAGAATTTGCTGGTCGCTTTTATGCCCTGGAATGGTTACAACTTCGAGGATTCGATCCTGATATCCGAGCAGCTGGTACGCGAAGACCGGTTTACCACTATCCATATCGAAGAGCTGACCTGTGTCGCACGTGACACCAAGCTGGGTTCTGAAGAAGTCACTGCGGATATCCCGAATGTAGGCGATTCGGCACTTGCAAAACTTGATGAATCCGGTGTTGCATTCATCGGCGCCGAGGTCGGTGCCGGAGATATCCTGGTCGGCAAGGTGACGCCGAAGGGTGAGACACAACTGACCCCTGAGGAAAAACTGCTGAGAGCTATTTTCGGTGAAAAAGCCTCTGACGTGAAAGACACTTCTTTGCGCGTACCCCCGGGAATGGACGGTGTAGTAATTGATGTTCGGGTATTTACCCGGGATGGCGTCGACAAGGATGCCAGGGCACTGAGCATCGAGGGTCAGGAGCTGGAGAGTGTTCGCAAGGATCTCGATGACCAGCAGAGAATTCTTGAAGATGATATTTTCGAACGTGTTGAGCGCATGCTGACTGCCAAACTGGCGGAGGGCGGCCCCAACAACCTGAAAGCCGGCAGCAAGATTACGGCGGCCTACCTCGAAGAATTGCCTCGGGAGCAGTGGTTCGATATCAGGCTGCGTAATGATGATGCGAATTCACAACTCGAAAGTGCTGCACGTCGCTTGCGAGAGCAGCGAGAAGAGTTTGACAAGCGTTACGAGGAAAAACGAACCAAGATCACCGCAGGCGATGACCTTGCACCGGGTGTTCTCAAGATGGTCAAGGTGTATATGGCCGTCAAGCGACGCATTCAGCCTGGTGACAAGATGGCCGGCCGACACGGCAACAAAGGCGTTATCTCGATGATCGTCCCGGTTGAAGACATGCCTTATCTGGAAGACGGACAGCCAGTGGATATTGTTTTGAATCCACTGGGTGTGCCGTCGCGGATGAATGTGGGGCAGGTTCTGGAGACTCATCTGGGATGGGCGGCCAAGGGGATCGGCGCCAAGATTGGTGCAATGCTCGACAGTCAGGCAGCGATGTCGAAGCTGCGCGGCTACCTCGACGAGGTTTACAACAAAACGGGCGGTCAAGGCGCTGACATCAAGAGCATGTCAGATGCAGAAGTGATCGAGCTGGCGAAAAACCTTCGCGAAGGTGTGCCGATGGCAACACCCGTATTCGACGGTGCTTCGGAAGCTGAGATCAAGCATATGCTGAAGCTGGCAGATCTCCCCGAGACAGGTCAGGCTAATCTGACCGATGGTTGTACCGGCGAGCCCTTCGACAGGCCTGTTACTGTCGGCTACATGTATATCCTGAAGCTCAATCATCTGGTCGATGACAAGATGCATGCACGCTCGACAGGACCATACAGCCTGGTCACACAGCAGCCACTGGGTGGCAAGGCCCAGTTCGGCGGGCAGCGATTCGGTGAGATGGAGGTGTGGGCCCTGGAAGCCTACGGTGCCGCCTATACGTTGCAGGAAATGCTGACGGTCAAGTCAGACGACGTACATGGTCGTACCAAGATGTATAAAAACATCGTTGATGGCACACACGAAATCGATGCGGGCATGCCCGAGTCGTTCAACGTCCTGGTAAAAGAAATTCGTTCCCTTGGTATCAATGTGGAACTGGAACAGGACTAAGAACTTGAAATTGAATGATATGAAATATCGCGCAGGTGACTTATGAAAGACTTACTGCAACTGTTCAGTCAGCAGGGCGCTGTCGAGGACTTTGACGGGATTCGAATCGGCCTTGCTTCTCCGGAACTGATCAGATCCTGGTCTTATGGCGAAGTTAAAAAGCCTGAGACCATCAATTACAGAACATTCAAGCCGGAAAGAGACGGGCTTTTTTGTGCCAAGATATTCGGCCCTATCAAGGACTACGAATGTTTGTGCGGCAAGTACAAGCGACTTAAGCACCGCGGTGTAATTTGTGAAAAGTGCGGCGTGGAAGTGACCCAGACCAAGGTTCGCCGCGAACGCATGGCTCATGTTGAACTCGCTAGCCCGGTGGCACATATCTGGTTCCTGAAATCACTGCCATCCCGTATCGGTTTGATGCTGGACATGACGCTTCGGGAAATCGAGCGTGTTCTGTATTTTGAAGCCTTTGTTGTTGTAGAGCCCGGCCTTACGACTCTTGAGCGCGGCCAATTGCTGACAGACGAGCAGTATCTGGAGGCGATTGAAGAACATGGTGATGAGTTCGACGCCAAAATGGGGGCTGAAGCGGTTCACGACATGCTCAGCACAATGGATTTGCAGCGTGAGGTAGCCACAGTCCGGGAAGATATCGGTGCGACGGCCTCTGAAACGAAAATCAAGCGCCTCTCGAAGCGGTTGAAGCTTCTTGAAGCGTTTCTTGAATCCGGCAACCGCCCTGAATGGGTAGTACTGACGGTACTGCCCGTACTGCCACCGGATCTTCGCCCATTGGTTCCGCTTGATGGCGGCCGGTTTGCCACATCTGACCTGAATGATCTGTATCGGAGAGTTATCAATCGAAATAACCGGTTGCGCCGGCTGCTGGAGCTGAATGCTCCGGATATTATCGTGCGAAACGAAAAACGCATGCTGCAGGAGTCAGTTGACGCACTGCTTGATAATGGCAGGCGAGGACGGGCAATCACCGGAACCAATCGCCGGCCGCTCAAGTCTCTCGCAGATATGATCAAGGGCAAGCAGGGGCGTTTTCGCCAGAATCTGCTCGGCAAGCGCGTCGACTATTCCGGCCGCTCGGTCATTGTTGTCGGCCCGGGTTTGAAGTTGCATCAGTGCGGGTTGCCAAAAAAGATGGCATTAGAGCTGTTCAAGCCATTTATTTTCGGCAAGCTGCAATTGCGTGGTGAGGCTTCAACGATCAAGGCCGCCAAGCGCCTGGTGGAGCGCGAGGGGCCGGAAGTCTGGGATATTCTGGAGCACGTCATTCGCGAACATCCGGTATTGCTTAACCGGGCGCCTACTTTGCACAGACTTGGAATACAGGCATTTGAGCCGGTACTGATTGAAGGCAAGGCGATTCAATTGCATCCGCTGGTTTGTACGGCTTTCAACGCCGACTTCGACGGCGATCAGATGGCAGTACACGTTCCGTTGTCATTGGAAGCACAGCTGGAAGCACGTGCGCTGATGATGTCTACCAACAACATCCTGTCACCCGCCAATGGCGAACCGATTATTGTTCCGTCACAGGACGTGGTTCTGGGTCTGTATTACATGACACGGGAACGGATTAACGCATCGGGCGAGGGAATGATATTCAGCGATGTGCGTGAAGCACGCCGGGCCTACGAAAGCGGAGTAGTAGCGTTGCAAGCTGCTGTCAAGGTACGACTCGTTACTACCGAGACCGATGAGTCCGGTGAGAGTAGCACCAGCTCACGGCTGGTAGAGACTACAGTAGGCAGGGCATTGCTTTCGGAGCTATTGCCGGAGGGTTTGCCCTTTGATCTTGTGAATCAGGCCATGAACAAGAAAGCGATTTCCAACGCGATCAATGCGAGCTACAGGAAGGCCGGTCTCAAGGAAACGGTAGTCTTTGCAGATCGCCTGATGTACATGGGTTTTTCCAGTGCCACTCGCGCAGGTATTTCAATTGGCATCAATGACATGATCGTTCCGGAGGAAAAGGGCGCGATTCTGGACAAAGCCGAGGCAGAAGTCACTGAAATTCAGGATCAGTATGCCAGTGGTCTGGTAACCAACGGTGAGCGTTACAACAAGGTTGTGGATATCTGGTCCCGAACCAACGACATGGTTGCGAAAGCGATGATGAACAAGTTGGGTACCGAGATTGTCAAGGATGCGAGCGGCGCCAAGGTAGAGCAGGCTTCTTTTAACTCTATCTTCATGATGGCGGACTCCGGTGCTCGAGGATCCGCTGCTCAGATCAGGCAGCTGGCTGGAATGCGAGGCCTGATGGCGAAGCCGGACGGGTCAATTATCGAAACCCCCATTACAGCAAATTTCCGCGAAGGGCTGGATGTGTTGCAGTACTTCATCTCTACTCACGGTGCGCGAAAGGGTCTGGCCGATACGGCATTAAAGACTGCGAACTCCGGATATCTTACCCGTCGACTTGTTGATGTGGCGCAGGATCTGGTTGTGACCGAGGATGATTGTGAAACAGATAAAGGTGTCTGGATGACACCAATCGTTGAGGGAGGTGATGTTGTTGAGCCTCTTCGCGAACGGGTGCTGGGCCGGGTTCTTGTGGAAGCAGTCTGCGATCACTCAACGGGCGAAGTCATCTTCGACGCTACCACGCTGCTCGATGAAGCAAAGGTTATCGTTCTCGAGAAAAGCAATATCGACCGGGTCAAGGTGCGCTCTCCGATTTTGTGCGAGACCCGGTATGGTGTTTGTCGTCTGTGCTATGGACGAGATCTTGCCAGAGGGTATTTGATCAATATCGGTGAAGCGGTCGGTGTTATTGCTGCGCAGTCCATTGGTGAGCCGGGCACGCAATTGACCATGAGAACCTTCCATATTGGTGGTGCGGCATCCCGTGCTGCTGCCGTCAATAGCGTTGAGGTGAAACGAGGTGGGATAATCCGCCTTCATAACCTCAAGACCGTCAGACACGCCAAGGGTTATCTGGTTGCAGTCAGCCGCTCTGGTGAGATCGGAGTTATTGATGAAAATGGTCTTGAGCGGGAGCGGTACAAGGTTCCCTATGGCGCATCCATTACGATCAAGGACGGGGGGAAATCCGATCCTGGTCAGATTATTGCCACCTGGGATCCCCATACTCATCCTGTAGTAGCCGAGATTGCAGGTGTACTGAAGTTCGAGGATTTCATCGACGGCGTGACAGTATCGGATCAGGTTGACGAGATTACGGGTTTGTCCAGCATCATCGTGCTGGATTTGAAGCAACGTGGTGCGGCGGGCAAGGATTTGCGCCCGACGGCCCGGCTCGTTGATGCGAAGGGCAAGGAAATCTTTTTTGCCAAGACAGATATTCCTGCTGTATATGCACTGCCAATGGGTGCAATCGTGAACATCGCTGACGGCGCAAAGGTTTCTGTTGGTGATGTCATAGCGAGAATACCGCAGGAAAGTTCAAAAACCCGCGATATTACGGGTGGCCTGCCTCGTGTTGCTGATCTTTTTGAGGCGCGCAAGCCGAAGGATCCGGCTATTCTTGCTGAGGCGACCGGTACGGTCAGTTTTGGGGCAGAGACCAAGGGTAAGCGCCGGCTGGTGATCACCAGTGAGGACGCAGAGCGATGTGAATCACTGATTCCGAAGTGGCGGCATCTGAGTGTGTTTGAAGGTGAGAAGGTTTCACGAGGCGAAATCATCGCTGAGGGTGAACCAACCCCGCACGATATTCTTCGTCTCCGGGGTGCCGAGTCTCTGGCCGATTACCTGGTTCGGGAGATTCAGGACGTATACCGGCTGCAGGGCGTGAAGATCAACGACAAGCACATCGAGGTGATTATTCGCCAGATGCTGCGCAAGGTTGAGATTAGCGATGCAGGCGATACCGCTTTACTGCGTGGCGAGCAGCTGGACAAGGCCCGTCTGCTGCAGATCAATGAGAAACTGAATGGCAGTGACAAGCAACCGGCAGTCTCTTCACCATTACTGCTTGGTATTACCAAAGCCTCTCTTGCTACAGAGTCATTTATCTCGGCCGCTTCCTTCCAGGAAACGACCAGGGTACTGACCGAAGCTGCAGTGAAGGGGCTGAGAGACGATCTGCGTGGACTCAAGGAGAATGTCATTGTTGGGCGGCTGATTCCGGCTGGTACGGGATATAGCCATCACGCCGAGCAACGGCGCACCCGTGAAGACCAGTTGGCGGATGATCTGAAGGAGCTTGAGTTGCAGGAGCAGCGAGATGCAGCAGCAGCGGAAGCTGCCGCAGTATCTGAGCCAGATCAGGCCCCGAAAACAACGGAAGACGCTGCAGTACCAACCGTAGCGGCGGAATCTGGAGCAGAAGCCGGATAGCTTGCTGCCTGGTCAGTTGATTCCCCTGGGCGGTTCGCCAGCCAGGGGGGGTTGGATGGGAGCGAGTTCGCAGAATGCTTGACAGGGGTTCTCGAACCCCAATACAATTCACGGTTCCGCGAGGGCATATCTCGAGGAATCATGCCGGAAAGCTCTGCGGCCAGGGATAAGTCGCAGGGATAACGGCCACAACGTACAAAGCCGGAAATATAAAGATCCGGCATGCATGGGTAACAGCCCTGCTGAACATGGACAGCCCGGATGATGGATCACTCGCTGATACCGCATGCGGGCTGATTTTTATTCGACATTACTATATTGGAAATGCTCAGAGAGCGACCTGATGGCTACAGTTAACCAGCTTGTCCGTAAAGGACGAAAAACAAAAATATCCAAGAGCAACGTACCTGCCCTGGATTCCAGCCCGCAAAAGCGTGGTGTCTGTACCCGTGTTTACACTACCACGCCGAAAAAGCCTAACTCCGCTTTGCGGAAAGTGGCCAGAGTGCGGCTCACCAACGGTTTCGAGGTCACCAGCTATATTGGTGGCGAAGGCCACAACCTTCAGGAGCACTCGGTCGTCCTGATTCGTGGTGGTCGCGTGAAGGATCTTCCGGGTGTCCGTTATCACACAATTCGCGGCTCACTTGATTGTGCCGGAGTTCCGGATCGGCGGCAGAGTCGGTCCAAGTATGGAACCAAGCGACCCAAGGGGTAGCTCCAAAGGCTGAATGAAGAGCCAATCAGGAATTTTTCCGAGTCTGTTATACGACTTAAAACTGTATTTCGAGCACTGATATGTCAAGACGATCACAAGCACCAAAGCGCACCATCCTTCCGGATCCAAAGCACGACAGCCAGATGTTGGCCAAGTTTATGAATATGATCATGTATGGTGGAAAAAAGTCTGTTGCTGAACGGATTGTGTACGGCGCGCTGGAGCAGATGGCCGCTCGCAGTGGTCAGACCGAGACCCAGGCTGTCGAGATGCTTGAAACAGCACTGGACAACGTAAAGCCCATGGTAGAGGTTAAATCTCGCCGGGTGGGCGGAGCGACCTACCAGATACCTATCGAAGTGCGTCCTTCACGCCGCCAGACTCTGGCGATGCGATGGGTGATTGATGCAGCGCGCAAGCGTTCAGAGAAATCCATGGCTATGCGGTTGGCCGGCGAATTGCTGGATGCCGCAGATAATCGAGGGTCCGCAGTGAAGAAGCGGGAAGATACCCATCGTATGGCAGAGGCCAACAAGGCCTTCTCGCACTATCGCTGGTAGTTGTTTCCCCATTTTCCAGGATTGAATTCACGAGGACGCAGGCTGTGGCACGGACGACACCAATTGAGCGTTACCGAAACATCGGTATCATGGCGCACATCGACGCGGGCAAAACGACGACGACAGAAAGGATTCTGTTCTATACCGGGGTGTCTCACAAGATCGGTGAAGTTCATGATGGCGCTGCGGTCATGGACTGGATGGAGCAGGAGCAGGAGCGAGGTATCACGATCACCTCTGCTGCGACTACCTGTTTCTGGAGCGGCATGGACAAGCAGTTTCCGGAGCATCGTGTCAACATCATTGATACGCCCGGTCACGTCGATTTCACGATTGAGGTAGAGCGATCCCTCAGGGTTCTCGACAGCGCTGTTGCAGTATTCTGTTCTGTCGGGGGAGTTGAACCCCAGTCCGAGACAGTTTGGCGACAGGCCAATCGTTACGGTGTGCCTCGCATGGCCTTCATCAACAAGATGGATCGTGCCGGTGCCGACTATCTTCGTGTTGTTGCTCAAATCAGGGAACGATTGGGCGGTAACGCTGTGCCCATCCATTTACCGATTGGTGCCGAGGAGAACTTCAAGGGAATTGTTGATCTCATTCGCATGAAGGCGATCTACTGGGATGAGGCCAGTCAGGGTATTGATTTTGAGCTGGCGGATATACCCGAAGATATGGTTGATGCCTGTCAGGAATGGCGGGAAAAGCTGGTTGAAGCAGCAGCAGAAGCCAAAGAAGAATTTCTTGAAAAGTATCTCGAAGAAGGAGACCTTAACAATGAGGAAATTCGCGAGGGACTTCGAACGCGCACGATCAACAACGAGATTGTTCTAACCCTGTGCGGATCCGCTTTCAAGAATAAAGGCGTTCAGGCGATGCTGGATGCGGTGATTGAATTCATGCCTTCTCCTGCGGATGTGCCGCCAATCACCGGTATCCTCGAAGATGAAACGCCCGGCGTTCGTGAGTCAAGCGATGATCAGCCTTTCGCTGCACTGGCATTCAAGATCGCAACTGACCCCTTTGTGGGCAACCTGACATTTTTCCGTGTCTATTCGGGTGTGTTGCATTCCGGCGATACCATATTCAATTCTGCACGCGGAAAGAAGGAACGGATCGGGCGTATCTTGCAGATGCATGCGAATGCTCGCGAGGAAATCAAGGAAGTCCGGGCTGGTGATATTGCGGCCGCAGTCGGAATGAAGGATGTCACCACCGGAGACAGCCTGGTTGATTTGCAAAATATCATTACTCTGGAGCGAATGGAGTTTCCAGAGCCGGTCATTGCTGTTGCAGTAGAGCCCAAGACCAAGGCGGACCAGGAAAAGATGGGCATTGCCTTGCAGAAGCTGGCGAAAGAAGATCCATCGTTTCGTGTCCAGACTGATAAAGAGTCAGGTCAGACGATTATTTCAGGTATGGGTGAATTGCATCTGGATATTATCGTTGACAGGATGCGCCGGGAATTTAACGTTGATGCGACAGTCGGCCGACCCAGAGTGGCTTATCGTGAAACCATCCGCAAGTCAGTCGAACAGGAAGGCAAGTTCGTCCGGCAGAGCGGTGGGCGTGGTCAGTATGGTCATGTCTATTTGCGCATTGAGCCACTGGAAGCCGGCTCGGGTTATGAGTTTGTCAATGAGGTCGTAGGTGGTGCGGTTCCAAGGGAATATATTTCCTCTGTTGATAAGGGTGTCAAGGAGCAGATGGAGAGCGGTGTGCTTGCCGGCTTTCCCGTTGTGGACGTCAAGGTTTCACTTTACGACGGGTCCTACCATGATGTTGATTCCAATGAGATGGCGTTCAAAATTGCCGGCTCCATGGCATTCAAGGAAGGCGTCAAGAGTGCCAAGCCGGTACTGCTTGAGCCGATCATGGCCGTTGAAATTGTAACGCCGGACGATTACATGGGCGACGTCAATGGTGATTTGAATCGGCGCCGTGGGGTTCTTCAGGGCATGGATGAATCCGCAGCTGGAAAAATCATCAAGGCGGAGGTGCCTTTGGCAGAGATGTTCGGCTATGCAACAGACCTGCGATCCATGTCGCAGGGACGGGCGACCTATACGATGGAATTTTCGAAGTACCTGCAAGTACCGCCGAATGTGGCGGAAGAAGTAATCAAGAAAGACTAGTCTGGAGAGGCTGATGGCAAAGGAGAAATTTGAGCGTACGAAACCGCATGTCAACGTAGGGACGATAGGCCACGTTGATCACGGCAAGACGACGCTAACGGCAGCACTGACGAATGTCATGGCGAAATTGCATGGCGGAGA
>JAJRUG010000165.1 GCA_024277915.1 Gammaproteobacteria bacterium
CAAGCTGGCCGATGAGGCAGCGGCCGGGGCGAACGCAGCCGGGGGCAAAGCCGTGCTGTTTAATACAATCACTGTCTCAGATGGCATATCGATGGGCACGCCGGGGATGCGCTATTCACTCGTATCGCGTGAGGTGATTGCTGATTCAATTGAAACCGTAGTCGGTGCGGAGGGTTTCGACGGATTTGTCGCCGTGGGTGGTTGTGACAAGAATATGCCGGGTTGTGTGATGGCCATGGTGCGAATGAACCGGCCGTCAATTTTTGTTTATGGCGGCACCATTCAGCCGGGTGTCAAACGTCGCGATATTGTTTCGGTGTTTGAAGCAGTCGGGGGGGCTGCGACCGGCAAGATCTCTGCTGAAGAATTGCTTGAGGTGGAACAGACAGCTATTCCCGGTCCCGGGTCCTGTGGCGGCATGTATACGGCCAATACCATGGCTTCTGCCATAGAAGCTTTGGGTTTGAGCCTGCCCAACAGCTCCGGTCAGGATGCCGTTTCAGAGCAGAAAATGTCTGACTGCCGGCAGGCTGGTGAAGCAGTTGTCGATTTGGTCCGGCGTGATATCAAACCTTCAGATATCCTCTGCCGTAAGGCATTCGAGAATGCAATCACGGTTGTGATCGCACTGGGCGGATCGACCAACGCCGTGTTGCACCTGTTGGCAATCGCTCATGAAGCGAACGTGGCACTTGAGCTCGACGACTTTACACGGATTGGGGCTGAGGTACCGATCCTGGCGGATCTGCGGCCCAGTGGCCATTACGCCATGTCAGAGCTGGTCGCAATTGGTGGTGTGCGGCCACTGATGAAAATGCTACTCGATCAGGGACTGCTGCATGGTGAATGCATGACGGTCACCGGTAAAACCATGGCCGAAAACCTGGCGGATGTCGCACCCTATCCCGATGGCCAGGATATTATCCGCAGCTTCGAACACCCGGTCAAAAAAGACAGCCACCTGGTTATTCTGTATGGCAATCTCGCTCCGGAAGGAGCAGTTGCCAAGATTACCGGAAAAGAAGGCGTCAGCTTTACCGGGTCTGCCCGGGTGTTTGCTTCAGAAGAAACTGCACTGCAAGCAATTCTTGATGGTGCAGTAGTGTCAGGCGATGTGGTCGTCATTCGTTATGAAGGGCCGGGGGGTGGCCCTGGAATGCGCGAGATGCTCAGCCCGACGGCGGCCATCATGGGCAAAGGCCTGGGTGATAGTGTGGCACTGATTACCGACGGCCGGTTTTCCGGTGGCAGTCACGGCTTTGTGGTCGGACACGTCACACCGGAAGCTGCTGTTGGCGGTCCACTGGCACTCATCAATGATGGCGACACGATTACCATCGATGCTGTCGCCCGGACACTCAACCTGGAAGTATCTGCAGAAGAATTGGAGCAGCGCCGGTCAAACTGGACAGCGCCCACTGATCCGGCACCGCCCGGGGTGCTGCAAAAGTATGCACGACTGGTGAGTTCTGCTTCCGAGGGGGCTGTGACAACACAATCCTCGCAAGCCGGATGAAAACGGTTTGAGTGCACTCGACAAACAGGCTGCCACCGCTTCTGAAACCGGCTTTGGCGGCAGCTCCGATGCCGGCAGTTGGCTGGTATTGAAGTTTGGTGGCACCAGTATTGCCAGTGCCGCAAAATGGCAAACTATTTGTGATCTGGCACGCGAGCGGGTTGCTGCCGGCTATCGTCTGGTGATCGTTCATTCAGCGCTGGCCGATGTTTCTAATCGGCTCGAAGCCGCACTGGGCCTGGCAGTTGATGGAAAGCATGAGCCGGCATTGGACGAGATATTTTCGCTGTATCACAACCTCGCCAACGATTTGAGCCTGGATAGCACTGAGCTTTTTTCCGACTACATCGAAGAATTACAACAATTACTGGCTGGTATCCGGCTGGTTCGTGAAGTGAGTCCCCGTGTACAGGTGAAAGTGCTGGCGCTGGGGGAGTTGATGGCGACCAGGATGGGTGCCGCCTGGCTTCAGTCCCAGGAACTGACTGTCACCAGTGTGGATGCTCGTGATGTCCTGTGCAGTATTGCAGTACCCCATGACGGTGAGCGGGGGCGCTATTTGACAGCACGTTGTGATTTCGAGCCAGATGCAGTATTGCAATCACGCTTTGAGAATGAACCTGGCGTGATTCTCACTCAGGGTTTTATCGCCCGGAACCCGAAAGGCGAGGGTGTGTTGCTTGGCCGGGGTGGCTCGGATACTTCTGCGGCCTATTTTGCCGCCAAACTGCAAGCGATCGGCCTGGAAATCTGGACAGACGTCCCGGGAATGTTCAGCGCCAATCCGCGGATTGTACCGGGCGCACGATTGCTCAAGCGATTGAGCTATGCAGAAGCCCAGGAAATTGCCTCCACCGGCGGATCAGTGTTGCATCCGGCTTCGATCAGCCCCGTCAGACGTTTCGGTATTCCTTTATGGATCCGCTGTACCAGTCAACCGGAACTGCCCGGGACGCTGATCAGCAGTGATTCCGGTAGTGATGCGCCGCGCGTCAAGGCGATTTCGGGGCGGGGTGGTATCACGCTGATCTCGATGGAAACAGGTGGCATGTGGCGCGAGGTCGGTTTTCTTGCGAATGCCTTTTCCTGCTTCAGTCAGCAGGGATTGTCGATCGACCTGGTTTCGACCTCCGAGAGGAACGTTACTGTTACGCTGGATACCAGTATGGAGGCAGTCGATACGGATGTGCTGACGCGGTTGCAAATCAGCCTGGAAAAGATTTGCCAGGTAAAGATCATTGAGAATGCAGAGGTCGTCAGCCTGGTCGGGAGAAAAATCCGGGCGATATTGCATGAGATCGGACCTGCATTGGAAGTATTTGAGGAGCATCAGATTCACCTGATGTCACTTTCAGCCAGTGATCTGAATTTGAGTTTTGTTGTGGAGGAGGGGCAGGCGCACAGGCTGGTTCAGAAACTTCACTCAACGCTGGTGCAACCAGCCACCAAAGACCCGGTATTTGGCCCAACATGGAAAGAACTGCAGCAGGAGACTGAGCCCGCCCCTGATACGCCAATACCCTGGTGGAAAACAAAGCAGGAGCAACTGCTCGATATCGCCAGGTCTGAATCTTCCGCCTATGTTTATGATCTCGATTCAGTCGCGGCCGCAGCAGGAAGGTTGTCGTCACTCAAGGCAGTTGATCGGGTGTTCTATGCAATCAAGGCCAACAGCAATGCAGATATTCTCAAGACCATATTCGAAGCAGGCCTGAATTTCGAGTGTGTTTCCCCCCAGGAAATTCGTCATGTCCTGAAGCTGTTCCCGGATATTGCCCGGGACCGGATTCTGTTTACACCGAATTTCGCGCCCAGAGGCGAGTACGAATTTGCCGTCGAGCAGGAGGTGCGCCTGACACTGGATAATCTGCACCCGCTGCGATATTGGGGCGAGGTGTTTTCAGGTCGTGAGCTGATGCTGCGTCTGGATACAGGACAGGGGCGCGGGCACCATGAGCATGTTCGTACCGCAGGTGTGCAATCGAAGTTCGGTGTTCCTCTCCTGGAGCTCGCCGAAGTGCGGGAGCTGGTCGAGCAATGCGGCGCGACAGTGATTGGCCTCCATGCTCACGTCGGTAGCGGGATATTGAGGCCGGATAACTGGAAAGAGACTGCCGGGGTTTTGTTATCGGCGGCTGAGGAATTTTCTTCGATCAGGATCCTGAATCTCGGTGGTGGTCTGGGCGTGCCGGAGAAACCAGGGCAGCTTTCGCTGGACATGGAGCTGCTGAATGAAAGTCTTGACGACATTCGCTCCCGGAATCCTGAGCTTGAACTGTGGCTGGAGCCGGGTCGATACCTCGTTTCTGAAGCAGGTGTATTGCTCTCGCGGGTGACGCAACTCAAAGGCAAGGGAGAAGTGCAATATGTCGGGATCAGCACCGGAATGAACTCCCTGATCCGACCAGCCTTGTACGGTGCCTATCACGAAATAGTCAACCTCAGTCGACTCGGTGAGCCGGCAGAAAAAGTAGTCAATATTGTTGGCCCCATTTGCGAAACAGGAGACCGGTTGGGCAGCGATCGTCTGTTACCGCCTTGTGAAGAGGGGGATGTGTTATTACTCGCCAATGCGGGCGCTTACGGGTATGTGATGAGTTCGCGTTACAACCTGCGTGATCCAGCGAAGGAAGTTACGCTCTGATGTGGTTTTTTCACCTTGTTTTGGTAGCAGGGCATGAGATATCGCGCCAAGACTCCTTTAAATAAACTCAAAACGAGGGATATGTGCAGTTTCACAAATTAACCGTGTCCACTATTCGCGGGCAGGACCACGTTAAAATAGCTGATTAGAATGTGTATGAAATTCTAATCGAGGGTTCGATAGTATCAGCAAAATTGAATATCGTTTCCGTTGCCTCTAGTCCTGTGCTATCAACAAAGGATAATGACCTTCCCGTATTTTGCTGCACTGAAAATGACACGTAACTGTCATATGCAAACTCATAAGCAAGTCTAAAGCCAAGGCTTTTATACTCGTCCTCAAGATAGCCGCCTTGCATGCCGGATACCGGACTGCTGTCAGAGAGTCTAATCGTGTTAGTACCGCCTTCATTATAGAAAAAAGTTGTCGACAATTTTTTGGTGAAGTGATAAGACAAACTCGTTTCTGGAAACTCACTGCTTATTTCGAATTCACCCGACCAACCATCTTTTTTATCATGATTCCATTCGATTTCTACATCGACGCCAAACTCTATTCCTGATGCATCCAGATATTCAAGGTTAATATTAAATGTATAAGCCCATGTTTTCGATGGTTCATAGGTAAAATCGACACCTAGCTCATATTCATTGGATCTGCTTCTCTCTTTTTCATAAGAAGATTCTGCTTCAATATAATAATTAAACTCCCAGTCATCTCCTATTTCTTGCTCATAAGCAAATCCAAATTGTAGCGAGGTGAAAGTACTCCAAGGATCACTGACTGTGCCGGAAGCAAAAGGAAGGCTCTCCGGATTAGTCCAGGTGTAATTCCAACGTTCGTAGTTAAATGAAAAGACCTTGTTATTTGTTTCATACTCAGTCTCAATACGCATGCCGGAGGCATCAGCTTGTGCATTTCCGATATTCGACTTCGAGCTACCCACATTAAAATATTCGATTTCGGTGTTGGCTTCACTGCCGTCTTCAGTGTGGGCGTGACCATCAGTAGGATCGGAAAAAGCGACTGATGGCAGGCCAAAGATAATAATACAAGCGAGAGAAAACGACCGTTCCTCACATATCCGATGCCTCATACTGGTTTTCCTTCTCTGCACGGTTGCACAACATTGGTTTGAAAAACAGGAAATACGGTCTATACACGCACCATATCTCTGCTTTATTTATCCCTCATGAATTTATATTCACTTCGAAATAGAAACTGAATTCGGAAGCGAATTTCCTGGTATTTTTTGGCGCATAACAAGGGTCGCTCCGTGCAGATTGAAATGATGGTCTGCACTATGGTAAATCCATATTTATCTTCAATTTCAATCTCTCCGCACCTACTCATTTTCAGAGTCCCGCTCACCAAACAGGCGATCGCACTCATTCATCCTGCGTATTAGACGATGGGGAATGTGAAACTGGTCGGTGCGCGGGCAGCTTTCCGATCTCTGCCCGTATTTTGACGTATGAATGTCATGCTTCCGATGAAAGATTTTGCACGAACGCCGATAAAGGCAACCCCGCCCAAGGGAAAGAATGCAAAGCTACAGATGTCTGCTGAGCATAACGATTAAATGTTAATCAAGAGAGGCTCCTATGGGAGCCTTTTTTATTTGTGCGGAATGTCCGTTTCTGACCGATAGTACGCATTCACTACGCAGTTTAAAATAAAAACACATAACAATTTATTCAACATTGACCGTTTTTACACGAGCTTAGCTGCGTAATAAATTCCGACAACCATGCTTGAGCATATTCTTTCTGACTTGGTTCGGCAGGAGCCTGTATACAATGAATCCAACAGTATTTGACGGAGCTGTGGTATATCATGGACAAAAGGGGGCCAGGTTAACCTGATGTTTCGGCAATTATATTTTCTTGGACTAATGGTAATTCTTACTGCATGTGGTGGCGGTGGCGGGAACAGTCCGACTGCGAATCAGCCTGCTTCGAATTGGCCACCGGCCGGTAGCAACGCGGCTCCAGATGCTTTCGGTTATTTTGTCGATAGTAGAGTTGAAGGTGTTAGGTACAAGTCCGGTGATCACTATGGTGAAACAGATAGTGATGGAAGGTTTGGTTACCTGGAGGGGGCACTCGTAACCTTCTTTGTGGGCGACATCATGTTGGGTGAGGCTGTATTGCCTGCTGAGAAGGTAACGCCATGGGAGTTAGCAGCGGACAATCCAAAAGTCGCATTGAATATAGCTCGTTTTTTACAGTCTCTAGATGATGATGACAATTTACTCAACGGAATCCGGATCAATTCTTCCGTACATTTTTTGGCGCAAGGAAAGACTGCAGATTTCACCAGCCAGGAGCAGGAGGTACAGACGGGAGAAAACTCGCAGCGGTCGTTTATGCGTGAAAGCCTTGAGAACCTGATAATGGAGCTGACGAGTGCTACGTTAGCGGGACCTCGTCAGCCCCTGTCCGCGAATGATGCGTATATGCATTTTTCCAAAACGATCAATGATTCGATCAATGCAAAGGAAGCAGAAGCACGCGCTGTTGGCGAAAGCTCAACTTGCATAACCGCTAGTGACTGCGGGATAGAAACTGCCTCAAGTGATTCCTTTTATCGTTGCAGTAAGCCTCTCGAGTTGCTCTATTCCACGCGGGATGTAGACTGGGGGTTGTTCCAGAATCTTTTGAACATGCGTGAATATTTCATCTACCAAAAACAACAGCTCCGCGATGCAGCATATTACACCCCGCCAGAATCCGGTAGTTGTTTATTTGCGCCACAAATCAGGGAATTATCCTGTAACACTGCAAAATATTGCGAATGGTCAGAAATAAATTGACCATCAGCAGGTACAGTAATTGCATCAGAATAATCGGGTAACCAACGAGGAATATTATGAACGTAGACTATGGCCCGCTCACGGGGCTTATCGGGGTGTGGAAGGGCGACAAGGGGCTCGATATTGCGCCTGAGCCGGATGGCACCGAAAGCAATCCATACTATGAAACAATTACCTGGACTGCTATTGGTGATGTCACGAATGCTGAGTCACAGGTGCTGGTTGCACTTCACTACCGGCAAATTGTTCAGCGAAAATCAACCGACGAGGTGTTTCATGATGAAACCGGCTACTGGATGTGGGATGCAGACTCGGGTGTCGTCATGCACTCACTCGCTATTCCGCGTGCAGTGACTTTATTGGCCGGAGGCTCGCATACCGGTAAGGAAGAAGTGGACGGGACAACTGTCCTGGAGGTTTCTGCAGGAGTAGAGCATGAGGATTGGCAGATTATCCAATCACCATTCATGAGAGACAATGCACGTACTACGGGCTTTCATCACCGGATTGTCGTCGGAGATGGCCGCTTGTCATATTCTGAAACCACTATTGTAGAGATCTATGGGAAAGTGTTTGAGCACACGGATCAAAACGAACTGGTAAGGCAATAATTGTTGGTGCGATGCATCAAGGAAGTTTCATGAACGAAACAGAGATTGCCGGAATTACTCAGGAACTGCGACGTCTAAGAGCAGAGATTCAGGAGCTGGATGAAGGGTCAAGCCAGGGTAGCGAGACTGTCGAGCTGGATCAGGCGAAGGTCGGCAGGCTTTCCCGTATGGATGCCCTGCAGGCGCAGCAGATGGCGCTGGAATCAGGCCGCCGTCGACAGAATCAGCTAGTGAAGATTGATGGTGCGCTTCGTCGCATTGAATCAGGAGAGTTTGGCTGCTGTTTCATTTGTGGTGAAGAGATTGATGTTCGTCGTTTGACCGTTGATCCAACCAGTACACGCTGTGTGGAATGTATTCAAAAATAGTCAGGGAGGGTGGTCTGGTGCGGATTAGCCGGTTTTATGGTTTGTTGATTTGTCTGGTTGTTTTTTCAGCCTGGGGCCGTCCGGAGATTATACGAGAGGGCATGTCCTACTATTCCGATGAGTATTTTGAGCAAGGAGCAGTAAAGGATATCGTTGCTGAGAAGAACTACGAAGAGATCTATCAGTTTTATACCTACTATGAGGTTATCTATGATTCCGCAGAAAGGGTTAAAATTTTCAGGGAATATAAACAGGGCGAAGTGATCTACGAGGAACACTATCTTTATGATGAGCAGGGTGTGCTCATCAAGAACAGCGTGCTGATACCAGGCGATGAGCGATTTCATGTCGCCCAAAATGGCAATTGATGAAAATCTGGGTTGATGCTGATGCCTGCCCGGTCGTCATTAAAGAGATTCTGTTTCGGGCGGCGGAGCGTACCCATACCCAGCTGGCCCTTGTGGCCAATCAGCCTGTTCACAGGCCACCTTCGCGCTATATCACCTCCATCCAGGTGGCCGCCGGGTTTGATGTCGCGGACAATGAGATCGTCAAGAGGTTAAGCGCCGGCGATCTTGTCATCACCAGCGATATTCCATTGGCGGCCGAGGTCATTGCGAAACAGGGGCATGCGCTTAATCCGCGTGGCGAGCTGTATACCACTGAAAGTATCGGGGCACGGCTTAATATGCGGGATTTCATGGACACCATGCGGGCCAGTGGAGTCCATACGGGCGGCCCGGCGGAACTCAGCCTGAGTGATCGACAGGCCTTCGCGAATAACCTGGACAGCTTGCTTGCGAAGAAAGACCAAGGGAAGGTGAGCCCGGGAAAATCAACACGGGGAAGCTGAACAGCGCGGGTTGAGTCACTATCAGCACGCCAACTATTTGTTGTGTCGCCTCGCAAGCTCAGCAGCAACATCCGCCAGCGTCAGCTTGTGATGATGCAGCAGCACCAGCAGGTGATAGATCAGATCTGCAGATTCCGAAACAATACCGTCCCTGTCTTTTTCGACACAGGCGATGGCCAGTTCTACACCTTCCTCCCCGATCTTCTGGGCGATACGTGAGCCGCCCTCGGCAAACAGCGAGGCAGTATAGCTTTTCTCTGGTGCGGCATTTTTGCGCTCGGCGATGATCTGTTCGAGCTGGTTGAGAAAATCGATAGAGCGGGTCATGGTCTTACCTCGATGGATTGTGTGGCCAGGAACTGTTTGAGATCGCCGATGTTGATGGCGCCGGTATGGAATACGCTGGCAGCCAGCGCACCATCCACCATGGCCTGCTGAAACACATCGGAAAAATGCTGCTTTGTGCCGGCACCGCCAGAAGCAATTAACGGTACCCTGCTGATGTCGCGAACAGCAGCAAGTTGCTCAATATCGTAGCCGTTTCTGACTCCATCCTGATTCATGCAATTCAATACGATTTCGCCTGCGCCCCGGTTCTGTACTTCGGTGACCCAGTCCTGTGTTAATCGCCCGCTGTGCCGGGTTTTTCCTGAGTCACCGGTGAACTGATGCACTCTGTATTGACCATCCTGCACCAGGCTGTCAATACCTGCGACGACACATTGCGAGCCAAAACGCCGTGCCAGTTCATCGATCAACGAGGGCTTGCTGAGTGCCGGCGTATTGATGGAAATCTTGTCCGCACCGTAGTTCAATACCACCTCTGCATCTTTAATCGTGCGGAGTCCGCCGGCCACACAAAAAGGAATATCCAGTAACCCGGCCACTTGATTAACCCACTGCTTGTCGACCGAGCGGCCATCGGGGCTGGCAGTGATGTCATAGAATACCAGCTCATCTGCCCCTTGATCACGGTAGCGTTGTGCCAGCTCCAGAATGTCACCGACAATGCGGTGATTGCGGAATTGAACGCCTTTGACGACTTTTCCGTCTTTGACATCCAGGCAGGGGATTATTCTTTTTGCAAGAATGTTGCCACCTCCTCAAGTGTCAGCCGTTCATCGAGCAACGCCTTACCCGTAATGATTCCGGTAACACCTGTTTGACGGAGCGGTTCAAGTTCTTTTGCGGAAGCAAGGCCGCCTGATGCCTGGAATTCAGCGGCGGGGTAGCGTTGAACACATTCCGAATAAAGCGCCAGATTTGATCCGGACAAGGTTCCATCCCGATCAATATCGGTGCAAAGAAAATGGCGAGCCCCACGTTCCAGGTAGAACTCAACCAGTTCCCACAATTGCTGCCCGCTGCCGCGGGTCCAGCCATGGGTGAGGGCTTCCGGCTCGCCACCATCAGAAATTCGGATATCGAAGGCAAGGACAATTGATTCCGGGCCGACTTCCGAGAGCCACTGAGAAGTTGTTGCCCGGTCTGTTACCGCAACAGACCCGATCACCGCGCGCTTGACTCCGGTATGCAGCAGCCTGGTCAATCGTTCCAGCGTGCGAATACCGCCCCCCGCCTGCACGCTCATCCCGGAGTTGGCTGCCAGATCGCTGATCATGGCCATATTGGTGGGCTCACCAGTACGTGCACCGTCAAGATCGACGACATGCAGCAGTGACGGCCCGGCCCGGCAGTATGCTTGTGCGAGCTCAAGGGGATCGTGGTCGTAACCGGATACCCGTTCAAAATCGCCTTTGTAGAGGCGAACACAACGGCCATTCAACAGATCAATAGCGGGAATGGTTTGCATGAGCTTATGTTCTGGCAAGGAAGTTTTTCAGTAACTGCGCGCCGGCAGGCCCGGATTTCTCAGGATGAAACTGAGTGGCAACAAAGTTGTCCTGCTCGGCAATTGCGGTGAATGGCTGCTCATAGTTGACAGTTGCTGTCATCGACGGAACTTTGCCGATTGCATAGCTGTGGACAAAATAGAAGTACGCGCCGCTGGTGATGCCGCTGAGCATGGGGGAATCATTGGCCGCATGGACCTGATTCCAGCCCATATGGGGAACCGGGCGGCCCGGAGTAGCAGGGATCAGATGCGCCTCACCCTTCATTATGCCCAGACAATCCGTGTCACTTTCTTCAGAGCGATCAAACATCAGTTGCATGCCGAGGCAGATCCCCAGTACGGGTTGCGACAGACTTGTGATCAGTGTGTCCAGCCCGGCTTCACGAAGCCGGCTCATCGCAGCGGCGGCTGCACCCACTCCAGGCAGAATGACGTGGCCGGCAGCACGAATAAACCCGGCATCAGCGGACAGTACCCCCTGACAACCTAATCGTGACAGTGCAAATTGCAAAGAAGCAATGTTGGCACCGCCGCTGTCGATCAGCACCACCTTTCTGACTGCCGAGCTCATGGGTTACAAAATGCCTTTGGTGCTGGGTATGCTGATTCCGTCACGAACAAATGCCTGTCGTAACGCACGCCCTGTCGCTTTGAAACAGGCCTCGACCATGTGATGAGTGTTTTCTCCCAGCACTGTCAGGTGCAGCGTTGCGCGCATCGCATCGGACAGCGAACGAAAAAAGTGGGGGACCAGCTCGGTCGGTAGTTCTCCAACTTCAGTGCCTGGAAAGACTCCGTCAAAAACAAAATAGGGCCTGCCGGACAGATCCAGAGTGACCTGGGCACGGGACTCGTCCATAGGCAATGCAAAGCCATAGCGACCGATGCCGGCTTTGTCTCCAAGTGCCCTGCGGATCGCTTCGCCAAGTGCTAAAGCAGTATCTTCGACAGTGTGGTGAGCATCTACGTGCAGATCACCCGCAGCAGCGATGCTCAGCGAGAAACCACCATGTTTGGCGATCTGCTCCAGCATGTGATCAAAAAACCCAATTCCGGTCGAGATGCTGACCGGCGTTTCCTGATCGAGGTTCACAGTGACCTGAATCTGTGTTTCGCTGGTGTTGTTGGCGATGCTTGCCGTGCGGGGTGCATCCAGTATGTGATGAACGAGATCCGCCCAGCCACCGGTGTCTTCGGGATTGATCAGCAGGCCCGTCACACCGATATTGGTCGAAAATTCCAGATCTGTATCGCGATCACCAATCACCACACTCTGCTCACGGTCGATTTGGTGGGTATTGAGAAAATTCGTCACCATTCCCGGCAGCGGCTTGCGACACCGGCATTTGTCTTCAGGCAGGTGGGGGCAGATAAATACCTTTCGAAATATGATGCCCTGACTGGAAAATAGCTGAAGCAGGAAGTCCTGAGGCTCGCGAAAGTTTATTGCGGGGAAAGCCTCGGTGCCCAGGCCATCCTGATTCGTGATCATCACGAATTCATAGCCGGCATCCCGCAGGCGTATCATTGCCGGGATGACCCCGGGAACCAATTCCAGCTTTTCCAGCCGATCAATCTGCTGATCGGCCGGCTCCATGATCAGTGTTCCGTCACGGTCAACGAATGCGATTTTTAATTGACTCATCTCATTTCTGTCTTTATCAATACGTCTATTAACTGTTTGTTTTGTTCGGGTGTGCCAATGGTGATTCGCACGCAGCCGGGCGTGAAAGGAGCCCGGCTGAAATCACGAATCGATACGCCACCGGCCAAAGCCTTCGCTGTAAAGGCATTGGCATCAGTAACTCTTGCCAGTATGAAATTGGCTTCGCTGCTCCATACCTGTTGCACGTCAGGTAGCGTCGATAGCTCAGCTGTCATTTTTTCGCGCTCAGTTCTCAGCTGCTCGATACCTTCTGAGAATAGCAACTGATCAGCAGTTGCCAGGTATTTCAATGCGGTATCCTGGCAGGGTGTTGGGAAACAAAAGGGTGGAAGAACGCGGTTCATGACCTCCACTATCTCCTCGGATGCGAGCAGGGAGCCGCAGCGAATGCCTGCCAGCCCAAATGCCTTGGACAGTGTCCGCAACACCACAACATTGTCGTGACTGTCGAGGAGTTCAGCGGTCGGGTCAACAGCGGCAAATTCCGTGTAAGCGCCGTCGATCACCACAATGCCACTATCACCAATGGTATCGCATAGCGCGTGCAGTTCATCGGTGGGTACCCGGTTACCGACAGGATTATTCGGAGAGCAAATAAACAGAAGTTTGCTCTGGCTATTCCACGCAGCGGCAATACCTTCGTGATCAATGCCAAAACTACTGGCTTCAATCAACGGAACCTCCCGTGTAACAGCGCCCTGAATGTCTGCATAGACCGAATACATGCTGAATGTGGGCGGGCAGATAACGATCTCATCCTGACCAGGGCGACAAAAACAGCGCAGTAACAGATCTATTCCGTCACTTGATCCACGAGTCACCATCAGTCGTTTGCTGGCCACACCATAGTGTCTTGCCAATGCAGCAGTCAGTTCAGTGGGCCGGGGTTCAGGATAGAAGTTCAGGTCGGCAAAAGAGTCATCGTCTGACGGCGGCGCCCACGGTATTTCGTTTGCGCTGAGCCTGATGGAGCCTCTGTTCCATATCGCGGGTACGTAGGGTGATAGTGCAAGAATCTCCGGGCGAACCAGGTCAAGTATTGTGCTCATTGCCCATTACTCATTGCATGAGTCTCGAAGTGCAGTGATACGTACGGCCGCTGCGCGAGCGTGGGCATCAAGCCCTTCCAGTTGAGCAAGGGTTTCGATAGTCGATGCAATCATTTGCAAGCCTTTTTCGGTGGCTTCCTGCACTGTTATTCGAACCTGGAAGTCACTGACAGAAAGGCCACTGAATGATCTGGCATAGCCGTAGGTGGGCAGTACGTGGTTGGTCCCGCTACAGTAATCGCCAAGCGCTTCGGGCGTCCATGGGCCGAGAAAAACCGACCCGGCACAGCTGACTTTTTCGAGCAAGGCTCGAGGATTGCGACATTGAATAATCAGGTGTTCCGGTGCGTAGTGGTTCGCGATCTCAACGGCCTGGGCAAGGTCGGCGGTCAGAATGATTGCCCCATGCGCCAGCGAACCGGAAATGATTGCTCGCCTGGAAAGTGACGGAATTGCCCGGTCAATAGATAGATTGATAGCATTGGCAATCTTTCTGTCGGTGCAAATCAGAATCACCTGTGAATCTGCCCCGTGTTCAGCTTGCGATAACAGATCCATCGCGATGAAGTCCGGGTTGGCTGTTGTATCTGCGATGACCATGACTTCGGATGGCCCTGCCGGCATATCCTGGGCGGCGCCACCGGGATCCTGTGAAGTAATTTTTTTGGCTGCGGTAACCCATGCATTGCCGGGGCCATAGATCTTGTCGACCTTTGGAATGGATTCGGTTCCATAGGCCATTGCTGCAATGGCCTGTGCGCCGCCCAGCTTGTAAATATTTTTAATACCACAGATGCGGGCAATGAATACCACAGACGGGTCAGCAAGACCGTCTTTGCCCGGTGGCGTGCAAAGAATGCGCTGTGGGCAACCGGCGAGTTGCGCGGGTACCGCAAGCATGATGGCAGTCGAGGGCAACGGTGCGCTTCCAGCCGGAACATACAGACCAACAGACTGGACAGGACGAGTCATTCGCTCACAGATAATCCCGGGTGATGTTTCAATTTTATGATCAGAGCCAGGCTGGGCATTACTGAATTGCGCGACATGATCAATCGCGGTTTTCAGGGCTGTCATAACCACCGGGTTGATAGATGCTTCAGCGTTAGCTGCCTCTTCATCGGTGACCAGCAGGCTATCCAGATCAACACCATCGAGTTCCCGGGTAATCTGCAACAGTGCGGTGTCGCCTTTTGTTTTAACGCGGTCAATCAGTGCGTTGGCCTGTTCATCAATTTCTGCTTGATTACGGATGGCCGGGCGTGTCAGCAGAGCGTTACGTTCATTCGGCCCAAGCGTATTCCAGTCGGAGATGCTGAGCTTCGAAATCATGGCAACATCTTTTCTACGGGCATGACCAGTAGCGAGCTTGCGCCGGCAGCTTTGAGATTTTCCAGTGTCTCCCAGAATACGTTTTCACGGCAGACGACATGAACAGCGACTTTGTCATCGAGGCTATCAAGCGGGAGAATCGTGGGGGCCTCCGACCCGGGTAATAACTTCCGGATTTCAGCGAGTGCAGATTTCGGTGCATGCATCATGATGTACTTGCTTTCGCGAACCTGCATGACGCCATCTATTCTTTGCAGGAGTCTTGCCATCCAGTCGGCCTTTTCGTCCGGCACTTCGAGGGGTGTCCTGATCAGCGTCGCCTGGCTTTTCATCAGGGTTTCGCCTTCACGCAGATTGTTTGCCCGTAAAGTAGTTCCGGTAGACACGAGATCACAAATGGCCTCTGCGCGACCCATTCCGGGCGCAATCTCGACCGCACCGGAAAACTCGATGACTTCAGCCTCAATTGACCGGGTACGCAGAAAGTCTGCAACAATCCATGGGTAGGTTGTTGCAATCCTCAAGCCACGCAAGTCCTCGATGCTGCCGAGTTTGCCCCCTTCGGGATATGCGAAGCACAATTTGCATTGTCCGTAGTCCAGTTGACGAACAATCTCAAAAGGTTCTCCGGTAGTTGATGAGTTCAGGAAACGAAGCCGCTTTTCCTCGACAACATTTAATCCGGCGATCCCGAGATCACAAACGTCATCCCGGACCAGGGCGGGGATGTCATCATCCCGCACCAGCAGGATATCGATGGGCATGTTTTCGCCAAATGCGATCAACTGATCTTTTCCGCGGGTGTATTTCAACCCGCAGCGTTGCAACAAATCCAGCGAGAGGTCTGTGAGACGCCCTGATTTCTGGATTGCGATTTTTATCCTGTTTTGTTTGTCTATCATGGATTGTTATTGTCCGGACCGGCGCAGGGCGCTGGTATAGCCGTTCGAGCCTGAGCCGAGACAGCGGGCAACCCGTCCGATGGTTGTCATGCTGACACCGCTGCGCTCGTGGATTTGCCGGTAGGTCAATTCTTCCTCCAGCAATCGAACTACATTCCAGCGGTCCTTCATGGCTTCCAGCTCTGCTGGTGTGCACAAATCCTGGAAAAATGCGCGACAATCAGCGACGTTATCCAGTGAAGCAATGGTGCGGTAGAGATCGTTTTCGGCATGGGTTTCCTGCCGTGTATTCAGAACCCGGGAGTCTTTCATAGTGCATATCCGTATTAATGTACTATCATATTAGTATATTAATACGGCAATTGTAAGTGACTTGTGCAGATGAGATTCCAGAAGTCGCGCTGAGTGCAGGCTTATCTGTAGAATAAGTCGAGCAGGTAAGTAGCCAGTATGTTTGGAGAGTGCGTAAATGAGTGACAAGCCGGATAGCCAGACGCGTGCGGTCAGGGCAGCATTGGAGACCGAGAATCACTACGGGGCGGTCATGCCTCCCATATATCTCACCTCCAATTTTGCCTTTGAAGGCTTTGATCAACCGCGAGCCTACGACTACACCCGCACCGGAAACCCGACCCGGGATGCACTGGGAGAGGCTCTCTAAGGGCTTGAGGGGGGGCAGGGGGCAACCATCACTGGATCAGGCATGGCGGCAGCCACGCTGGTTTGCCAGCTGATCAACCCGGGCGACCTGGTGATCGCTCCCATCGATTGTTATGGCGGGATGTTTCGGTTATTGACCCGGCTCGCTGCCCGAGGCCTTCTGCAGGTTCGCTTTGTCGATCAAACGGACGAGGGGGCCCTGCAGAGTGCCGTAGCGGAGAAACCCTGCATGATCTGGGTGGAGACGCCCACCAATCCCTTGCTTCGGGTGATCGATCTGGAACACCTTAACGGGCTTGCGAAACAATGCGGTGCGCTTTTGGTGGTCGACAATACATTCCTGTCACCGGCACGGCTTCGCCCCATCGAATTTGGCGCTGATCTGGTACTGCATTCGACCACAAAATATCTCAATGGGCACAGCGATGTACTCGGAGGTGCGGTAGTCGCTGCGACGGCCGAGCTGCACGAGCAAATGCAGGACTGGGCGAACATACTCGGGTTGTCCGGGTCTGCTCTGGATAGTTTTCTGACGCTGCGGGGTATTCGCACCTTGCATGTGCGTCTCAGGCAGCATGAGGAGAATGCGATGGCTGTCGCTGAAAGCCTGCAGGGACATCCGGCGGTAGCACAGGTGTACTACCCGGGGCTGGCAAGTGACCCCGGGCATGAGTTGGCCAGGCGTCAGCAGGATGGTTTCGGGGGTATGGTCAGTTTTGAACTCAAAGGCGGTGCCGAGGCAGCACGGGAATTTCTTGGTGGACTGAACCTGTTTACGCTGGCTGTGTCATTGGGCGGTGTTGAGAGCCTGGTTTGCCATCCCGCGACAATGACCCATGCAGCGATGGATGAGAGCAGCCGGGAAGTTGCCGGAATTGGTGCCGGGTTGATTCGTCTGTCGGTGGGTATTGAAGCAGCGGGGGACCTGGTGGGTGATATTCAGAATAGCCTGAGTAATTTGTAGTGGTGGCAAGTCCCCGAGGACAGGTTCTGTTAACCCTTGCAGGCGGATGGCTCCCTTTATCCGAGCCCGGCGATAATCGCATCACCCATTACCTGCGTCGAAATCGGTGCAACACCAGGCAGGCTGACATCTGCTGTTCTGTGACCGGCTTCAACAGCTGCATACACGGTTTTTTCAAGCAGCACGGCCTCGTCTTCAAGACCCAGTGAATAGCGCAGCATCAGTGCGATGCTGAGCACCATGCCGCAGGGATTGGCAATGTTCTTTCCGGCTATATCAGGTGCGGAACCATGAATCGGCTCATACAAGCCGCGCCGATCCTGGTTGAGTGAAGCAGAGGGCAGCATGCCCATTGAGCCACAGAGCATGGAGGCCTCATCGGTGAGGATATCTCCGAACATGTTTTCCGTGACAATGACATCAAAACTGGCCGGCCGTGACAGCAGGTGCATGGTCGCGGCATCGATGAACATGTGTTCCAGTTCGAGATCCGGAAATTCGGCCGGGATTAGCTCATCAGCAATATTGCGCCACAGCCGGGAGGTCTCCATGACATTGGCCTTGTCGACAGAGGTGATCTTGCCGCGCCGTTTGCCGGCCAGTTGTCCGGCAATGCGCAGGATGCGCTCGATTTCATGGCGAGTGTAACTACAGACATCTTTTGCAGAATCAGGCGTGCGCTCTTTCTCGCCAAAATAGGCACCACCGGTCAATTCCCTGACTACCAGAATATCAACATCTCGCAGTTTCTCGGGTTTTAACGGAGATGCATCGTACAGGGCAGGGTGGGTGGCGACCGGTCGCAGGTTGGCATAGACATCCAGTGCCGAACGCAGGTCGAGCAGACCCTGCTCTGGACGGACGGCGGCATTTGGATCGCTCCATTTCGGGCCACCTACCGCGCCAAGTAGTACGGCATGGCTTTTTTTACACAGCGAACGCGTATCGTCCGGAAATGCTTCACCGGTTGCATCAATCGCCGCGCCGCCAATCAAACCGTCGCAGAGCTCAAACTCGTGCCCACTCAGCCTGGCAATTCGCTTGAGTGCACGGACACCTTCACGCATGACTTCCGGGCCGATGCCATCTCCGGCCAGGATGGTGATCAATGCCTTCATGAGTGCTGTTGCTCGAAATGACTGATGTGGTCAGACTGTTTCAGCAAATAGCCCAGCTGGTCAATACCTTCTATCAGGCAGTACCGCGAAAAATCATCGATTGGAAAATCAACGACTGATCCATCGGGCAATAGTAGCTGGCGCTTGCCAACATCAACGCTGATTTCTGCGCCGGGATTATCCATCAGCCATTGATGAGTAGCTTCATCGACCAGGATGGGTACCAGCCCGTTTTTCAGGGCATTGTTCCGGAAAATGTCCGCGAAGGCAGTGCTGATGACTGCCTTGAAGCCAAAATCGACCAGCCCCCATGGCGCGTGCTCGCGCGACGAACCGCAACCGAAGTTGTTGCCTGCCACCAGGATCCGGCAGCCCTGAGCTTCCGGTTTGTTGAGTGGAAAGTCTTTATTCAGTCCACCGGCACTGTCATACCGCCAATCAGCAAACAAGGCATCGCCCATCCCGGCGCGGGTGGTCGTGGTCAGAAACCGTGCCGGGAGGATCTGGTCGGTATCGATATCAGCCTGGGGCAGAATCACCGTGCGGGAGTGGATTATAGTGACTTTTTCCATTAGGTTTATGATTTAATTAGTTGATATTATTAACATCTGATACACAACCGCGAATTGCAGATGCGGCAGCCGTCGCCGGACTGGCGAGTATGGTCCGGGCACCGATTCCCTGCCGGCCTTCAAAGTTGCGATTACTGGTGCTGACGCAAAGCTGGCCCGAAGGCACCGTATCACCGTTCATTCCCAGGCACATCGAGCAGCCTGATTCGCGCCACTGCGCACCGGCGGCTTCGAATATCTTGTCCAGACCCTCTGCTTCGGCCTGTGCCTTGATTGACTGGGAACCGGGCACCACCAGCATGTGGACATTCGGTGCAATCCTCCTGCCTTTGAGGATAGCGGCTGTCTGGCGAAGATCGCTGATGCGTGAGTTGGTGCAACTGCCGACAAACACCACATCGACGGGCGTGCCGGCAATCGGTGCGCCACTTTGCAGGCCCATGTAGTCCAAAGCCTGGCGGAAACTGATATCGCCCGTATCAGGTGGTATTACGCCTGATACCGGGATCACCATGCCGGGATTGGTGCCAAAGGTGACCATTGGCTGCAGCATTGTTGCATCGATGGTGATCTCTTTGTCGAACCGGGCATCGAGATCAGAAGGCAGTGATTGCCAATGCTTTAATGCTGCATCCCAATCGGCTCCAGCTGGCGCAGCAGGGCGCCCGGAGAGATATTCATAGGTGGTATCATCAGGCGCGATCATGCCTGACCGGGCACCTGCCTCGATACTCATGTTGCAAACCGTCATCCGCTGATCCATGTCGAGACCGGTGATCGCATCACCCCGGTACTCGATGACATGACCGACACCGCCATCGACACCGACCTGACCGATAATAGCCAGAATAATGTCTTTGGCTGTTACCCCATCCGGAACAGCACCGCTGATATTGACAGCCAGTGTCTTCGGCCTGCGTTGCAGCAGACACTGTGTTGCCAGCACGTGTCCGACTTCAGTGGTGCCAATACCGAATGACAACGCACCGAATGCGCCATGGGTACTTGTATGACTGTCCCCGCAGACGATTGTTTTGCCTGGTTGGGTAGCGCCCAGTTCGGGGCCAATAACGTGCACAATGCCGCGATGTTCGCTGTCGAACCCGTGCAGTTCGATACCGAATTGCCGGCAATTCTTCGCCAGGGCGCGAATCTGGGCTGCAGCGGCCGGATCGGATACCCGATCAAGATCCTCAAGGCCGGTGACAGGAACAGTCGGTGTCGAGTGGTCCATCGTGGCGAGTGTTCGGTCAGGCCGCCGTACTTCAAGCTCACGCTCTTTTAAGACAGAAAATGCCTGTGGCGTGGTCACTTCGTGGATCAGGTGCAGGTCAATATAGAGTACCGCCGGTGTATCGGCAGTTTCGGGTACGACGATGTGGTTTTCCCATACTTTCTGAAACAGCGATTTTCCGCCCATTAAACTTCCACCGATTCCAGCCAGCCCCATTTGTCTTCCGTTTTTTCACTGAACAGCCCGAAAAATGCATTCTGAATTATTTTGGTGATTTCCCCGCAGGAACCTGAGCCAATCTCGATCCGGTCAACTGAACGAACCGGTGTGATTTCCGCAGCGGTTCCGGTCATGAAAATCTCGTCTGAGATGTAGAGTGCTTCCCTCGCGATGGTGCATTCAACAACTTCCATACCCATATCCCGAGCCAGTTTCATTACTGTATCGCGGGTAATGCCGGTCAAAATAGCAGCCGTTGCGGGTGGTGTATGGATAATTCCATCACGAACCAGAAACAGGTTTTCGCCGGCACCTTCACTCACGGTCCCATCACTTGCCAGGGCAATACCTTCGGCGAAACCCCGATCCCGAGCTTCCATGCTGACCAGCGTGCTGGACAGGTAGTTGCCCCCCGCCTTGGCGAGTGCGGGAATCGTATTCGGCGCGACTCTTTGCCAGGAAGAAATGCAGGCATCTATGCCATTCTTCAGGCCATCTTCTCCAAGGTAGGCGAAGCGGATGCCTTTTATCTCAGGCGCGGGCTTTATGACCCTCTCGGCCTGATTAAGGGTCTCAAGGGCCAGTGGAATTGTCTTCTCTGTTATTATCAGCCCGCCGTCCCCTGCCGAGTATGACACATATGTGGCTCCGCCCCAGGGCAGACCAGGCGAGGCGTTGTGATGCACCGTTACAAAGGCAAACTCCTTTTCCTCACCCTTGAAGAGATAAGTATCACGTCCATTCTCGTTCTCTCTGTAGGGGTACATGGAGCCTACGTC
>JAJRUG010000166.1 GCA_024277915.1 Gammaproteobacteria bacterium
CCATTGTCGGTTGCGGCCAATGTCGATCCCGAAGAAGCTTTCGTTGCCGCTCTTTCCAGTTGTCACATGTTGTTTTTTCTTTCTGTTGCTGCAAAACGAGGCTACATCGTTGACAGTTACACGGATACGGCAATGGGTACCATGGAGAAAGATGAGTCGGGCAGGATCAGCATGACCAGGGTCGTTCTGCGGCCGGAGGTGATATTCTCAGGCAATCCTCTGTGCGTGATCGTACTGGAGGCAATACATCATGAAGCGCATGAACTATGTTTTATCGCAAATTCTGTTAAATCGGAAATTGTCATAGAAGCAGTGAGGCAGTGACTGCTCTATGAGGAACAGGTAATTTATTTCGTATAAATCTTAAGAGATTAACCGGATTGGCGAAAATGTGCTCTCTGAGTGCAGCAAGAGTCGTTTTTCAGAAACTCATTTCCGGCACGGCTATTTCCCCGGCGCTTTTTCCATATTGTCATACGGCCGGAATGCGTATTCAGAAGAGGATGGAACGTGCTTCCCGATAAAAATACTTATGCCATCCAAAGTCGCCCGGGCCTGATCCCGAAAAGGCGAATGCCCGCAATTATCGAGCATCAAGACTTCCACCGGGCCGGCACATTGGGTCTGGATGGCATCGATTTGTGCCGATGTACCGTACTCATCATTTTTCCCCTGAATGTGCAGCAGCGGAGCAGAAATGGCAGGCAGGTATTCTTCGATATTCCAGTTTTTGAAATCATCATGCAACCAGATATCGTTCCAGCGCCAGAAGGCGTTATCGACATCATCGTGATAGGCTTTGAGGCGTTTTCGCAGGTTCTGCTGTTCGAATGCCTGTTTTGCGATACGGATACTTTTTCGGCTCAGGTCTTCATTGAATACATGTGGTGCCATTAACACCAGCGCCACAGGTCGTGGCAGTCTGGCCGATCCGGTATAGATAATGGCAATGGATGCGCCATCACTGTGCCCGATAAAGATCGGATGATCAATACCAGCGAGTTCAAGTACGCTGGGCAACACCTCACATGCTTCACCATGCATATAGTCCGTCTGTCTCGGTAAAGGCAGCGAGCTTGACTTCCCGTAGGACTGCCGGCTGTACAAAAATGCATTTAATCCGGTTTTTTCAGCAAGCTGTTCAGGGAAGTTTTTCCACATGGAGACAGAACCGAGACCTTCATGCAAAAATACCAGTGTGGGGGAATGCCTGCTGTTGTTGCCGATACGGTGATATTCAAGACGGACATCGTCTATTACAATGAATCCATATTCAATATCGGGCACGATTCAGGATCCGCTTGCGTCGATCTGATTTTCCGGCGCGGCCTGGATAAAGGACTCCAGTTTGAGACAGGCCTGTTCTATTGCACAAAGCGCAGTGTAGTTGTCCAGTGGGATATCAAAGCGGCGGGCATTATACATCTGTGGTACGAGACAAAGATCTGCCAGCGTGATATTTTCGCCAAGGCAATACGGCCCTTCATGATCGATACCTGACAGTCTGGTTTCAAAAGCCTCGAATCCCAAAGCTATCCAGTTTTCGTACCAGCGATCTTTTACTTCATCGCTGACCTGCAAGTCGTGTTTGAGGTATTGCATTACCCGGAGATTATTCAGAGGATGTATATCGCAGGCAATCAGTTGTGCGAGTTGTCGCGCTTCGGCTCGACAGGCAATATCATCCGGCAACAAAGGCGTTTGTGGATATTTTTCTTCCAGGTACTCAAGAATGGCAAGGGACTGAGTTATCGTATGTTGCCCGTCAATGAGTGTGGGTACCAGACCCTGGGGATTGAGTTGACGATATTTATCACCATGCTGCTCTCCACCGTCTTTCAGCATGTTTACAGGAACGATCTCATGCTCAATACCTTTCAGATGCAGGCCGATACGAACCCGGTAGGCAGCAGATGATCGCCAGTAGCTGTACAGTTTTATCATGGGGTCAATCTTTATCAGCGGGGCGGGTGATATTGTCTGGTAACTTGATCGATCTTGCCAAAAATGGAAAGGCCGTCTTGATCAAACATTTCGATTTCAATGCGATCACCAAAACGCATAAAAGGTGTTGACGGCTTGCCATCGGCTATGGTTTCAAGACAACGGATTTCCGCCAGACAGGAGGATCCGTCTTTGCTGCCGACATTGGCAACGGTCCCGGAACCGACAACGGTCCCTGCCATCAGGTCTCGGGATTTGGCCGCGTGATGTATCAGTTGCGGGAAGTCAAATATCATGTCGACTCCGGCATTGGGGCTGCCGATTTTTTTACCGTTCAGCGTGCTGTGCAAGGGCAGATGTAACCGGCAGCCATCCCAGGCCTCGCCCAGTTCATCCACAGTCACGGCAACGGGTGTAAAGCTTGTCCAGGGTTTGGACTGGTAGAACCCGAACTGCTTGGCCAGTTCTGCCGGGATAAGATTGCGCAAGGAAACGTCATTGACCAGAGCAACAAGTTTGATGTGTTCCCTGGCACCGTCGACAGATATCCCTGCCGGCACATCATCGGTAAAAACGGCGACTTCCGATTCAAAATCAATACCCCAGTTTTCGTCTTCAATGAGGATGTCATCACGGGGCCCGATGAAGGCATCGGACGCGCCCATATACATCAGCGGATCAGTCCAGAACGAGGCGGGCAAGTCTGCACCACGGGCCTTTCGCACCAGTTCAACATGGGTGACATAGGCACTGCCGTCGGCCCAGTGATAGCTGCGGGGCAGGGGTGCAGCCAACTGTATCGGATCGAGGTCAAAGGCATTGTCGATGCCGCCAATTTGCAGGCGGGTGTACACCTCTTCCAGTTGCGGCGAAATCCCGGCCCAGTCATCCAGTGCCACCTGCATCGTCACTGCAATATCCGGTACGGTTACCGCCTGTGTTACAGCACGGTTGACGACGATCAGCGTACCGTCACGGCCACCTTCTTTTAAACTGGCTAATTTCACTGTCCTCTCCTTATTCAACGGTATCGGCGGGCGCTTTCAAACAAGCTGTTTGAAACTAGTTACATTTGAAACTATACTGAAATAATCAAGTTCGTCAACCAGGGGTCCTGCCCTCTCATCGAGGATTTTACAATGGCTGGTGTCGTCACCACAGATGGAACAAGTGAACAACTGGAATACTTGCCGGGTTTCGCGAATGAACATTGTAGCGAAGCCCTGCCCGGAGCCTTGCCCATGGGCCGGTTTTCACCGCAAAAAGTCGCCTATGGCCTGTATGCAGAGAAGTTTACGGCCACGGCGTTTACGGCGCCCCGGGCACAAAATTTCCGTAACTGGTTTTATCGTATCCGGCCTTCAGTGGTGCAGGGTGATTTTCAACCCATAGACAAAGGCCTGATTCGCAGTGGCCCCATTACCGAGATTGATACGCCGCCCAATCCGCTGCGTTGGGATCCCTTTCCGGTTCCCGAAGGCCCGGTGGACTTTGTTGACGGGCTGGTGACTGTTGCGGCGAACGGCAACGTCGGCGTGAGCGGTATTGGTATTCATCTGTATCTGGCCAACCAGTCCATGCAGGATCGTTTTTTCTATAACAGCGATGGTGAGTTGCTTGTCGTGCCCCAACAGGGCAGGTTCAGGGCACATACCGAGTGTGGCATAGTCGAGGTCGGACCGGGGGAAATTTGTGTCATTCCGCGAGGCATCAAGTTCCGGGTGGTCCTGCCGGACGGTCCAAGCCGTGGTTATGTGTGCGAAAATTATGGCACAAAATTGCAACTGCCGGAACGTGGTCCGGTGGGATCAGATGGTTTTGCCAACGAGCGTGATTTTTTCGCGCCGGTGGCGGCCTATGAGGACCGGGAAGGTGACTATCAACTGGTCAATAAATTCATGGGCAATCTTTATGCCTGCGACATCGGCCACTCCCCGTTAGACGTGGTGGCATGGACCGGCACAGCGGTACCGTACAAGTATGACCTGAAGCAATTCAATACGATGAACACGGTCAGCTATGATCATCCCGACCCTTCCATCTTTACGGTATTGTCATCAGCACTGGATTCACCCGGCGTCGCCAATGTGGACTTTGTTATATTCCCGCCGCGCTGGGTGGTGGCTGAGAATACATTCCGCCCGCCCTGGTATCATCGCAATCTGATGAGTGAATTTATGGGTTTGATTTACGGCATGTATGATGCCAAACCGGAAGGCTTTGTCCCGGGCGGAGCGAGTTTGCACAATTGTATGAGCGCTCATGGGCCGGATGCCGATGCTTTCGATGGTGCTTCAAATGCACCGCCTGAACCGAGACGTTATGAAGACACCATGGCCTTTATGTTTGAGTCGCGTTACATCATTCAGCCGACGAAGTTTGCACTGGAAGCCGCACAACGGCAAAAAGATTATATTGAATGCTGGCAGGGGCTGAAGAAACACTTCAAAGTATAAAACAAATATCAAATGTCAAAGCATTACCGGCCTGCGCTCGATCTGGACAAGTTTCTGCCCTACCGTTTATCCATAGTCACTAATAAAATCAGTCGCAACTTGAGCAGTCTGTATTCCGACAGATTCAATCTGAGTACGGCTGAATGGCGTGTGATGGCTGTGTTGGGACAGCACCAGGATTTATCGGCGGATGAGGTCTGCACGAAAACAGCTGTGGACAAGGTAAGTGTCAGTCGTGCAGTGACAAAATTGTTGAAAAAAAAGTGTATTGAGAGAAAGTTTTCTGAACAGGATCGGCGCCGTTCAATATTGCGATTATCCAGGTCGGGACGCTCGATTTATGCCCGGATCGTACCCCTGGCAAGACAGTATGAAGAAAGACTGCTGGCAGGGTTGTCCAAACAGGAGCAGGCTCAGCTTGAGCGGCTGCTGGACAGGCTGAATAAACAG
>JAJRUG010000167.1 GCA_024277915.1 Gammaproteobacteria bacterium
CAACCGAGTTCAGCAAACTCGGCCGCATCCCCGTACTCAAGGCCAGAATGAACGCCGATCTGCACATGGCCGATGATCTCAAGAACACCGGCAAGGGCAACCTGTTCGTCATCTTCGGCGAACCCGACATCGACATCCTCGATGCGGAAGACGGCAAGATACAGGTTAAGGTCAACGGCGTCGACGTCTTCCACCCCAACACCGGCGAAGTCCGTTCAGATGGCGCCGAAGGTATCGCCTGCTGGTTTATCGACACCGACTACAACGAAGAAAGCTTCTTCGTCCGCCATGCCTACTTCCTCGGCGCGAATGATCCCTACAAGGCACTCAAAACCACCCTTAAAGCCGAGATCAATGCCGATGCCTGGGCGACTCTAAACAGCGATACATCGCGACCGTTCACCAAACCAGAATCAGGCCGAATAGCCGTTAAAGTAATCAATCATCTGGGGGATGAGGTGATGAAGGTGTTTCGGGTATGATGCAGTCTGTCGATTATTATGAGAACCGCGAATGGACACGAATGAACGCAAAGGTATTTTTATTCATGTTTATTCGTGTGCATTCGTGGTTATGAGAGCCGGAGGAGATTGTTATGGCCAGCGCTAACCAGTTAAAAGCATTGCTAAAATCTCATGCCGATGGCGATGACGAACGGTTCTATTCCATTGCAATGCAGCTTGCTGCCCATGAAGCACAAATCGGTCATGGCAAACTGGCCGAAGAACTGCGCGATCTGGTGGATCAGGCCAAGGCACGTCGTGGTTTGCCGCCAAAGGATGCTGCCAAAACGGTACCCATCGGGCGTCCACGCGGTGAACTGGCAGGGCTGCTCAGCGTCGATTATCCAAAAAACCGTTTGGGTGAAATGGTGCTGGATGACTCTTTGGCCTATCAACTCAAACGCATCATCCGTGAGCAAAGGCAGGCGTCCCGGCTCCTTTCTCATGGGTTGTCACCCAGACGCAAGCTGTTATTGATGGGGCCGCCCGGTACCGGCAAGACCATGACGGCTTCGATATTGGCCGGTGAACTCGGGTTGCCGCTGTTTCTGGTGCGCCTGGATGGGCTGATTACCAAATACATGGGCGAAACCGCCGCCAAACTGCGCCAGGTATTCGATGCAACGGATCGTACCAGAGGCGTCTATTTTTTTGATGAGTTTGACGCTATTGGGTCTCAGCGAGGGCTTGCGAATGATGTGGGGGAAGTACGGCGTATTCTGAACAGCTTTTTGCAGATGATCGAGCAGGATGAGTCGCGCAGTCTCATTGTTGCGGCGACCAATCATCCGGAGATTCTCGATCACGCATTATTACGCCGGTTCGACGATATCTTGCATTATGCGTTACCAGATGAAGCACATATCGCCGCCGTTCTGAAATCAAGGCTTGGCAAAAAAACAGACAAAGGAGTTTCCTGGAAGCGTTTGGCCAGCAAGGCGAAAGGTCTTAGTTACGCCGAGGTGGTTCGCGCCTGTAATGAGACGCTGAAGGATGCATTGATGGGGGAACGAAAGACCATCTCAGAAGCCAATATTCGCGAGGCGATTCTGGATAGATGCCAGATGGCTGACCGATTCAGAAATACTGCACAATAAAAATGGAACAATATTCTTATGGCCGAGGATGGGGATCAACACAAGCCGCATTTTATCCTGGAAAATACAGTAACCGCTGAGCCATTTCGGCCACGACCGGTTGTTGTGGTTCCAACGGAAGTGTCTTCGCAAGACCGCCAGCAGCATGGCGGCCGACTGTTGCAACAACTAGAGGCACTCAGGCCTGAAATCGAGCAGGCGCACTCCCAACAGGAATCAGCAGGCATGGGTGAGGGGTTCGGGCTGCAAGTGGAGTTCGAGAGTTTCCCGGATATTGAACTGGCATTCGAGTCACTGGCCAAGGAGCGTTCTGGCATTGAGTTGTTCAATGTGCGGCATGAAGAAAACCGGACAATGGCGACTATTTTTGTCCCTGACGGAAAGCTGCATATTCTGGAAAACCTGGTTACTGCTTATCTGGATGAGAACAAGGACAGCAAAAAAGGAAAACCAAAAAACCAAAAACTCCTCGATGCCATAGGAAATATTCGCGTTGCCAGCATAAAGGCATTGTGGACGGATGATCCTGAAGTTTTCCCACAATCTGATGAGGAAACCCTCTGGTGGGAAGTGTGGCTGCCTGTCAGAGGGGATCGTATTACTGAGGTGCAGCGTTTCACGCAGCTGGCGGAAGGTCTTGATTTCCGGGTGGCGCCAGGGCAAATCGAATTCCCGGAGCGAACCGTGTTGCTTGTATATGGTTCATCTGCGCAGATGCAGCGCTCCATAATGACGCTGAACAGTATTGCCGAGTTACGGCGGGCAAAAGAAACAGCGGAATTCTTTGATTCTCTTTCACCTGAGGAACAACCCGATTGGAGTGATGAGCTTTTAGAGCGCTTGAATCTGCCTGTTGAAGGTGAAAATGTGCCCCATGTGTGCGTACTGGATACCGGGGTCAATCATGACCATCCTTTGCTGGTACCTGCACTGGGGAACAGTGATCTGCATACCATTGAACCGGGTTGGGGGACAAATGACAACGAGGGGCACGGCACAGAGATGGCCGGTCTTGCATTGTTGGGTGATTTGACGCCAGTGCTGACATCCAATGATCACGTGACGATTCAACATCGGCTTGAATCGGTTAAATTGCTGGATCGTAACCATGACAATAGTGGTGATCCTGAATATCATGGCTATTTGACCATACAGGCGGTTAGCCATCCGGAGATTACCGCACCAGACCGCCAGCGTGTCTTCAGCATGGCGATTACTGCCCGGGATGCCCGGGATCGGGGGCGGCCTTCCGCCTGGTCGGCTACCATCGATCGGCTTGCCGTGGACTACGAGAATCAAAGGGAAACACCTCGCTTATTCGTTATTTCTGCTGGTAATGTGGATGACCCCAATGCTTGGGCGCAGTATCCAGCCAGTAACAGCACGGATGGCGTTCACGATCCCGGTCAGGCGTGGAACGCCTTGACTGTGGGTGCGAGCACTGAACTGATTCACATTACGGAACCCCATACAGATGACTATCAACCTATTGCAGCAGCAGGTGGGTTGAGTCCGTTCAGCACCACCTCTCAAACATGGCAGTCGCACTGGCCATTGAAGCCTGATGTGGTTTTTGAGGGTGGGAATGCGGCACAAGATGCGGTCGGTGCGGTATGGATGCCAAGCCTTAGTTTATTGACAACCAATGCGGATATTTCAGATCGATTGTTTACAACGAGCAATGCCACCAGTGCGGCAACTGCACTGGCGGCTGGAATGGCAGCACGCTTGGTGTCCGAATATCCCGATCTGCGAATGGAAACCATTCGAGGATTGATGGTTCATTCTGCGCAATGGACGCCGGAGATGTGTCGCCAGTTCCTGTCTAATCCATCGAATCCAAGTAAGGGTGGTGTGGCCGATCTGGTACGACATTGTGGCTTTGGGCACCCTGATCTGGAGCGTGCTTTGTGGAGTGTCGAGAATTCCCTGACTTTGATCTGCGAGGATAGCCTTCATCCCTTCAAGAGAGAAGGAAGTAAATCGCCTACATTGAGAGACATGAATCTGCACCGATTGCCCTGGCCCTTGCAGGAACTGGAGGCATTGGGCGAGACAGAAGTGGAGATGCGGGTCACCGTTTCCTACTTCATTGAGCCCAACCCGTCATCCAGGGGGATTAAATCTCGCTATCGCTATGAGTCTCATGGTTTGCGTTTCGATGTGAAACGGCCACATGAATCTGACGATGAATTTCGTCAGCGGATAAATTTGGCGGCAAGAGATGCCGAGGAGGGCAGTAGTACCAGTAGTGGAGACGATCCAAATTGGATGCTAGGAACGCGCAACCGACACAGAGGTAGTTTGCACTCCGACATCTGGCGAGGTAGAGCAGCGGATCTGGCCAGCCGTGGCATGTTGGCTGTATTTCCTGTGAGTGGTTGGTGGAAGACACGCCCCAAGCTGGAGCGCTACGATCAGCGTGCAGATTATTCGCTACTTGTTTCCATCCATGTGCCGGAGGTTGAGGTTAAGCTCTATAGTGCGATAGAAAACCAAATCAAGGTTACGGTGGAGGTCTGAAACAATGCATTTCCGTATCGCCGACACCTTCACCGATAGCTTGGCCAAACTCAATGGGGAGGAACAAAAGCAGGTCAAGACCACAGCATTCGATCTGCAACTGAATCCAGCCAACCCTGGAATGCAGTTTCATAAGCTCGACAGAGCCAAAGATCCGAATTTCTGGTCGGTTCGCGTCAGCCGGGATATCCGATTGATTGTGCATAAGACTCATTCAAGCCTTCTGCTTTGTTATGTCGGTCACCATGATAAAGCCTATCATTGGGCAGAACGTCGTAAGCTCGAAACGCATCCCAAAACAGGTGCTGCACAGTTGGTGGAAGTGCGCGAAATGGTGCGGGAAATCACTGTGCCGAAATATGTCGCTCCAGTTGATATGCAGGCTGAGCAGGTAACATCTCAAAAACCACTGCTGTTTACGGATATTGCCGACGAGGAGCTTCTGAGCTATGGCGTACCAGCCGAGTGGCTGGATGATGTACGGGCGACTGATGAAGATGGTGTGCTGGAATTGGCCGATCATTTGCCTGCTGAGGCGGCAGAGGCGCTCCTGGAATTGGCTACCGGCGGTAGGCCACAGATTACCCAGCCCGTAATCGCAAATGTCGATCCGTTTGAGCATCCCGATGCACTGCGTCGTTTCCGGGTAATGAAAAATGTCGAAGAGCTGGAGCGTGCACTGGATTATCCGTGGGAAAAATGGACGATATTTCTCCATCCCGCTCAGCGTCAGTGGGTTCAAAAGGACTATAACGGCCCGGCCAGGGTTTCGGGTTCGGCAGGCACGGGTAAGACTATTGTGGCACTACATCGAGCGGTTTTTCTTGCCCGCAACCACCCGGATGCGCGAGTCTTGTTGACCACATTTTCCGAGCTACTTGCCAATTCGCTGAGAACCAAGCTGAGGCGGTTGATCAGTAATGAGCCGCAACTTGGCGAGCGTCTGGAAGTCCATTCCATTGATGCAATGGGTCGGCGACTTTATGAAATTCAATTTGGCACCCCAAATATCGCCTCCAGCGATGAATTGCAGCAACTTTTGATTGAGGCATCTGCAGAAGCAGGCGAGCATAAATTCAGCCAGCGTTTCCTGATGACTGAATGGAATGAGGTAGTGGATGCGTGGCAATTGGACACCTGGGAGTCCTATCGTGACGTCAAACGCCTGGGCAGGAAAAC
>JAJRUG010000168.1 GCA_024277915.1 Gammaproteobacteria bacterium
CATACCCGTTGGGCGACCCACGGCTCGGTGACCGAAGCCAATGCCCACCCGCACATGGCGGCCGACACCATCGCCGTGGTTCACAACGGGATTATTGAGAATTTTGCCGAGCTGCGTGAATCACTGCTGGCCGATGGCTACCGTTTTGAGTCGCAGACAGACACGGAAGTGATCTGCAACCTGATCCTGCGCCTGACCCGGGACGGCCATGACTTATTCGCCGCTGTGCAAAAGGCGGTCACCGAGCTCAAAGGGGCCTATGCCATTGGTGTTGTGAACATCAACGAGCCGGAGCGGGTGGTGGCGGCGCGCATGAGTGGCCCGCTGGTCATCGGTATTGGCATCGGTGAACATTTTCTGGCCTCGGATATGTCGGCGCTGATCCCGGTAACTCAGAATTTCATGATTCTTGAACAGGGGGACGTCGCGGATATCCGGCGCGATGGCGTCACCATCCTCGACGCGGATGGAAATACCGTAACCCGGGAACTCGTGATCAGCGAACAGAATGCCGATGCGGTGGAGCGGGGTGAATACCGCCATTACATGCTCAAAGAAATTTTTGAGCAGCCGCAAGCCATCAGCGCTACCTTGGAGGATCGCCTGGGAGAAACCCAGGTGCTCGAAAGCATCTTCGGGCCGTTGGCCTCGGAGGTCTTTGATCGGGTCAAGGCGGTTCAAATCATTGCCTGCGGCACCAGTTTCCATGCCGGGCTGGTGGCGCGCAACTGGTTCGAGGGGCTGGCCGGAATTCCCTGCCGGGTCGAAGTGGCCAGCGAGTTTCGCTATCGGCATCCGGTGGCGGATCCGGATGCCCTGGTCGTGACTATCTCACAATCCGGCGAAACCCTGGATACCCTGGAAGCGCTGCGTTTTGCCAAGCGCTGTGGATTCGGTTCCAGTTTAGGGATTGTGAATGCCCCGGAAAGCTCCCTGGTGCGTGAATCCGATCTGGTGCTGATGACCCGGGCCGGGCCGGAAATCGGTGTGGCCTCGACCAAGGCCTTCACCACCCAACTGGTGTCGCTGCTGATGCTGGTGTGCGTGCTGGGCAGGCGCCACCGCATGAGCGCTGAAGTGGAGGCGCACATCGTCGCGCAACTGCGCGAGCTTCCCCAGGCCTGTCGCCAGGTATTGGATCTGGACGAACACATCAACATCCTCGCCGGGCATTTTGCTGAAAAACACCACGCCCTGTTTCTTGGCCGTGGAGTGCAATATCCAGTGGCGATGGAGGGGGCGCTGAAGCTCAAGGAAATTTCTTATATCCACGCCGAGGCCTATCCCGCCGGAGAGTTGAAGCATGGGCCCCTGGCGCTGGTGGATGCGGACATGCCGGTGGTGGTGGTGGCGCCCAATGACGGCTTGCTGGAAAAACTCAAAGCCAATATGGAAGAGGTCCGGGCCCGCGGCGGGGAGCTGTATGTGTTCGCCGATCATCAGGCCGGCGTCAAGCCGGGCGAAGGTGTGCACGTCATGGAGATATCCGAGGTGGGGGAAAACGTGACACCGATTATCTACAATGTACCCTTGCAGTTGCTGGCCTATCACGTCGCGGTTCTGAAGGGCACAGATGTGGATCAGCCCCGCAATCTGGCCAAATCAGTCACGGTCGAATAAGCCTGACTGAATCCGCAACGGACGTGACCTGCGGCCGCGGGCAAGGCAGGTAGAGGCCTTGAGCCGATGCGTTATTTTCGCCATGAAAGCTTCATGTTGCGCAGTTATCAACTTGAGTTTTTGCAATATCGGTTGAAACAGCTACACTTGCATCTAGGTAATGGGTAATGCAGGTATTACCTTTCCGGGAGGCAAATATGCAAACGGTGACAAGCAAACTGACCAGGAAATACCAGGCGACTATTCCTGAGCCGGTAAGAAAATTACTTCATTTGAAATCTGGAGACGAGATCGCTTTTGATATCGAGAATAATGATGTTCATCTTCGTAAAGCAAGACCTGTTGATCTGGCATTTGCTCAAAGTATTGAAGGCACTTTGACTGAGTGGACAACCCGGGCAGATGAAGAGGCATACCGTGACCTTTGAGACTTTTGATGTGGTGGTAGTGCCTTTTCCGTTTACTGATAGAACAACCACCAAGCGGCGCCCGGCGTTGGTTTTGTCCGATGCGGGCAACTTCAATAAAAAGGTGGGTCAGTCAGTATTGGCGATGATCACCAGCGCCGGCAACTCGGTCTGGCCGTTGGATGTGAATATCCAGGATCTGGTTACTGCCGGACTTCCTGCTCCATCGGTGGTGAGGATGAAGCTTTTTACTCTGGATGATCAATTGGTCATTCGAAAGGCGGGAGCGTTGGCCAAGCAGGATCAGTCCGCGGTCTCCACAGCTATCCATCGATTATTCAATCTGTAAGCCGAGCGTATTGGCCGATGAGTTCCGCCGCCGAGCTCATGCCGAGACCGCTCATAGGCATCACCACCTATGGGCGCGCCGAAAAAGGACGGAGGACGGGGTCAGTTCCCGAATTGTAACATTCGTTGCCGAAAGCTAAAGGCTTCTTGCTCTTGTGGCAAGGCAAGTCGAAAATTCGTACGGCAATCCTAAAATATATATCTTTGCCGAGATATGCTTTCAACGTTTAAAAAACAACTGCTGACCTTGGTCAGGCATAAATATAGGGCATAAATACAGCGAACCGCCGATCAGCCGAGAGGCTGTTTATTGGAGGGCACTAAAAATTCAATGCGCAATGCTTCCGTCAGTTAATAATCGTATGGAGCCTGTGGGTGCTACAATGCGAGAACTGACCCCCTGACCTCTGACCCCGATACCTTCTGTTCATCAGGGTTGCACGCCTCCCAACAGGCGGTTGAGATTGAGCCGGGCGTTGGCATCGCCGGCTACTGCAGCACGTTGATACCAACGCACTGCTTTGCCTGCATTACGTTCGACAATGTTGCCGCTTTCGTAAAGAGCACCAAGCTGGTTCTGTGCCGGAGGGTAGTTGTCCATTGCGGCGGCGCGAATCCAAGTGAGAGCCTTGCCGTTGTCTTTATGGCCACCTTCACCTTTTAATAACATGATGGCCAAGTTGTACTGTGCCTGGGGAAGCTCCTGTACAGCCGCTCGCTGATACCATGTGCGAGCCTTTGCAAGATCCTTTTCAATTCCACGCCCACTCGCCAGGAGAATCCCAAGATTGAATTGAGCCTCTCGGTGATCTTGAAGTGCGGATTCTCGGAACTGCTCGAATGCCTTTGACTCGTTCCGTTCGACACCAATGCCCCTCAGGTACATGTTGCCCAGGTCGAACTGAGCATCAGAAATACCTTTTTCCGCAGCCAGGCGAGTCATCAGCATCGTTTTCCTGGTTGCAGATAAATCGCGCGCACGCGCCAACCACTGATCAGCGGCAAGGCGATTTATGGTGACTCCACGCCCTTCAGCGAGCAGGGCGGCAACAAGTATCCTGGCATCGCGATCACCAGCCTGGGCAGCACCGAGCCAGATATCATATGCCATCGCATAATCACCGGTGCGGTAAGCAACCCAGCCCACTTCGCGAGAAGTCCCGGCTTCGGCAACCATGCAATAAACGATAGCGAGGCCCCCTAACACAAATGATAATCTGCTCCGCACGTTATTTACCTGAGACGCATGAACGGGAATACAACGCCCGTTTCCCCCGCAAAGACACGATCAGGAGTAACACGATCCCAGCGCCGAACAATGCCAGGGAAGAAGGCTCGGGGACTGATTCTGAAAATACCACGCGGACATCGAAAAAAGATCCAGGGCTGCCCTTCACCGGATCCCGACGAAACTCCCAAAAACCGTCAGCTCCCTTTGTCAACTGACCTCGCTTAATCCCAGTATCCCCAAGCGCGTTGTTCCCCTGTGTCTCGTCGTCCCGGAATTTAATGTAGATTTTCTTGCCCTGCTTATAAATGCCTGTCACCGTAATAATGTGATGGCCGTAATCTAATTCTACGTCCTCGGTTTTCAGTTCACGGAACAGGAAATCGATAGGGCTGATTCCGCTCACCTCGATCCCCATGAAATTGAAGAGATTCTTAATATCCAGGACTTTCATCTCAAGGCTATTCGTCTCACGCACATAGGCGAGCTTGCTCGCAACCATGTCCTCGTAGGTGTTTTTGTTTTTGCCGCTCGCGACGAAGAAATTCGCACCCACTTTGCGCCCCTTGAGATCATCAAGAATCTGTTGAGCGGTTCGTTTGATATTAAATTTATCATATTCATGATCCAGCCATTTGATACTGCGCGCGAACGATCCGGGAAGGCACTCGTTAAGATTCTCTTGAACCGCAGGCACTTTTTTGTGTTGTATTATGTTTTTCTTATCGACAGCGGTTTGTGACTTGTGCCCAGAGGGTTCACCAACAATGGATGGTGTGAGGCCAAGCACAGTGCCGTTGCCGTCCAATGTGCCGGTAGCATTGCGAATGATATTTCCGACCGTATAGGGTTGAGTCAGAACCGGGTCGGCCGCAGCTGAAACATCGGAGGATGACGTAAGCACGTTCAGAGTAACCGCGATTTCGACTTCGAGGTTTTGGAGGTTCGTGCCGGCACTGAGCCCCAGATCCCTAATGTTGAAGTCGATCGTGTTGCGCTCATTCGGTTCAGCAATGTCTCCTGAAAACAGGGGGACATTCTGGATGATCCAGTCGTCCGCAGGAGTGAAGTTAACCCCCAGGCCATTTGCATTACCTGCACGGACATTGAGGTAATAAATATCAGTCGGGTCGGCTGATACATCGAAGTCGAAGCGTCCCCAGGATGACTCACCCTGAATGAGGCCGGAACCCTCATACCAATCAAGCTGGCCGAACTCAGCACCTGAAACGACGGGCACCGCATCAGTGCTTGTCGACCACCCAGTTGCCCATACTGCAATAATTGCACACAGGCAGTTCCAACAACGCCCGTTGATCTTCATGATTGCCCCCCCACTTACCGAACATGCCGCAAAGGACAGGGAGAATGTCAACGCACTTTCTGCAAGCGCCCGAATTCCGATTCCTCTCCCGGCGTTGCGGTCGGGCCATCCCAACCTCGCTGAATGTATAAGCAAAATATATACCAGGAACTTAAACTGCTGATATTTCAACCAGTTGAAAAATATCCTCGGGGGGGGTGGGAGCCAAGTGTAAAGAACGCCGACTATGGTAAATACCATAGGAATCTCCATAACCGACTGATCCCAGTGAAAAGCAATCAGAAGCAGCTTTGAGAAGGGGCAAATATCGTGTAAAGATTCCTGACAGAGAGGTACGGACGGTACGCGAACGGTACGCGGGTCAATTCGCGAATTGTAACATTCGTTGCCGAATGCAAACGCTTCTTGCTCTTGTGGCAAGGCGAGTCGAGAAGATGTACTGAAATTCTCAAACATATACCTTCGCCGCAGCAGGCTGGCAACGCTTGAAAAAACAACCGCTAGTCTTGGTCAGGTGTAAATATCGCGAACCACCAATCACCCGAGAGGCTGTTTGTTGGAGGGCACTAAAGATTCAATGCGCAAAGCTTCCGTCAGTTAAAAACTGTATGGAGACTGCGGGTGCTACAATGCGAGAACTGACCCCAATGCTCAGGCTCGTGCGGAGACGAAGTTCCCGCGTTGCTGGTTGAATAAAATCGCTATGAAACGACCGCCGACAGACTCGCCGGCGGTGCCGCGTTGCCTGTTCATGACTTTGGCTACGCACTTGAATTGCTGGCTTTCGATTTTGATTACTTGTCCCTGGTGCAGGTGTTGCCGGGTGGTGAAGCGCAGGCCGTCGGGGGATAAATCCATGAGGGTGGCTGGGTGTTCGCGGGCGGGCCAGTCGAGGGTTATCTTCAAATCGTCGTGTCGGGAAAAACGTGATAATCCTCGCCGGCTGTGGTCTATGGATTCGCGTGGTGCGGCGAATAACGGACTGGCGCATTCGCTGCACAACTCGTTGCGATCACCCATGGAGCTGTGGGCGTGGGGGGTTTTGCAGAAATGGCAATACTGTGTGATCAGTGGCCGATAGGGCGCCGTCGGTACAACGGGCGGTTCTGACGTTGCAGACGCGCTGTCGGCATAGTGCGGTTTACGCGCAATGGCCTGCGCCTGTTCAACGACAGGTGGGTGGGCGCGGGTTTTGAGACGCCGATCGTAGGCGCTGCGTTGTTGCGGATCGCTCAAGACCACGAAGGCTTCCTGGATCAGTTCGATCGGTGCCTGGGGGTTCTTCATCTGAATTTTGTAACTGGCACTGACAATAGCCGCCGGGGCA
>JAJRUG010000169.1 GCA_024277915.1 Gammaproteobacteria bacterium
AGCCTCGCTGGTCGCAAGCAATGGCGGAGCATCAAGCAATATTACCCGGTCCGGGTCATCCATTGATGCGAGAAGCTCTGACATGCTCTGGCTTGCAAACAGCTCGGTTGCATTGTCACAGAGCGTACCGCTGGGAATAAAAGTAAGGGAGGGAAAATCCGTGGTAACGAGTACATCAGCCAGCGACAGTTCCCGGTCTGCTATCAGGTTCAGAATACCGGGCTGCCCATCCTGACCCAGCTGTTGAGTCAGTGTTCGGCGAACCGGGTCTGCATCGATCAGCAGTACATTGGTCAGCTGCTCCTGGGCAATGCTGGCCGCAATGTTAAGTGCCAGAAAGGACTTCCCCGCCTTTGGCAAATCACTGGTCAGCATGATCACTTTGCCCGGGGATGAAGAAGTTTTGGTCAGACCGAACAAACGTGCCAAAAGTGGACGCTTGAGGAATCGAAACTGTTTTACCAGAACAGGATCAGTGCCTAATGCCGCCAGTTCCAGGTCGAGGATACTGGCAGTCCTGGATGCTCCTTCACTTGCATCATTATTCCGCCCTTCAGGTCTGCGTGCAAATCCCTTGCCAGACCGGCGTTTCTTTTCCGGCCCCTGACCCATCCTGCTTACAGCTTTCTCGACAATACTCATGATCCGACCACACTCATAAGCTGTCCAGCCATATTGGCACCCGCATCACTAAAAACGACTACCAGACCATACGTAATCAGCAAACAGACCATGGAAGCTGTCAACAAGAATGCCCCCAGGCGCGCCTGCCCTTGTGCAATATCCGCACGGTCAACACCAATAACGCCCAGAACTGAAATACCAAAAACCCGTTCCAGTTGCCGGGCACTGAAAAAAACCGGCCAGATAAAGTTTAATGCGATTGTCAGAAAAACCCCTGCGCCCAGCCCCACAATCAGGACGCCGGTTTCCAGTAAAACGCGATTGGGGCCCGTTGGCTTGACCGGAACCGAAGGGGGATCAAGTATCTGGAACTTGATGTCACTTTTGCTTTCTTCCGCAGCTTCCGACAATCTTGCAGACTCCAGGCGAACGAGCAGCTGCGAGTACTGGGTTCTTGTAACCTGGTGGTCACGAGTCAGCCTGCTGAGCTCGGCCTCTATGTCCGGAATCGTATCGACTTTCTGCTTGAGATTCCTCACGAGCGTTTTCTGAGAGGCATACTGCGCGTTTAATTCTGCCAGATCTACTTCTACCTGGCTGTGCTGCATTTTCATCTGCTGGTACACCGGGTTTGCATCAAGCGCTGAGTAGGTTTGACTGCTGCGAGGTTGAGCGCTGACTCGCTCGGCTTTCTTCGCCTGAAGATCTTCAATAATGCCTTTTATCTGGACGATATCAGGATGGGTATCGGTAAATCTTAGCCGCATCTCGGTCAGCTGCTGCTCATACTGTGCGATTTGGCTGTCAAATCCCGATGCGCCACTGGCAACCGGATCCGATGACATCAGGCCGAAAACCGGTTCCTCGCCTTCCAGCTGCCGCACCAGTTCATCGCGTCTTTGTCGTGCCAGATTCCGCCTCGACTCAACCATTTCCAGGCGGTCTATTTCCAGCTGCAAGCGAGCAAAGTAGTCACCCCCCTCACCTGGCATCATGCCGACATTTAGTTTCTTGAAATCTGCCAGACGCTGTTCCGACTCATTTAATCGAAGCTCGTAATCCCTAAGCTTTCCCTCCAGAAAGACCTCTGCCGATTTGGCATCAGTACGATTCGCTCCTAACGACCCCTCGATGAATTCATTCAACAACGCCGATACAACTGCCAGTGCAGCCTCGCTATTACTATGAGTGTATGCGATTCGCAAAATATTGTTACGATCCTTCGAAACATGGATACTGGCCAGAAGCCTGTCAACCAGCCCTTCAAGATCCCCCTGATCGTGAATTTCAAGATCGAGGTCAGTATCCCTGGCGATTCTCTCCAGGGTAGGACGACTCAAAATAGCCCGCATCATCAAGTTAACATCACTGGTTAAATCCGGGTTAACGGCCAGGCCCTCCAGGAGAGGGCGCAGGGTACTTTTCGTATCGACATACAGTCGGGTAGATGCCTCATACATATTTGGTACTGTCAGGGTATATGCCCAACCCACCAGGCAGAGAACCCACGCTGCACCCACTGCAGGCCAGCGAAATCTCCAGCATCCACGCAGCACCCAGGGCAGGGACTCGAGGATTGCCGCCAGATCCATTTCAATATGTTGGTTTCCAGGCTTCACGTAATTCTCTTGTTAAGTACTTTCATATGCACAGCACCAGGGTCAGATGACCTGACTACTTCCTATAATCGTGACTCGGGTATCAGTAAGACATCACCAGGCATCATCCTGATATTTTCGGACATCTTTGCGTTATTCAACAGGTCACTCAGGCGTACCCTGATCTCCCGGGTTTGCCCTCCGGTTCGGCGGATAATTTTTGCGCGATTCCCGGCAGCCCCTTCTGCCAGACCACCGACTTCGATCAGCACATCCAGCAGTGTCATGTTGCTGCGAAAAGGCAAAGCCATAGGTTGCGCCGCCTTACCTACTACTCTGATCTGATCGGCAAAGGTACCAACAAACCCAACGACGATCACATTCACCTGTGGAGACTTGATATATTCAGACAGTACCTTCTCAAGGTCTCTTGCTAATTGTGATGGTGTTTTCCCTACGGCCACAACGTCTTCTACCAATGGCATGGAGATCATGCCATCCGGACGAACCGGCAGGGTGCGGGATATTTCCGGGTTTCGCCATACAAATATCTCCAGCGAGTCCCCCGGGCCTATCTGGTACAGAACCGTAGTATCCGTATTCTCAAGACTGTCTATCGACAGCCCGCCCGATGAACCACACCCGGACAACCCGGCCAGAATTGATACAGACATCAATAAAGCCGGCAATCCGGATCGACGTAACAATGTAGAGAAATTCATAACCATTTTCAGCTCCCTTATTCTTCCAGCAGCGACTCCGGCATCCCGCTTGGCAGTGACGGTCCGCCACAGTTTGTCCGCTCTGGTGAGTCACCCACCAGGCATGTATTTATTGCCTCAATAGCCTGTTCCGAAATGCTGTGGAGAGTTTTTTTCGGGTCATCCAGACCACTTTCTTCTACTGCAAGACTCACCAGTGCAGTTCTTCCTTTTCCACCAGACAAGATTTGCCATACTTCCAGCGACTTTGCAACGACGGAGTTCGCAGTTATCTGATCTCCTATCACAAACCAGTAATTCAGGAGGATATTTCGGCCTGAGCGGCGTAACCGTAACTGGTTTACCACAATTGTTTCACCGTCGACTTCAAGGTTTACGCGATATTCATCGATGACAATAAATTCAGATGCGCCGAAACGACTGGGGAAACTGCTGGCATCACGACCCTCAACAGCCGGGCTGCCGAGCAACACATGCACAAAAAACCGGGCGCCATTCCCGCGATACTCAGAATGTCGCTCCATGGGATCCGGATCAACCTTGATCCATGGCAGACGCTGGTGATCAGCCACCAGCCCGGCATCACCGATCAGTACGGGCAGGCTGATCATATCCGTTCCGTACAAATCTGATGCCGGAAATGCACGCAATGTCAGCGGCCCGGCAAGAAGTACCGCTACACACACTGCAGCCGCGACAGCAAACTGCCGCCACTGGATGATCAGTTTGTCGGCGAACTTCAGACTAAGGCTATCCGGCCTGGGCAGCTCGCCGGTGGAATCCGAATAACGGAGACCGATAAGAAAAATAACTGCTAACAATACGCCGAACAAAACCCAGCCATAGAGGAAATGATCAACCCCGACAGCAAGCCTCATATCCGAAAGGTGAGCGATCATGACAATCATATAGGCTCTTAGTACATTGGCAAGAATAGTGAGAACAATCACTACACCGAGAAAGACGATTCTTTTCTGCCACGACTGTAAAAAAAAGTAGGCGAACAATACACCTATGGCTATCGCGCCGATCAGATACCTCAACCCGCTGCAGGCCTCCTCTACATTGAAGTTCCCGGTCGGGGTCGTTAAAAACCGGCCATCCTGGAATACCGGAATACCGGTTAACTGCAACAGGAAAACGGTGCCATTGGTGGTCAGCTCTATCAAGGGAGGTATGAGAAATTCACCGGTCGGTACGGCAAATACCAGATAGGCAACGGGAAAAGCAATAGCTGCAAAAACCTGGTAACCAAATATTGTCATTAGTACTGCCGGAATCATCGCAATCAGCGCGAACTCGGCAATGACATCAACCGCGCCTATACTCGCCATCAGCCATAGCACCACCAAAAATACCAGCGGCAGCAGCAGAACCCATTTCACTTCCGGATCCCGCTCAACCAGGATATATCTTGCCCTGAAGAGCAGATAAACCGTCACAGGAACAACCAGCAAACCATGTGCGAAAGTATCAGACCGTAACCATACGGAAGCCATCAGCAAAAAAGTATCGGTGTATATCGCCAATACGGAGAATATCGTAATAAGCACGACTGCAAATACCTTCAGTACCTGCCTCTCTGCCCCGGATTGCTCACCCAGGAATTTCAAAACGCCCACCTGCTGTTAAACATATTCATCAACCGAGGTTCCTGGCCAGCCAGGGGCCTACAGTATTGGTGACTTGCAACGGTAGTTTTTTCCAGATATTGATCGCGGCAAGATACCTGGGATTATCAGGAGTCAGGTTTGGCAGCTCGTTCGCATTTACGAGATCATACTGATACGCAAGTTTCTCCGGTTCAAAACCCCAGTGTTTCTTGAACCGAAAAGAGCCGGTTCCATTTCTGCTGCGGCCAAAATCGAAGACTTCCACGCCTCGATTGACAGCATCTACCATCAACTCCCAATACATATAATCGAAAGCGCTATATTGCCGCGCCGCCGGTGTGCCGCCGCCATAGTATGGCAACACCTCATTGCGAAAATAGAAGCTCATGACGCTCGACACCGGAACACCATTGCGTCGAACACTGAGCACATCGCAACGGTCACCAAAAACCGATTTCAGGATCTGAAAATATCGTTTTGACAAAACCGGCGTACCCAACCCCCTGAGACTTTCTGCATAGATCGTATAAAACTCATCAACTGATGCACCCATCCTGACCTCAAGAGAATTTTTCATTCCTTTGCGAATCATCGCGCGCTGTTTGCGCGGAATTGCCAGCAAGTTTTGTTCGGAATTATCTGATATTTTCTTCCGAAAAGTGACGTAGCGATCTGTTGATGTATATCCCGGCTGCTCCTTTATGTTTCTTAACTCAAGGTAGTCTACAGAGATCTCTCTCGCCAGAGCAGATGCTGCACCGGTTAAGGCAGCACGTGTTTGGTCATCTTTTGCCGCCGCGCCGCCGTATACGCAAAAAGGGAGTGATATGAGCTTGTTGCCGAACAGCCTGCTACTGGTTTGAGCCAGTGGAAGCACTCCGGTAATTTCACCGGAATTTTCAGCATACAGAAAATAGGTACGGTGCCCGAATGCTTTGGTAATCACATCCTTCCAGCCTGAAAGATGAAAAAAATGAGCATCTTCACAGTGCAGCACAAACTCATCCCACCGCAGCCGGTCAGATTCTGTTTTCATATGACTAATACGCACAGATTCAATCAGCCCAGTGACCATGCGATGAATAAATATACAAGAAACCTGCTCACTGTGATCAGCGATTCAACTCATCGCGTAACGCCTGAGCGTCAGGCCGGCTTAAAAAGACCCCCTCCTGTCGCAACGCCCTGTTGAGCGTGATAACAGCAGCCTCCGGCATACCATTTTCGTTTTGTGCAACCGCGAAGTGATACAGTATTTCCGGGTCACCCTTGGACTGCTCTACAGATTTCGCAAGTAATTCAAGTCCCCTGGAAAGATCTCCGTTTTTCAGATAAATCCACCCTGCAGTATCAGTGATCGCCGCCCAGTCCGGACGAACTGCCAAAGCACGGTCCGCAACAGATTGCGCCCGGGAATCACCTGTTTCGAAATATAGCCAGGCGAGATTATTCAATGCCAGCGGCTGCTCCGGCTCCAGCTCCAGAACCCGCCTGTATTCCGCAATTGCTTCTTGCTGCTGCCCTTTTTCCTGTAACACCGCAGCGCGGAAGTAGCGACTTGCAGCATCATCAGGACGGGCGGTCAGCCATAAATCGAGGTACTCCATCGGTTCTTTCTTGCTGGCAGCCGTACGCGCACGATATATCCAGATTGCAGCATTCCCGTTGGGCAGAATTTCATACACCCTGCGGAAAGTTTCCGCAGCCCGGCTGAACTCGCCGCTGGCCATTTCACGCTCACCGACAATCATCAGGACGCGAGGGTCATTGGGTGCTATTTCGGCAGCACGATCTATTGTTGCCTGACTTGACTCTTCATCCCCAATCTGAAAATAAGCCCGCGCCAAATTCAGCAAAGCAGCCGGATTCTCCGGACTGAGCTCTACTACGTGCCTGAAGCCCGCAATCGCCTCGTCCCACTCACCAAGTAGCGCAGCTGCCGTTGCCTGCAGGTTAGCTGGCTGGATTTGATCGGGCGCCTTCAACGCAGCCTCACGCGCTACATCGAACGCTTTCCGTCCGTCGCCCTCTTCCAGATAGGACTTTGCGAGCATGATTCTCGCAACAATATTCCCAGCATGGCCCCGCCTGATCTTCTCCAGCCATGTGCGCGCGTTACTGGTTGAGCCTGCACGCGCCTCGATTCTTGCCATACCAATCATCGCGCCGACATTGTCAGGGTCAGACTTCAATACAGCTTCGAGTTGAGACCGTGCCTGTTCATTTCTTCCTGCTGCAAAATATACCGCACCGAGAAACTGGTTTGCCCATTCAGCAGGATCCTGGCTGGCAACCAATTCCTCTGCCTTCGCGACGGCAAGGTCATATTCCTCTTCCTGTAAATGAACCAAAACTGATAACAGGAATACAGCCTGGGTATTCGTTTCCTGCGCCTGCAGGGATTTCAGCAAGGCCTTGGCCTTCTCTGGCTCACCCTGGGACATGTAGGAAGTCACTTCACCCAGCAAAAAGCGCGTGTCTTCCGGAAAAACTGCCTGCCCCTGTTGGAAATACCCCAAAGCTGTTTCGATATCCCCCTCCTTCAGGCTGCTTTGTCCGGCAAGAATCAATAGCTCCTGATTGACCCGATCCTGATCAGACCCCGGGCTTGATCCAAGCGTGCCGGAGATTTGATCCGCCCGGCCTTGCCGCAGCCTCACCTCGGCGAGCATACGTGAGACAACTATGTTGCCGGGGTCTGCCTGAGCGACAATGGTCAGATGTGACTCAGCCTGCTCAAGGTTACCTTCAATAAGGTGGATCGCCGCCAATAGTGCCCTCGCCGGCCTGAAGTCGGGAAAGTCCCGCACTAATCCCTGCAGTACCCCCACAGCCTCTGCATTTTCATCTGATTGCGCGTACAGGCGCGCTCTGAGATAACGGGTCAACAGGCGAGCAGGCGCAATTTTTTCGATATCAGTAATCGTTACCGCTGCTTCGTCCAGTCGGCGGAGACTTAACTGGATGTCACCCGCCAGCGTTAACGCATGAAGTAAAGAACTGGTATCACCTTTTTCTGCAGCTAAAGCGGCAGACTGGGTAAAAACATCCAGTGCTGCCTCTGGCCCGGCCGTAGTCAACAAGCGGCGACCCTTTAGCAGATGTGCCGGCAGGTAATCAGCATCGCGAGCAAGTGCATCATCAATCAGCGCATCAGCCCTGTCGAACTGGCCGGTAGTCATCATCAACTCTGAGAGGGCCGCATAGCCTTCCGGCAGGTCGGGATAATGATCAATGGCAGCTGTAAAACTTTGCTCTGCAATGCGAAGCCTGCCAAGCCGCTGGTATGAATACGCTTGAAGCAGCAATACAGATACAGGCATCTCCGCCTGCGTTAACTGCATCCCGTCAATCTCATCAACGACTTCCTGATACTTCTTCACTGCAAAGAGTGCTTCAATCAGCAGCCCGGAAACCTGCCTGGAATCAGCACCCAGATCTCTGGCACGCTTCAGCTCTTTTTCAGCGGATTGAATATCACCGGTTCTTAGTGCAATTTCACCTAGCATCAGGCGCGCTTCAATGCTGTCAGGTGCGGCCTGGAGAAGGTTTCGCAGGTGGATTGAGGCTGTTCTATAGTCGCCTTTGCTTTCCGCATCCTGTGCACTGACCATTAACTCTTCCGGAGACTGCGCACAGGCAGACAAGCCGAGCATCAAAACCAGCGAAATAAATAATGTGTATTGTCGCAAGAAACTTGTCATGACTCTGTTATCCCGAAAAATAATCGCATCGGAGCTGACTGAGGTACACCCCAAATTCCAACCTCGACACGGCTATCCTGTTGTTTGTCTGAACCCTATGGGCAACCAGCGAGAAGCCCTGGTAACAATTATTGTAGAAAATTACATCAAGGATTTGATATTACTAAAAAAAATATGCCAGCGCACTGACATAGTTCATAGAACAAGCCTCTGGAATCAATGCCATAACGTCCGATGACCCGATTCTCGCCACAAGTTGGCATAATACAGGCTATTCAAGCATTGCCAGAATTTCAGCAGTTCTCTTTTTCATCAGATCTGCATTCGCTCGCGTCTCAACATTCAGGCGGATCACCGGTTCGGTATTTGACATGCGCAGATTAAACCGCCAGTCAGCAAACTCAAATCCATAGCCATCGATTTCGTCTATTCTGATGGCATCAGCTTCGTAGTGCGCCCTGACATTGGCAAGCACCGCAGCTGGATCAGCTACTTTGCGATTAATCTCTCCACTGACCGGAAACTTGCCGATCCGTTCCGCAAGCAGCTCCGACAAAGGCTGCCCGGATGAGCAGATAATCCCGGCAACCAGCAACCACGGAATCATACCGCTGTCACAGTAAGCAAAATCCCTGAAGTAATGGTGGGCGCTCATCTCACCGCCGTAGACAGCATCCTCCTCACGCATCCGTTCTTTCATGAATGCATGCCCGGTTTTGCTCTGGATCGGCACACCGCCCATCCGGGTCACAATATCCTGGGTATTCCAGATCAACCGCGGGTCATGGACGATTCCCGCCCCGGGGCTATGTTCCAGCAGGGCCTGGGCCAAAAGCCCGACAACGTAGTAACCCTCAACAAATCCACCCTGCTCATCAAACAGAAAACAGCGATCAAAATCACCATCCCAGGCAATTCCAAAATCTGCTCCACTGGCATGAATGGCATCAATGGTGGCCTGCCGATTCTCCGGAAGCAGTGGATTCGGCACGCCATTGGGGAAATTCCCGTCCGGCTCGTGATGAACTTTGATGAACTCGAACGGCAGTTTTCCTTCCAGCTGGTCGATAATCAGGCCCGCACCGCCGTTCCCTGCGTTGACCACCAGCTTTAATGGTTGCAACTGATCCAGGTCAACATAACTCAGCAGATGGCTGATATATGCATCAGAAATATCGGTCACGGTGACAGAACCTTTCTGATCAGCCATTGATCGATGACCACTTTCCACCAGATCGCGAATATCGAACAAACCGGTATCACCACTGATCGGTTTCGACTGCTCCCTGACGAACTTCATGCCGTTGTAATCTGCCGGGTTGTGGCTGGCCGTGACCATGATCCCGCCACCTGCGCCCAGATGCCAGGTGCCAAAATATACGCCCTCGGTACCCCAAAGCCCGATGTTCAGTACCTCAACACCTGCATCTGTGAGTCCATTCGATACTGCATCGGCGAGTTGCAGGCTGGAGAGCCGAATATCATAGCCAACCACCACTGTGTCGGGCTGGACAAAGTGTGCATAGGCCTGGCCTATGGCATAGGCGATATCCTCGTTAATTTCATCTGGAATGCGCCCACGGATATCGTAGGCCTTGAAACCGGTCAGCTTGTTTTTCATGGGGGTTCTCGTTGGTCAGTCGGTACGGCCTTGCCGACCGTATTTATCGTCAAACCGGACAATATCATCTTCTCCAAGGTAATCGCCCACCTGGACTTCAATGATCTGTACCATCTCATCGCCGGCATTCTCTATCCGGTGTTTCGATTCCACAGGGATATAGGTATGTTCGCCGGGCTTGAGGTCAAAAACCTCATCATCACGGGTGATGCGGGCGGTGCCCGCAACCACTACCCAGTGCTCCGCACGGTGGTGGTGGAGCTGCAGCGACAAGACCGCACCGGGCAGGACTTCCAGACGCTTGACCTGGTAGCCTGGTGCGGATTCGAGACTATCGTAGCTTCCCCATGGCCGGTATACCTGCCGACCCAGCTTGACCTCCTCACGCTGCGCGGCAGTGAGTGAATCAACCAGTTTTTTAACATCCTGCGCCCGATCCCCGCGCGCTACCATTACGGCATCCTTGGTCTCGACCACAATACAGCCTTCCAGCCCCACGGCGGTCAGCAAGCGGCTCTCTGCCCTGAGGTAAGAATCCCGGCAATCCACAGCGACTACGTCGCCCAGTGTTGTGTTCCCGGAAGCATCCGAATCGCTGACTTCATGCAATGATGCCCAGGAACCCACATCGCTCCAGCCGGCATCAAGAGGGATCACACCGGCCCGTTCGGTTTTTTCCATCACCGCGTAGTCAATAGAATCCGCCGGGCAGGCTGAAAATGCGTCCGAATCCAGACGCAGGAACCCGTCACCGGAATCAGCAGCAGCTACTGCCTTTTCGCAGGCTGCAAGCATCTCGGGTGCATAAGCCTTAAGTTCGTCAAGAAAACTGTCTGCACCGAACAGAAACATGCCGCTATTCCAGAAATAGGCACCGGATTCGAGGTAAGCCCGGGCAGTTTCCAGATCCGGTTTCTCTACAAACTGCTCCACCGGCCGCACGCCTTCCTGCCCCTTGCCCCCCCGGATATACCCGTAACCGGTTTCAGGTGCAGTGGGCACAACGCCAAAGGTCACCAGCTTGCCCTGTTCGGCGGCAGGAATCGCAAGGCTGATCGCTGCCGTCAGTGCGGCAGGGTCGCGGATCACATGATCTGCGGGCAGTACCAGCAACAGGGTCTGCTCGTCTGCCGCGGCAGACGCCACTGATATCAATGCTGCTACAGCGGCAGCGGGCGCCGTATTCCGCCCTATCGGCTCCAGAACCACTGTGGGCTCAAACCCCAGCTCCTGTAATTGGCCAGTGGCAAGAAACCGATGCGCCTCATTGCACAGCACCACCGGCTCAGCCAGATTGACTTCCAGTGAGGACAATCGATGAACGGTCTCCTGCAACATGGTTCTTTCGCCAACCAGCGGTAACAGCTGCTTGGGAAACATGGCCCGCGACAAGGGCCACAAGCGGGATCCGGATCCACCGCACAGAATGACAGGAACAAGCTTCATGGCTAATTTCTCACAACAAACTTACTGACAATAATCGTTCGCACTATGCATGCAATGATTCGCCGCGACCGATCGCATAGTAAGTAATACCGAGATCCGACATCGCCTTTGGATCATAAAGATTTCGACCATCAAAAATAACCGACTCTGTCAGGGATTTTTTAATCAAACTGAAATCAGGGCTGCGAAACTCCTGCCATTCGGTCACGATGACCAATACATCAGCGCCCTGCAATGCTTCGTGCGCCGACGCTGCAATCACCAGGTCAGATCGTTGCCCATAGAGACGCACAGCGGCCGCGGATGCTTCTGAATCATAGGCCCGGATGCTCGCCCCGGCTTCCCAGGCAGCTTCCATGAAGGTGCGGCTGGGGGCGTCCCGCATATCATCGGTTTTCGGCTTGAATGCCAGGCCCCACAAAGCGATGGTTTTACCGGCAATGTCGCCATCAAAATGAGCCATCAGTTTGCTGAACAACACTTGTTTCTGGCGGTTATTGACATCCTGTACGGCCTGAATAAGGTGGGCCTGGTAACCATATTCAGCCGCCGATCGCGCCAGGGCTGTGACATCCTTGGGAAAACAGGAACCACCATAACCACAACCCGGATAGATAAACTCGTATCCAATCCTTGGATCGGAGCCGATACCCGACCGGACCTGCTCAATATCAGCCCCGCACAGCTCTGCCAGATTCGCCAGCTCATTCATGAAACTGATCTTGGTCGCCAGCATTGCGTTTGCGGCGTATTTGGTCAGCTCTGCCGAGCGTATATCCATCAAGATCAACTTATCGTGGTTACGGCTGAATGGCTCATACAGACTGCGCAGTAACTCTGCAGCCCCGGAGCTGTTGGCGCCAACAATAATGCGATCCGGCTTGGTAAAATCAGCAATCGCTGCACCTTCCTTGAGAAATTCCGGGTTCGAGACCACATCAAATTCGACCGATACGCCGCGACCTGATAACACCTCTGAAACAGCCTCGCTTACCCTGTCGGCGGTACCAACCGGCACCGTAGACTTGTCCACGATCACCTTGTAGTCATCCATGTATTTGCCAATGGACCTGGCCACCGTCAGCACGTGCTGCAAATCGGCCGACCCATCCTCATCCTGGGGTGTACCCACTGCAATCATCTGAATATGCCCGTGAGCCACGCCCTCAGCGATATCTGTCGAAAATTGCAGCCTGCCTGCGGCGCAGTTTCTCCGCACGATATCTTCAAGACCCGGCTCGAAAATCGGCATTTCGCCCTGCTGCAGGCGCTGGATTTTGTCCTTGTCAATGTCGAGACATATCACCTGATTACCGGCATCAGCCATGCAAGCCCCTGTGACCAGTCCTACATACCCCGTGCCGTGCACCGTGAGCTCCATATCTTTCCCTTTACGATTGATTGATGCGGTTCAGTAGATTAGTCGGTCAGCCTGCTGAATGAAATGCCAGTTAACCAGAAATATGCCCCTCGAAAGGGGTGTCACGGTATCGTAATACCCTGATTGACCGGTTCCAGCCAACGATCCGGCGCCTCTCGAGCCGATACGCCAGAAAAATTTATGATATTCTCCGTATCTGGTTTGGGGAAGCCTCCATGTCTGCCAATACCTTGCCAATCAAAGAATTAGAAAGAATTAGAAGGGGTAACAATATGTCTCGCTTGGCCCGCCTTTTGGCGTTCACCGGAATTGTATTCGGAATAGTCGCTACCGGGCTGCAAACTGCCAGCGCACAAGTACTGGAAGAAATTGTCGTGACAGCACGGAAACGCGCGGAAAGCCTGCAGGATGTACCCGTTTCTGTCAGCGTCGTTGGCGCCGAGAAAATTACCGAGGCTGGCATCACCAAGGTAGAGGAGCTGGTGCTGTTCGTGCCCAACGTGGCGATGTCCGAAACCGGTATTGGCACCAACCTGTATATCCGGGGTATCGGGTCAGGGATCAATCAGGGGTTTGAGCAGTCAGTCGGCATGTACTTTGATGGCGTTTATTACGGTCGCGCCCAACTGATGCGGACGCCCTTCCTGGATCTCGCCCAGGTTGAAATCCTGCGAGGGCCGCAGGTCACGCTGCTGGGTAATAACAGTATTGCCGGCGCACTTAACCTCACCACGGCCAAACCTTCACAGGAATTCGAGGCATCCATTACCGGACTGTACGAACCCGATCACGGTGAGCAGGAATACACCGGCATTATTTCCGGTCCGCTGTTCAGTAATCTGTCTGCCCGGCTTGCTGCACGCTACCGAACCATGGATGGCTACATCGAAAATGTGATTCTCAACCGCGATGAGCCTCAGCGTGATGAGAAAAGCGCTCGTCTGACATTGTTGTGGGAAGCAGACACCTGGGAAGCCACTCTGAAACTGGAATCGAATGAGTTCGATGTGACCGGCCGGCAAATTGAAATTATCGAGGATATTGCTTCCACTACACGTGGCTCCAGCCAGACCGGATTCAGTAACAACACCGGCAGTTCCGCATTGTGGCAGCCCGGATCAACCTACCTTGAGTACCTCGGTCAATTTTTTGACAGCAACCCGCAGATTCAGGACGACACGCTCGATTTTGTTCGCCACTCGAATGGAGACTCCAGCAATAACAAGGTCGATACTGCTGCGCTGACTTTTAATTTTGATATTGGTGACCATGAGCTGACCGCGATCAGTGCGTGGCTGACCTACGACTATCTTGAAGACTGTGATTGCGATTTTACCGGTGCCAATCAATTCAACCTGATCTCGGAAGAGAACTACACCATGTGGAGTCAGGAACTGCGTCTGGCCTCACCGGGTGACGGTCGGTTCCGCTACATGGCAGGTCTTTACTACCAGAAAGAAGACCTGGACTTTGGTGACCAGATTTTACTCCCGGTTGATGGCGGTATTGCCAGACTGGTCGGCTATGCGACGACAGGTATCCCGGCAGCTGGAAACGACACTTTGGGCGATACATCAGTCTTCCGGGATTTCAGGCAAGACACCTACGTCAGCTCGGTGTTTGGCCAGGTCTCGATGGATGCGACTGATCGATGGCAGATCAACCTTGGATTACGATTCACACAGACCCAGAAACAGGCCTCCCGAATCCTGCAGGAAGGTGACCTGAATCGCGTGCCATTTGATATCAGCGTTCCGGCTGAATTCGACCGGCTGGCCTCAGGTTCGGTTGCATTTTCGTCAATATTCAACGCTGCATTCCACACCCTTGCCGGCGTACGCAAGGAAAGCCGGACATCATGGGCACTGGTCACCAATTTTGATCTGACCGATGACACGATGATCTACGCTTCGGTCAAAAAAGGATTCAAGTCCGGCGGGTTTGACGTGCGTTCCAACAGTGAGCCGGATCCGGGTACGACCGGTGTCGGTCTGCTGTATCCAGAATCATCCCAGCCGGCGGTATCGAATGTCGACCCCGGGTCTTTTGAGTTCGAAGATGAGGAAGCGCTGGCTTATGAAGCCGGTTCCAAGATGTCCCTGGCTGGTGGCGCGGCGGAACTCAGCACTGCTTTTTTCTATACGCAATTCAGTAACATGCAGATCAGCATCTTCGACGGTACTTTGGGCTTTAATGTCGGCAACGCAGCCAAAGCAACAACCTACGGTGTTGAAGTCGATGGTCGCTGGCAAATATCGGATAACTGGATGCTGTCCGGTTCCATAGCCATGATGGATTTCGAGTTTGATGATTTCCGCAATGGCCAGTGTGTTCAGGGACAGGTTGCAGATTTTGCCGATGGCAAGTGTGACTTCACCGGCAAAACCAACCAGTACGTTGCCGACTGGTCAGGGGCACTGACGCTTAACTATGAACTGGAAGTCGGCAAATCCCTGCTGTTCCGGTCAGCTCTGGATGTCCTGTTCAGCGATAGCTATGAACCTACCCAGAATCTGGATTCCCGCGTTCAACAAGATGCCTATGCCAAGGTGAATTTACGCCTGGCGCTGGGCGATATTGACGAGATCTGGGAGGTGGCTCTACTGGGCCGCAACCTGACCGATGAGGAAATCGTTACCTATGCGAATGACGTGCCACTGGCTTTCAGCCAGTTCGGAACTCCAGCATATTACGGCTTTATCGACCGGCCACGGACAGTTGCCGTACAAGCCTCTTACCGGTTTGAGTAGGTGGCCCGCATTTCCACAGCCAATATTGACGCCACGAATAAGAATGAAAAAAGTATGAGGATTATAATGAACGTCAGACAGATATTGCGATATGTTTCAGCGCTGATGACCGGTGCTGTTATGGCAACCTCCTGCACAACTGCCTGGGCGGCACAGGTGGAAATCAGTTCCACCGAGCCTGACAACGGCATTTCCAGTATCTACAGTGCAACCTTCGATGCTCCAATAAATCCCGTTGGTGACCCGTTTTTCGGTGGCACTCCACCAACCATACGCAACATCACGATTACTCCAAATCCCACCGGCATTCTGAAAAATGCTGTGCCCTGCGGCTTAGGCAATGGTCCGGCACCCTGCATTGCCCCACCCCAGGCTGGCTCTTTCCTTGATCTGACTCTCAGCAATAACAATACGACGCTAACCATTGCTGGTGGCAATATCGCCTTTCCTGCACTGACACTTAACATACTCGGTACCACCGATATCGCAGCGGTTGGTGCAGGAATTGTATTCGATACAACACCACAACAAACTACGGTAGATGCTAATGGCATAGCAGTGTTTGAAGTAGACCTGGCTCCAGCCATAGCTACAGATTTCAGTACTTTCAGCGTGATTATCGGCCCGGGAGACTGCACCGGCCCACTATGCGGCCTGGTCAGTATCCTGACACTGGACATGATTCGTTATCGCCTGACCGTTGATTACGACCCGACCTTCAGCAGTTTTACCGCGGATTTTATCGGCCAGACCGCTAACAATTCCATGGTGTTTGCCACGCTAAACTCCGGAGTACCTGACATCACGGTCACTGATGCCATTGCTCCTGCTGACGACCTTCAGATGCCGTTCGGTTCTGTTACCCAGCTCACCTCATCAGCTGATCAACCGATTACCATCACCAATGATGGCACTGCAGATCTGACCATTGGCACCATCACGCCACCTGCCACAATATTCAGCATCCCGGCAGACAACTGCTCCGGACAAACACTGGTGCCTACAGACAGCTGCACACTCTCTGTTCGGTTTTCTCCGCTAACGCCGGGCACCTTCAATGATAGCCTGGACATCCCCTCAAACGACCCGGATGAAAACCCGGTAACCATCGGTTTATCCGGTATTGGGCTGGCAGCACCCGTACCTGACATTGCAGTGACAGATTCAGTACTGCCGGGCAGCGATCTTCAGATACCGTTCGGTACGGTGGTCGAAGGCAATACGTCAGATCAAACAGTTACTGTAGCGAATGGCGGTACTGCAGATCTGATTATCGGCGTCATCACACCGCCGGTCACTGTATTCAGCATCCCGGTGGATAACTGTTCCGGGCAAACACTGGTGCCGGCAGCAACACCCTGTACTTTGACGGTTCGATTTGCACCGACAACATCAGGCACATTCAGTGACAGCCTGGATATTCCCTCGAATGATTCAGATGAAAACCCTGTCACTGTCAGCGTCAGCGGCACCGGCATACCAACTCCTGTTCCTGATATCACGGTACTTGATTCGATCGTGCCGGAAGATGACTTGCAGATTCCATTTGGCGATATCATCACGCCGAGAATTTCAGATGTGATCATCACTGTAGTCAACGATGGTAACGCAGATATGCTGATGGGAATGATCGGCGAGAATGATCCACTCGCGGATCCATTCAGCATTCTCACTGATAACTGCTCGACAACGACGCTGGCTCCGTCTGACAGTTGCATAATCACGGTAAGAATGAGACCCACATCAATAGCGCACTTTAACGATAGCCTGGACATCCCGTCGAACGATCCGGATGAGCCGTCAGTTACCGTCAATCTGACCGGTCGGGGAGTGATCGACCCTGTTGACGACATCGAAGACATCGACTCGGGTGTATTTGGTGTCAGTTCCGTTGATCCGGGGATGCTATTGGCTGTGCTGTTGCTTGTGATCGGGGTCAGGGTGCGGCGCAGCGGCGACAGTAGCTTGTAAACGATCAATGAAGCACGTATTTGCCTGACCAGTCCGGTTACAGGGGTGGATATGATGCATTTTCCTTGAAACCCCACACTTGATTTGCGGATTATCAAGGAATATCATGTCTGCATGCTCATTGAACGCCCCGAGGCCATCAATCGGATCGAGAGCGCATTTCGCGTTCACCCGGCTGTTGCGCTAGTCGGCCCGCGGCAGTGCGGCAAAACCACACTGGCGCACATGATCACCGATACGGAACCTGACTTTTCATTTTTTGATATGGAAAAGGCAGTTGATCGCCGGAAAATGGAATCACCGGAACAAACCCTGTCGGCACTAACCGGCCTGGTAGTTATCGACGAAATCCAGCGACAACCGCAACTATTTGAAACACTACGAGTATTGCTGGACAGACCGGCTTCCTCGACCCGTTTTCTGCTTTTGGGCAGTGCCTCACCCACGTTGATAAAAGGCGCATCGGAAACACTGGCCGGTCGAGTGGGTCTGGTAGACCTTGCAGGTTTTGATCTGAATGAAATCCTTGATAACCATTGGCAAACATTATGGCAAAGGGGTGGTTTCCCGCGGAGCTATCTTGCTCCGGATGATGCCTCCTCCGCATTATGGCGTGAAAATTTCATACGTACCTTCCTTGAACGGGATATCCCCCAGTTAGGTATTACCATTCCGTCTGAATCACTGAGACGATTCTGGACCATGATTGCCCACTACCACGGGCAGGTCTGGAATGCTGCGGAGTTTGCCCGTGCGTTGGGTACAAGTGAAGGTACGGCACGTAATTATCTCGATATTCTGCAGGGTGCCTACATGATCAGGGTGCTGACCCCCTGGCATGAGAATCTCAAGAAACGGCAGGTAAAATCACCCAAGATATATATTCGCGACAGCGGTTTGCTGCATGCGTTACTGGAACTGAGTTCTCTTGATGCATTATCAGGGCATCCTAAAATCGGCGCATCATTTGAAGGTTTCGCTATTGAACAGCTACTGTCCAGTCTTGACACAAGGAGTGCAAGTTTCTGGGCAACGCATGGTGGAGCCGAGCTTGATCTGTTGATCACCGTTGCAGGCAAGCGATATGGTTTTGAATGCAAATACAGCGATGCTCCCGGGACGACACGTGCTATGCGGGTTGCAATCAATGACTTGCAACTATCACATTTGTGGGTTGTTTACCCCGGCAGTGATGCCTATGGGCTTGATGACAATATTTCGGTTTTACCGGTAAACGATATGCCCCGGCTGATAAATCAGTTGGTTGCCTGATAAAGCGATCCATTGCCTGGCAACCGATACGACATAACGATCAGGGGGTTGCAGCGCTTGTCGTACCGGTGCGATGAACATCCAGCTTGGTAACACTCGCTTTCACAAGCTCAGGTGTTTCTTTACGCGTGTTGGTCCAGACAATATCATCCAGCCCATTCATTGGCGCATACCCTGCGATGCTCTCAAGCAATATTTCTCTGGCCTGCAAGCAATCCAGATTTTCTGCAGCAATCAACAACTTGTCGAGGTAACCCTGCATCCGACTCCAGGGCAATGACTCTTCCATTGCCCGCATGATCATGGGATGCTCGGTACCCATAACGTTGTCACCGATCAAAAGTTCTTCGTAGAGTTTCTCTGCCGGCCGCAGCCCGGTGTACTTGATGGCAATGTCGCCATCAGGGTTATCATCGTCTCTGATCGTCAACCCCATCAGGTGAATCATCCGCCGGGCCAGATCCTCGATCCGTACCGGTTTCCCCATATCGAGCACAAAAACATCACCCCCCTGGCTCATGGAACCTGCCTGAATCACCAGTTGTGCGGCTTCGGGTATGGTCATGAAATACCGGATAATTTCCGGATGGGTCACGGTAACCGGTCCTCCTGCACGGATCTGCTCACGGAACAGGGGTACAACGGATCCGGACGAAGCCAGAACATTACCGAACCTCACCATTGAGAACTGTGTATCACTGCCCCGCTCATGCATTGCCTGCAAGACAAGTTCAGAAAATCGTTTGGTAGCACCCATCACGTTGGTAGGAGAGACAGCCTTGTCAGTCGATATCAGGACGAAGTTACCGACACCCGCTTCATGTGCGGCCTCAGCTGCGTACCAGGTACCAAAAATATTATTGTGTACCCCTTCGATCATATTGTGCTCTACCATTGGCACATGCTTGTAGGCTGCAGCGTGATACAGGGTGTCGACCCTGAAGGTGGCCAGAATCGACCGCATCCGCTTGAGATGATGTACTGACCCCAGCAGAGGAATAATCTCGACGTCCAGCTCGTGATGTTTGACCGCTTTATTGAGTTCTTTGTCCAGCGTGTAAAGAGCAACTTCGCTGATTTCAAATAACAGCAAGCGTTGAGGGCAAAGCTGGATGATCTGTCGGCATAGCTGCGAACCTATTGAACCACCCGCCCCTGTAACGATGACTGTCTTGCCTCTGATACAGGCATCCAGTAACTGCTCGTCAGGTGGCACCGATGCCCGACCCAGAAGATCCGCAACATCAACATCCCGAATTTCATCTACACGGGCACGACCCGAGACCAGGTCGGCAACCTCCGGCATCGTCTGTATATGGATAGGTAAAGGCTCGAGGTTTTCAATAATCTTACGACGCTTGCCACGTCTGACAGACGGAAGCGCCAAGAGGACACGCATTATCCCCCTGTTTTCTATGAGCGAGGGCAATTGATCTGGTGAATGTACCTTTAAACCATTAATCGAACGGCCCTGGATATTTAGATCATCGTCAACAAAAGCAACCGGAAGAAAATCACTATCCGCGATCAGGGCAGCCACCAATCTGGCACCAGCATCACCTGCGCCATATACCACGACGCGTTCTCCCCTTTCCGGCTGATAGAGCAAAAAAGCCCTCATCGCGAACCGCGATCCGACCATCACTACAACAGCAAATGACCAAAATATCAATGATATAGCAGCAATCTCAAATAAGAGATCCAAGCCGAGCCAGAAATTGACACCGGCAATTGCTGCAGCGGTGACTGTCACGCTTCGCAGCACAGAAATGGCCAATTGAGTGCCAATAAACCTGATAACCGCTTGATATAACCCCTGTTGCCAGAGAATGGGAATCGCAATGCACAGGGTCACAGGATACAAAACCCATATATTTTGCATACCCTCTAATTGGTATGCGCTTGTCAGGACAAGTGCGACAGCCAGCGCCAAACTTAGCAGCATGGTATCTGCCAATATCACCAACAATCTCTTGGATCGACGTGGTAGTTGAATCAGACCAATCTGAAGACTGTTCGCGCGCATACAACCTCCCTGATGTTGTACATGAGTCCCTTTGTATCAGTCATATGGTAATGGCCCACCATTACTATGCGACATTTTTTCGAAGAACTTCCTGCCTAAGCCTTTATAGAGCTAGGATTATATCGATGTTTATCTTGGAAATACATTTTTGGTCAATTTTTACCAGTTATGTACCTGATCACAGTTGGCAACACGGACTATGCATCATAACGTCTCACCTCTGCTCAGGATGACCCCGGAAATCAACTAAATACCATACTCACCAGATCAAGGTTCAGTGGATCACTGACAACGGATGTTGAAAGAATTTCCTGCGTAGCGCGAATATCGAGGCGCCGCCTAACGCTTGGCAGATTTTATGACGTTGATGAGGGCATCCGCCATGCGATCCATATGCCCTTCGTTCATGGTCGGATGAACAGGCAACATAATGCTGGTTTCACCAAGTTCCCGGGCATTCGCAAGGCGCCGGGGCGGCCGGTCACCAGATTCGGAAAATGCCGATTCCAGATAGACCTCGGGGCAAATACCACTACCTACGGGGATTTCCAAGTCCGCCAGCTCGCCAAGGATCCGGTCACGAGACCAACTACTTTTTAACGCCTCGGGTCTGATGAAACAGTAATACTTGTAATATGCATGTTGGACGCCCTCACCAGGCAACGTAGTTCGAAGCGCACTGAGTCCTTCAAGGCAGGTGTTTAGCCTGCCGGCATTGGCGCGACGCTGGCCTAACCATGTATCGAGCTTGGCAAGCTGACAGCGACCGATGGCCGCCTGAATCTCGGTCATGCGTCCATTCGTTCCAATGGCTTCGTGAACCCACCGAAAGGCGTTGCCGGAGGACTGTGACGACATCAGGTCCGGATTCTTGCCGTGATCCTTATGTGACCAGCATCTGCGCCAATACGTCTCGTCGTCGGTCACAATCATCCCGCCCTCGCCACCAGTCGAGATGATCTTGTCCTGACAAAAAGAGAATGCCGCCAGATCACCCCAACTACCGACCTTTCGATCATTCACGGTGCCACCCGGTGCTTGAGCACAATCCTCGATTACCTTGATCCCGTGCTGCCCAGCCAGCGATGTAATTGCCGGCATATCACATGGCCAGCCGGCGAGGTGTACAAGCATAACGGCTCCGGTTCGCTCCGAGATCAATGGCTCAATGGTTTCAGCAGTGATATTCTGTGAATCTAGGTCGATATCGGCAAATATTGGCCTGTGCCCGGCTAGCAAGATCTCGCTGGCGGTCGCAATGAAGGTACGCGGTGTAACGATGACCTCGCTATTTGGTGGCAGTTGCAGTGCCCGCAGGGCGATACCCAATGCTACCGAACCGTTACTAACCGTGATCGCCCGATTAACCCCAAAGTACTCGGCAAACTCCTGCTCGAAGCTGCGACCCTCATTGCCCGTCCAGTAATTCGTCCGGCCCGATGCCAGCACCTTCTCCGTGCTTGTAATCTCATCATCTGCGTACACGGGCCAACCGGGTAACTTCTGGCTGTCACTTCCAGCCAAGTATGCTTTCTTGTCGACTTTCATCAATATCAATTCAGTCGCCGATCAGGTTGATCAAGCAACGATACTGCCTCCGGAATAGTGTATTGTAAGATAAAACTCGCTTCGAGAGCACCAAATCATCGCGTCAGCAGGGTTCGTACAAGTAATCTCAAATCCAACCATAAAGATACATCCGCGTAGTACGCTCGATTGAGCTGAACCTTGTGCGGATAAATTACCTCATCATTGTATTTTTCGAAATCACTTACCTTGGCCAATACGGTCTCCTCATCCCGGTAGGCTAGAGTAGCTGGCCCGGTAATCCCAGGCCGTAACTCGAGGATCAAGCGGTCCTCACCTTCCAGCTGGTCGGCGTATCCCGAAACATCCGGGCGTGGTCCAACAAAGCTCATGTCGCCCTTGATGATGTTGATCAGCTGTGGAAGCTCATCCAGCTTGTATTGCCGCATGATGCGCCCTTGAGGTGTAATACGCGGATCATGGTTTATCGTCACCATCGTACGCAGACCTGTGCAGGTGTCCATGGTACGAAACTTGTAGCACTCGAAAGGCTCGGCATTCCGACCGATACGCGTCTGGCGAAACAATGCTGGTGGCCCGGATCGCGCCAATATCCAGACTGCAATAGCAATCATCGGCAGACTGAGTGCAATCAAGCCAACAAATGCCAGTATGAGATCAAAGATTCGTTTGCCATAACGGCGATAGATCACGCTCTTTCGCCTCCGTCTATCAACTGGTCAGGGCGGGTTGCCAGCATATCGGCCATTGGTTGAACGACCTGCTCAACCGATGCTTGCACGTCCTCAGGTATTTGCTGTTTCCATCGTCCTATGCTCTGGACCGAGACCTGATCGACTGCATTTTCCAATACATTGTCATCCACCTCAGCACCAACGAAATCGACAATACGACGAAGATGTGCGGCGGGTGTTACAACGAACTCCTCGTACAAAATATGCATGACTCTATTGCTGGGAACCATATCGAGATCCTGAAGGCTGCGTTCTACGCAACGCCGCCACTGAAGTGCACAGGCTACAGCAAGTGGATTACCCCGAACATCCGCGATGCTCCCGTCATAATGCGGCCCCCAGAAAGCAAGCCGCTGGCGGCCGGGCATCAATCGATACAGACGATTGTAGAGATAACGCCCAGCGTAGTACGGCATATCAGTCCATGGCACAAAACGAGCCTTCCTGAGCAGATAAGGAAGATCAAATGATGCGTTCCAGCGAATTGCCGCAGAAGCTGCGACGTCACGCCCATCGCGAATGATGTGAATGAATTTCGCATCCGGTAAGACAGACCGTACGAAACCGACGCGTAAGGAATTCGCGCATGTCTTTTCAACTACGAAATTCAGGCTATCAGTACGCGCGCGGCGGTCAAACTGTGCTCGTATGAACCTCTGAACCCGGTTATTCGCCAAGTCGGGAGAGAGCTCGTCAGTAGGATGTCCCGCATTCCCATGACGCCATATATAGTTGATCTCATCGCACGGCCAGGTTCCAAGTCCCGGCAACATACACAGCACATCGCGGAGCATGTTGGTGCCACTTCTTCCGGCACCGACGATGATCACCGGTACATAGCGCAATTTTCTACTCACTACTTACGCTGTCCAATAACTGCTATCCATTGTTCAACGAGCACATCATACGTGAAGTGACTTTCAAGGTATGCTCGTCCCCGATCACCCATCCTGTCAAGCTGATCACATCCCATGGATTGGAACTGGGAAATACCGTCCACGATCGCCGTTGCCGACTCGGGCTTCACGACCAGTCCACAACTTGCATCTGCTACTGGATTAAAGGGACTGTTTAATGCGAACAGAATCGGCTTCCGTGCTGCCATATAGTCAAACAGTTTGTTTTGACTAACACCAAAACGAATCGCCGGCCGATCGACAAAACTCGCAAAACAAACATGAACCCGATCGAGCAGGCTTGCAACCTGACTCTTTGGTATCTGACCGATGAATAAAACATGCTCAAGATCAGCGGCCATACGACATAGCCGATCACACTCACCACCACCGCCGGCCAGCACGAATCCGACTCCCCGACCCTGCAACTGACGCGCAGCCTCTATTAAGTGCTGCAGACCGTACGCCCCTCCAAACCCCCCGACATAACCCACCAGCAGCTCCTCGCGAGGGAGATTCATAGTAATGGCCTTCGGCAATGGTTCCAGATCCATCCTTGTCTGATCCAGATTGATACCGTTGTGAATACAAACAAATCTCTTGGAACTCAGTCCCTTACCAGTCATGTACGACTCGAAACCAGGTGAAACTCCAACGACGAAATCCGCATCTCGATAACCTGTTTTCTGCGCCCGATCCATCAACGCAATCAGTGGCGCCGAGATATTACCCGCTGTTCTGGATGTGTCCAGGATGACCTGCGGCCAAAGATCCCGCACTTCGAAAATCAATTGCGCGTCCCATGTGTATGCAGCCTTGCGCGCAGCCCATATCCAGAATGGGGGTGGTGACGAACAGATGACTGTGTCGACCGGGTCGATAATGAGTTCCGGCAACCTTGTCAGCGCCCGATAGAATTGCCAATAGTTAAAAAGGCGGCCCAGATTCCCGCGAAACGGCCTGGTCCGTATCCAAAGATACTGAATGCCGTCAATCATCTCCTTGGTAATTCCCGCAGTCACTCGCGGCAGTTTATGTAGCTTGTGAGAATAACTCGAGGCAATAATAGTGACTCGGTACCCCCGCTCCACTAATGATCGTGCGACATAATAGCTACGGTAGTTTGGGCCGTAACATGGTGCACCGGCGTTGTGGTTAACTATGAGGATGTGTTTCATCAGCAATCGTGCTGTGCCGATTCGACATACCAATCTCGCACTACGGGTGGAACCCGAACGCTACGAAAAGAATTCCTGAATACTGTCCGCAACATATCGTACTTGAATCGGATCCAGTTCGGGAAATATCGGTAACGACAAGATTTCGTGCTGAGCTCCGACCGCACTCTTGAATTCCTGGTGATCACAATCAAGGTACTTATATGCTTCCAGTAGCGGCAAGGCAGTCGGGTAGTGAATTCCGGTCTGGATACCACTGTTCGCAAGGTGATCACGCAATGCGTCACGTGCAGATACGCGAATGACATATAAGTGAAATACATGCTTAGCATGCTCTCGTTGCTGTGGAATTGTGACCTGTTCGATCGGTGTTAGCAGACGATCATATAACTCTGCGACAACGCGACGTTCGCACGTCCATTCCTCAAGGTATGGCAACTTAACCGACAAGATTGCGGCCTGTAGACCATCCAGGCGACTGTTACGACCCTCGATCTTGTGCTGGTGCTTGATCAATGCTCCGTGGTTCCGATACATTCGAATGCTTTCAGCCAGCTTGGGGTCACCCGTAATGACCGCACCCGCATCACCATAGGCACCAAGGTTTTTACCCGGATAAAAACTGAAGGTTCCTGCAACCCCCATCGAGCCAACATGCTTGCCACGCCAAGTCGCCATGTGCGCCTGTGCGCAATCTTCAATCAGCTGCAAGTTGTGCCGTTTGCAGATATCCTCAATCATATCCAGATCACAGGCCTGACCGAATAGATGTACGGCGATAATGGCTCTGGTCTTATCTGTGATTCTGCTCTCTATCGCAGCCGGATCGATATGAAAATACTCATCGGTATCAACAAATACCGGCTTTGCACCACATTCACTTATCACCTCAGAACTGGCAATCCAGCTATGGGCAGTCGTGATCACCTCGTCACCCGGACCAATTCCAAGCATACGAAGAACACAGTAAATCGCATCCGTACCATTGGATACACCGACACAATGCCCAGCACCGGTCTTGCAAGCAAAGGCTTCTTCGAAAGCAGATACACGTGAGCCGCCGACAAACGCATTATCTTCAATCACGGATCGAACCGCCGTATCAAGCTCATCCTTAATCCGCAGGTACTGCGCCGTCAGGTCTCCAAAAGGTACTTTGACATTCATTGACTAGATTTACCTGATCAGCGTTGCTGGGTTTCCAGCATATATGCCCGGAACAAGACAGTCGCGAGTAACCACCGCGCCAGCACCGATCACACACCCGGATACAATGCGCACCGGCATAATCGTCGCGTTAGTTCCAATCGAAACACCGGACTCAATTGACGTCGCCTTCCACAGGCTCTTATCCCCACCAGCAGGCCCCCCCCTACTGAATGTATCATTGACGAATTTAGCGCCATGAGAAATGAAGCAGTCGTCGCTGATCTCTACCAATTCACAGATAAATGCATGCGACTGAATCCGGCACCGGGCTCCGATAGTCACATCTTTCTGAATTTCCACAAACGGACCGATGAATGATCCATCGCCGACCCGACATCCGTATATATTAACCGGTTCAACAACGGTTACATTGATGCCGAAATCAACATCAACAATACCGACCGCCTTGCGTTGACAACTCATATTATTCATCTGGGAAAATCAGGAATCGCGAATCCCAAGTCGGCACAGTCGTGGGGAGAATCGAAGTCGAACCTCCTCCCCGGTCTCGACCGATTCATAGATAGCGTGAATGAGTTCCAGGCTCTTTCGGCCAGCCAAACCATCAACCAGCTGTGGTGTATCCGTGAGGATGGCATTAACAACGTGCTCATAATAAGCCTGGTGACCAAATCCATAGACGTTTGGCGGATTGACCGAGTAGCTTTCCAGCACATCTTCATCATCAGCAACCTGCTCGACGAAATTCCACGTCTCCATCCTGTTCACGGCAAATCCACCGATAACAACCGTACCGCCCTCACCGAGAATTGATATCGATCCTTCAAGGTCTTTTGGTCTAATCGCAGTCGTTGCCTCTATTATTCCGAGCGCACCATTGCGAAATTTCAGAACAACACAAATTGTGTCTTCTGTTTCTATATCGACGAGGGCAGTGGTGCTCTTGGCAAACACGGACTCGACATCGCCGAGCATCCATTCGAGCAAATCTACATGATGGCTGGCCTGGTTCGCCAAAACACCACCGTCATAGGCCCAAGTTCCACGCCAAGAATCCTGATCGTAATATAACTGATCCCGCGACCATCGCACACGAACAGTGCCCAAAACCATTTTTCCGAAACGACCTGCCTCCAGAGCCTCTCTAAGCTTAACTACCGGAACATTGAAACGATTTTGCTTAACGACGAACAAACGCACACCATTCTCGTCGCAGGCGCGAATCATCTGGTCGGCATCATCTATAGTCAGCGCCATCGGCTTTTCGACCAGTATGTGTTTGCCATAGGAAGACAGGGACACTACGTGTTCAGCATGACTCCCACTATCGGTCAAGACCACAACAACATCGACATCTTCGTTGGACATCATATCATCCATATCAGTGTAAGCCGGTACACTGTGCTCAGCACCCAAAACCTGCGCCCGGCCGGCCTGAATATCGCAAACGGCAATTAATTTAGCCCCATCGATTTGATCGCGACCAAGTAGATCTGAATGACGCTTGGCTATACGCCCGCATCCGATCAACCCAAACTTCAGCATTCCTTCTCAACCTCCTAATCATGTATCGCCCTACCACCACGCTGAGCATTATTTAAGCAATAATGGCGGTGTTAGTAGGTCCTTCAGCATGCGAATCCCATCGACGAACATGCAGTGGCGCATAGCTTATCGTAATTCCCTGAACAACGGTCGGTTTTCCGTCGCCTATATGAATTTCACGATTCCAGCCGCTTCCGCGCGTCAAACCATATTCTCCTTCGATTCCACCTACATCAGATTGCGCGAGAATACCGCCCGGCTCGCAACAACTGGTGCTTCGGTCGGCAAAAAATGGCACAATTCAACCATGCGAGTATTTTGTATCTGCTGCCGACTCAGCCTGCCCGAACAGCACAATTGTTTCACCCTTCAGCCCCTGCATTCGGTATGCTCTACCGCTTGGTCAAGATCTGGGATATCCGGGTCCGATTTCAGTGACCATTCGTGAGTAATCGCCCGGGCGCTCATTAGCAAGCATCCTTCAATCTTGGAAACAACTGATCGGAAAATTGTCGCTCATGACGTCGGCGTATGGTTACCTCGCAGCAAGACATGGGTTTATTCACAGGTTATAAACCTGAGTGAAACATGGGAAACCTGGGTCATTGCCAATCGTACGGAGAACCTCGGAGAGTTCCCACACCCGAATATCTACTCGCTGCGTGATCAGCACGGCACAATCCGCTGGTTCCTGGAACTTGTGCTGCGGCGTTTAGGCGTAGTTCCGCTGAGCCCAACGCTATGTCGGTTCGTGCGGCGACTAAAACCGGCGATCATTCACTCACATTTCGGCACAACCGGTTGGCGCAATCTCAACCTGGTACGATTGACTGGTGCACGACACGTCGTCAGCTTCTATGGCTTCGACGTCACGAAGGTGCCACTTGATCCTATTTGGCGCCAACGCTATCAAGAACTATTTGCTGTGGTTGATCAAGTTCTGTGCGAAGGTCCACATATGGGTCGAGAAATAGAAAAACTCGGATGCCCAAAAGACAAAATCAATATTTTTCGACTTGGTGTAAACCTCGACAAGCTGCCATTCAGGTCGCGTACCCGACAACCGGATGAACCGCTCAGAATCCTTATAGCCGCAACCTTTGTCGAGAAAAAGGGCATTCGATATGCGATCGAGGCCATATACGGCCTGCGATCGGAGCGTCCCAAGCTAGCGATTCAAGCCACGATTGTCGGGGGCGCATCCAAGGCCGCTAGTTCCAAAAAAATCAAAAAGGCACTGGAAACATCCATCGCCAACCTCAGCATGGCCGACATCTTTCAGTTCGAGGGATTCTGTAATTATTCCACGTTAATCGAACTCGGTGATAAACATGATATTTTCCTTTCACCGAGCGTGACTGCAGCAGATGGCGACACCGAGGGTGGCGCACCAGTTACCATTATCGAGATGGCAGCCTTGGGTATGCCAATCATATCGACTACACATTGCGATATCCCGGAGGTACTTGCACCTGCCAATGGGGAATTACTCGTTGCGGAACGCGATAGCGCAGCCCTGACACAGATCCTGGTAAAACTGGCAGACAACCCGCAGGACTGGGCGCGAATCGGTCGCAAGAATCGTGATCACATTGAAAAACACTTCGACTCCCGCATGCAAGGCCAGCAGTTGACGGCGATCTACGAGAGTGTAGTACGATCTCTGCAATGAGAAACCGGCAATGACTAAAGTCGTTCACGTTACGTCTGTCCATGTACATCTCGATACTCGCATCTTTGAAAAGATGTGCAAGTCGGTACGAAAAGCAGGTCATTCGGTGGTACTGATCGCGCCGCATACTGAAGACATCGTTATCGACGGAATCTCGATCCGGGGCATCAAGTCATACCACAACCGGGTGATGCGCATGCTATTCGGAACCCGCCAGGCAGTCCAGCGAGCCTTGCAGGAAAATGGCAATATCTACCATTTTCACGATCCCGAATTGATACCTTGGGCATGGTATCTGCACAAGCGAGGGGAAACTGTCATTTTTGACATGCACGAGAATCTTCCAACCGCGATTGGAACCAAATCGTGGATTCCACGACCGCTGCGCCCCCTGCTGTTGTTTACCTGGTGCCGACTGGAGCGGTTTTTCCTCAAAAATATACCGGTCATCTTCGCTGAGCACTCCTATTGCAAGGACTACGCTTGGGTACGGATCCACGAGACGGTTCTGAACTTTCCGAAACTCGATGCACTTCATGGCTTGCCATCCAGCCGCGGAAAACCATTAGCTTTGGTCTATGTCGGCGGTGTCAACCGCAATCGGGGTAGCTTCTTCATGCTCGATACCCTCAAAGAACTCCAGTCACGTTCAATTACTCCCGAGTTTCACTGCGTCGGCCCAGCTACTCCCAAACATAGGCACGAAATCACGGAGCGGATTGATAAACTTGGGCTCGGCAAGATACACTTCTATGGACGGCTACCAGCGACCGAAGCTTGGGAAATTGCCGCGCAGTGCCATATTGGATTAGCGCTGCTGCAGCCAATTCCAAATTATACGGATTCCTACCCGACCAAGATGTTCGAGTACATGGCTATGGGATTGCCTGTTATCGTTTCAAATTTCCCGTTGTACAGCGACATTGTGGAAACGTACCAATGCGGCATCAATGTCGACCCGACAAATCCAGGTGATGCGGCGGATGCCATAGAGTGGCTGCTGGGACACAATAACGATGCAAGGGCAATGGGCAACGCCGGCAAGCAAGCAGCACAAAACGATTTCAACTGGACGAACGAGGAACGAAAACTTCTCGGATTCTACCGACGCTTGCTAGCGGACAAAACCACCTAGCAGCCTGTTGAAAAATGGTCATATTTGCGTTGAATAACGCACACTGAGACGTTTGTGCGAGCAAGACAAGCCGCGATTTTGAATGGGCCGTGCCGAATCGTTTGTTTCATCCGAGCATTCATCATCATTTTACAGTCCTTGATTGGGTGTTCAGAGCGCGTCTCGTGTTTTTCTGCCGTTCTTGTAGTGACCTCAGG
>JAJRUG010000170.1 GCA_024277915.1 Gammaproteobacteria bacterium
GGGAGGATGTCACCCACAATATCCGTACGATACCGTCGGTACCTCTGGAACTGATTGGCAAGGACTATCCGGCAAACCTGGAAGTCAGAGGTGAAGTTTACATGGCCAGGGCCAGGTTCGATGAGATGAACCTGCGTGCTTCGGAAGCAGGTGAAAAAAGTTTCGCCAACCCGCGTAATGCAGCGGCTGGCAGCTTGAGGCAGCTTGACCCGCGGATTACTGCCACAAGGCCTCTGGACATATTCGTCTACAGCGCAGCGACTGATGGGGCTGAAGCAGGCCAGTTACCGGATCACCACAGCGAGATTCTTGAATTCCTCACAGCCTGGGGATTCCGTGTCTGCCCGGAATCATCCGTTGTGCATGGTGCCAGCGGTTGTTGCGAGTACTTCGGCGCATTGAGCCAAAAGCGCGATGAACTTCCGTACGATATTGACGGGATTGTTTATAAAGTGAACAGGGTTTCTCTGCAGGAGCAACTCGGCAACGTATCACGTGCGCCACGTTGGGCAATTGCTCGAAAATTTCCTGCCCAGGAGCAACTCACCGTAGTTCGTGCCGTGGAGTTCCAGGTTGGGCGGACTGGTGCTGTGACGCCTGTTGCACGACTAGAGCCGGTACTGGTTGGCGGGGTGACAGTCAGTAATGCAACCCTGCATAACTTCGATGAACTCCAGCGCAAGGATGTGAGAGCAGGGGACACGGTGACCGTTCGCCGGGCAGGAGATGTGATTCCTGAAATTGTGGGCGTGCTTGCAGCGAAGCGCCCGGCCGATACCAAGCCTGTACAGATCCCTCTGTCATGCCCGGTGTGCGATTCTGATGTGTTGCGTGCCGAAGATGAAGCAGTCGTCCGATGCACCGGTGGTTTGTATTGTTCGGCTCAGCGCAAGGAGTCGCTGAAGCATTTTGTATCACGGCGTGCACTGGATATTGAGGGACTCGGGAGCAAACTGATTGATCAATTGGTGGATGCAGAATTGGTAAAAAACCCGGGTGATTTATTTCGCTTATCGGAGGAAGTTCTTGCAGGTATGGAGCGCATGGGCCCCAAATCAGCTGCCAATATTGTGGTTGCGCTCGAAAGGAGCAGGGATACAACATTGGATCGCTTTTTGTACGCTTTGGGCATCCGTGATGTGGGAGAGGTGACTGCAAAATCTCTGGCACGCCACTATGGCAAGCTGGATGCTATAGCTCAGGCAACCGAAGAAGAACTCCAGGAAGTCGCCGATGTTGGCCCCGTCGTAGCGGCACACATATATGCTTTTTTCCACGAGTCGCACAATACCGGCATCATAGAGAGCCTCCGGGATCCTGATCACGGCATCAGATGGCCGGAAACCGATGGAGAACGGGGCTCAGTCGCTGAAGGTCCGCTATCCGGCAAGACCTTTGTACTCACCGGCAAACTCGACAGTCTGAGCAGAACAGAGGCAAAAGAGGGCATAGAAGCGCTTGGTGGCCGGGTTTCGAGCAGTATCTCCGCGAAAACCACATATCTTGTTCAGGGAAAGGATGCCGGGTCAAAATTGAAAAAAGCGCAGAAACTGAATATCGAGATCATCGATGAAACTGACCTCGCGAACCTCTTGTTCGAGAAGTGAATCCAATAGTCAAGTGCCATATCTGGGAAAATAAGCAATAAAATCAACTGCCAAAGAAGTTCGGCAAAGGGTACTCTTTAGCCTGAATAAAGGGATATAAGCATATGATTTTGGGCTATTTTTCCCAATATTTTCACGCCATTGACCTTGGTATTTGTGTTCACTATATTCCGCGGCATGCAGAATTCCATTCACCAAAGAATATTAAAAGACATGTTCTACGTCTTACGCCCCATAGCTAGATTTCTATTTGGTGTTGGTGTCGGCTTTAGGGAATTTTCGGATGTTGCTAAGGCAGCATTCGTGGATGTCGCCACTAAAGAGTTTGGCGTAAGAGGGCGACTAACTAATGTCTCTAGAGTTGCTGTGATGACAGGATTGACGCGAAAAGAAGTCAAGAAAATAAGAGACAGAGAAACTGTGATTTCAGTTGGCTCTTCTTCACGCCGTAGCCCTCCTTCAGAAGTGCTTCATTACTGGTTTACTGGGGATGAGTACAGGACTTCAGAAGGTGTACCGATGGCCTTGCCATTTTCCGGAGAGGGGAAAACTTTTTCGACTCTGGTACATTATTGCGCAGGAGATATACCTCCAGGTGCAATGCGAGCCGAGCTAGTTCGGATCGGGGCCGTGCGAGAGGACAGAGAAGGGAAGTTGGAAGTCCAGAAAAGATATTTTGTTCCGGCAAATGTCGATGACAAGTTGTTGTTGGGGATAAAGTTTGGACTTCGGCCACTTGTGTCAACGCTCGCGTACAATACTGATCCTCATCATGAGAATAGCCCCAGATTCCAGAGATCAGTATTTACGAGCATGATCCATCCTGACTCGCTGAGTGAAATTCAGGAAACTATTAAGGGCATATTGTTGAGGCATTCAGCAGAGCTAGATGATTATTTATCTGGAGTGGAGATGAGTGATGAGCAACTAGCCGGCACACGCAGTGTTACAGTTGGTGTCGGATTATATTATTTTCAAGACGAGCCTGATTAATTTGAGAGGAAGTTGAGTCACTTGATGTTTTTTTCAAGTGACTCAACTGAATTCCCTACTGATAAAGTTGACCTCTAACGATAAGAGTATCTCCTGGCGAAATTTCTACTGAATCGGAGGAGACAAGTAGGCTGCTGTAGTCAACTATGAAGCCGTTAACTACTAGTGAGCCTATAGATGCATCTACGCTTTCCACTTTGGCTGTTAGCACAACCTCCGTTGCTCCAGAGATAAACGAATCGTCGAGTAGGTAGGCTTGAGAAGCGATATATTCAGTATTTCCGCATCCTAAGACTGCTACCATTTGACCTTTCGCTATCCTGCCGTCAACGGGAAATTCGGGAAATGAAAACTCTCTATTTAGCACCATATAGCTAGTTCTATCGGCAGATACGGAATCGACCGGCCCTACGATTGCTTGGACGCTCGTACCGCCGATGGCCTGGATATTGGTGCCACCAATTGCTCGGATATTAGTACCGCCGATGGCCTGGATATTCGTGCCACCAATTGCTCGGACGTTGGTACCGCCGATGGCCTGGATATTCGTGCCACCAATTGCCTGGACGTTAGTACCGCCGATGGCCTGGATATTCGTGCCACCAATTGCTCGGACGTTGGTACCGCCGATGGCCTGGATATTGGTGCCACCAATTGCTCGGACGTTGGTACCGCCGATGGCCTTGATATTCGTGCCACCAATTGCTCGGACGTTGGTACCGCCGATGGCCTTGATATTGGTGCCACCAATTGCCTGGACGTTAGTACCGCCGATGGCCTTGATATTCGTGCCACCAATTGCCTGGACGTTAGTACCACCGATGGCCTGGATATTGGTGCCACCAATTGCCTGGACGTTAGTACCGCCGATGGCCTGAACATTGGTACCACCAATTGCTGATTCAAATGAAGCTTTGCAAATATCGCGGTTGTATGTACCACCGATGGCCTGGACATTGGTGCCACCAATAGCTTGGACGTTGGTACCGCCGATGGCCTGAACATTGGTGCCGCCTATCGCTCGTACATTAGTACCGCCGATGGCTTGGACATTGCTGGCCGGTGCGATCGCGATATAGGATGCATTGATTTTCCGGACCTCAAATTGCTGAGCTAAGCTTTTGTTTGCATTTAGGCCTGTTGGTATAAAAACTAGCAGGCTTAGCAATACTACATTTACCTGCGGGTTAAACGACACCATAGGCAGAAAATCAGTAAATTTCATAATAGTCCCCTTGAAACGTTTTAATAGCTTGTGCAAGTGCAATTTGCGCCTGCTGTTGTTTAGTCTTCACGGAAGCTTCTAAATTCGTCCGAAAATAAATAGACGCCAACTCCAACTTTGACTTTTGCGCTTTCCGGTATATCTTCAGATTCGGTTTCCTTGCTCGTAAGCCAATTGTCTAGTGACTCTAGGAATTCTTGACCTTTTTCCCTCACAAGCAAATCAAACTGCGGTACGTCTCGTGGTGAAATACCAGTTGGTGTCCAAACTCTTCTCTCGAAGTTTCCACCTTCGATTTCTGAATTGAGATTTAGGTCAAGGGTTTCCGCGAGATCCCTGATAGCTACTCCCATGAATTGAATGTGCGCTGTATCAACCTGAGTAGGAATATAGGAACGAGTAAGTGCCCGTATTTTTTCACCGGGAAGAATTTTAACGGCATTAACTCTTTTTAATTCTTCGAGCATTGCACGTGCAGGCATATCTCCGCTGTACTTGCGGACTAGATCTGTAAAGTTTTCATCACCTTGGTCAAAATCTAGTTCAAGTGGGAGTCCGTATGGACCTGTGAATATGGGGTCTTGATGCCACCCAGCTAATACCCTTCCTACACGATTCAAATTGGCGGTGGACGGGGTTTCATTGTTATTTAGCAAATCATTGATACGACCAACGTCTTTTCGGGTTAGACCGGTGATAATCGCAACTCGTGATTGGGTTTGCTTTTTGCCCGGGATTAGAAAGTCTTTCCGTGCAACTTCTACAAAAACTGTTTTTGCCGTATCTGCATATTCTCCATACGAGATACCATGGCGTAACAGAATTCGGACAAGTGGCCTCATCAGTTGTCTAAATGCGCTGAGGAGACTTTCTGTTACGCGATCAGACATTCTGAAATAGGAAGATTCTTCAATTGTTAAGACAGCGGCCATTGTTGTTATGTCAAATATTATAATCTGGCTAGCAGGAAACTTGGGAATATAATCCCAAGCTCTTACAACTTCACGTATTCTACATAATTCAGGGCGCAAGTCACTAAAAAGAGTAAAAAAAAGCGTTATGTACCTTGAAATTATTGAGGTTTTATGCTTTTTTGTATTTTTTAGAGTTATTTCAATATGTTAAATAGTACTCTTGATGCACTAGCTTAGGTTTATTGCTGATCGTTAGCGGCAGTCTATGAATTACGTTAAATTAGAACTAGATATGCTTCTTCCCAGATTAGGGTTGCGATTCTCGAGCGGGGCAATCCTCCTGCTATCCAGCCTGATCCTGCAATCATCCGCTCTGGCTGGGGTGTCATTCAGTGCCCACCACATCGACGCGGGGTTTTTCGTCAGACAACCGGTCCTGGTAGCGAAACTCGATTTCTCCGGGCAGCCCTATATCGTATTGCAGGGAGACGATGCCGAGTATCACCAGTGGATAGCTATCTACCGATTCCAGGGGAGACAGTTCGAAAAGGTTTACAAGTTTGAAATACCATCTGAATTGCTCTATTTCGATACAGGCCAATTTGACTGCTCCGCAGGAACAGAATGCAGTGAAGCGCTGTATTTCATATCTTCAGATGGCCTGGTGACCTGGGATATGGCTCATGGCGAGTTCCGGGCAGTGATGAAAATATCATCCATCTATCATCAGGAGCGCAGCGGTAGGTTGCGCTACCAGGACTTTGTCAGAGACATCGATGATGATGGCCTCGACGATCTGCTGGTGCCGGATAGTCAGGGTTACCGCATTCGCCGGCAAGAGGTTGAAGGTCAGGCAGCTGCGGATTTGTTATTGCCGGGAAGTGTTCGGATGAAGCTGTCCGACGAAGGTGTGCAGTATGGACGGCGGTCGATATATGCCACGGACTTGAATTTTGACGAGCGCACAGATTTGTTTTTTCTCCGAGATCAGCAAATGCGTGGATTTTTGCAGCAGGAGGACGGTAGTTTTTCGGAAGAAGCAATCGTCATTCAAATTCCTCTGGAATTCATCAGCGAAGCGGGCCTGGAAGCGATGGAAGAGAATTGGGGAGGGGTTGATCAGAGCGACCTGGTGCAGACGGAGGATGTTGACGGCGATGGCAGGAGCGATCTTATTATTCGTTACGACAGGTCAGATTCAGAAGAGCAATTGGATGAGAATAAGGCTCAGACAAATAAAGCCCACGGAATTAAGGTCATTTTTGCCAAATTTGATGGCCAGGATCAGTCTTAAGATCAAGGCTGGAAAACTCTCACACAGTCTCGGCTTCAATCCCTAGCGCATGGATTTCAGTTTCCATCAAATCCCCCAGTGCTTCATAGATCAGTCGGTGACGCTGTAACAGCGGTAACCCGAGAAATCTGTCCGAGGTGATTTTGACTCTAAAATGACCCTTGCCATCTCTGGCACCGGCGTGACCAATGTGCATGTGACTTTCATCGATCACTTCCAGAGCTGCTGGTTCAAGTGCTTCGCTGAGGCGGGTGCGTATTGCCTCTACCCGGTTTTCACTCATGGCAGAACCCGCTTGAATGGTTTCACGGTCGTTTCCTGGTAAACCCCGGCCTGGATATAGGGATCGGCATCCGCCCAGCATTGCGCATCTGCAAGGCTGCTGAATTCAGCAATCACCAGGCTTCCGGTAAACCCGGCCGTGCCTGGATCGTTGCTGTCAATCGCCGGGTGGGGGCCGGCAACTACCAGTTTCCCGTCAGTTTTTAACTGTTCCAGTCGAGCGAGGTGATCCCGGCGGGCAGTAGCACGCAATGGAGCGCTGTTGGGGACATCTTCACTGATAATGGAGTAAAGCATGGGTCAGTTTCCGTCATCCGGTTGCGCTGATTGTGGTTGGGAGCATCGGGTGAGCCAGATTCCTTGCAGCACCATAAAAATAACGGTCATGCCCAGCAAGCCAAACAATTTGAAATTGACCCAAGTGGCTTCAGAGAAGTTATAGGCAACGTAGATATTCGCGGCACCGGACACCACGAAAAAAGCCACCCACATCGTGTTCAAACTTTGCCAGTCATCCGCTTTCAGCTTGAATTGATCCCCTGCCGCAGCCTGCATGATTCTCTGGATAATCGTCTTCTTGCCGATGTAGCGGCTACCCAGGAAAACCAGTGCGAATAACCAGTTGAGAACGGTCGGCTTCCACATAAATACCAGCTCATTTTTCAACGCAAGGCTGATGCCACCAAACCCCAGCACCAGGCCGGCAGAAATGAGGGTCATCTTGTTGACCTTACGTAGCCAGATCCAGCTGATAGCAATCTGAATGATCACGGCAACCATGATGGCCATAACGGCCGTAGGCATGTCGCTCTGCAGGTAAACAGCAAAAAAGACTACTACCGGGAAAAAATCGAGAAGAGCTTGCATTATTGGCCTGAGTTTCTGAATCGGGTTGCGAATCATAGCAGCAAGAGCAGGTACAATAACCGGATGACACAATTACTCAATATTCATCCGGTTGATCCACAGCCAAGACTGATCAAAGAGGCAGTCGACGTTGTGAAGGAGGGTGGGCTGATCGTCTATCCCACAGATTCTTGCTATGCATTGGGCTTCCGGCTTGATGCTCATCATGCGATGCAATCGGTTCAGCGGATTCGTGAGACTGACCGAGGCCATAATTTCACGCTGGTTTGCTGCGATTTGTCGGAAATAGCGGCCTACGCGCTGCTGGAAAACTGGTCGTATCGATTGTTAAAGGCACATACTCCGGGGCCTTATACCTTTATCCTGAAAGCCACCAGAGACGTTCCCCGGCGATTACAAAATCCCAAGCGCAAGACGATTGGCATCCGGGTGCCGGATAACAAGATTGCCTCAGCATTACTGGCCGAGTTGGGTGAGCCGGTGATGAGTTCCACACTACTGTTACCGGGTGATGAGCTGCCGATGACTGATGCCTATGAGATCATGGAACGGCTGGGCAATGCTGTTGATGTGGTTATTGATGGCGGGCCGTGCGGCGTTGTGCCGTCTACGGTGGTGGATCTCACAAGTGATTTTCCGCTGGTATTGCGCCAGGGAAAAGGCGATACACAAAATTTCGATTGACCGCCCAGTTTGACTGGCAGGTGCGTATAATGCCGCGATGCCGGGAGCCCAATTGTCAGAATTTATCCAAACCGTTGCCGTATATGCAATTCCTGCAATATTTGCGATTACCCTCCACGAGGCAGCTCATGCCTGGATGGCGCGGCGTTTAGGAGACCGCACAGCGGAGATGCTGGGGCGACTGACTGCTAACCCGCTCAAGCATATAGACCCGGTGGGGACGGTGATCGTGCCGTTGTTAGCTGTTTGGCTGGGAGGGATGATGTTTGGCTGGGCAAAGCCTGTCCCCGTCAACATAAGAAATCTGCGCAACCCTAAAAAGGGCATGGTCGCTGTGGCGCTTGCGGGACCGGGCGCTAATCTGGCTATGGCCTATGCCTGGGCCCTGTTGCTTGGGCTGATTTTCAAATTCTCTCCCGGAGTTGGCAGTAGCAATTTATTCATTATCGAGATGGCAAAATTCGGGATATTAATCAATGTATTACTTATGGTAATTAATCTTATTCCTATCCCGCCATTGGATGGTGGTCGGGTGCTGAGAGGATATGTACCCGAGTCAATTGGACATCGACTGGATGCAGTTGAGCCATACGGCATTATAATTGTGTTCGGATTGTTATTAATGGGCGTGTTGGGCCAGGTCATTTTTCCGATGGTCATTGCCGTCCGTCAGTTTGTGCTGTTTCTGGCAGGTTTATAGGTAAAGTGTAATGGGACAAGAAGACCCTGCGGCGGCACCGCAACTGAAACTCGTCGATTCCGAGGTTCCGGCTGGCGAAAATGTTTTGTCAGCTGATGCGTCCGGTGGGAACCCCGCACAGGCGGAGATGCCATTCGCGATCGTTGAGGGCGAGCCGGTTACCCAGCTGCCACAAGATCTGTACATTCCACCCCATGCGCTGGAAGTGTTTCTCGAAGCGTTCGAGGGGCCGCTAGACCTGTTGCTCTACCTGATTCGCCGCCAGAATCTGGATGTTCTTGATATTCCGATTGCCGACATCACGCAGCAATATGTTGACTACATCGACCTCATGGAGAAGGTTCATCTCGAGTTGGCGGGTGAATACCTGCTGATGGCAGCCATGCTTGCCGAGATCAAGTCACGCATGTTGTTGCCCAGGGCTACGGAAATAGACGAAGACGAGGATGACCCGCGGGCAGAGCTGGTGCGCAGGCTTCAGGAATACGAGCGGTATAAACAGGCCGCCGAGAATATCAATGCACTGCCACGCATGGAACGGGACAGTTTCCAGGCCAGTGCCGAGGTGACTGAAAAGAAAGTAGAACCGAAACTGCCGGATTTGACGCTGAAAGAGCTGTTGATTGCATTTAAGGATGTGATGGCCCGCGCGGAAATGTTCGCCCGGTTGCATGTTCAGCGCGAGCCCTTGTCGGTTCGTCAGCGCATGTCGGAGGTACTGTTGAAAATCCAGAAGGGCAGTTTCGTGACTTTCGGTGATTTATTTGATCCGGCGGAAGGTCGAATGGGCGTTACCGTGACATTTCTTGCCCTGTTGGAGTTGCTCAAGGAGTCTTTGATTGATCTTGTGCAGGCCGAAGCTTACGCAACAATACATATTCGCACCAAATCAGATGTCCGGGTGGTGCCGGACGACCCTCAGACAGGCTAACGGATGTCACTGAATGGAAACGGAACAGCTAAAATACGTTATTGAGGCCGCATTACTGGCCGCAGGTCGCCCGATGACAGTGGATCAGCTGCAAAATTTGTTTGCAGCGAGGGGGCAGCCTGCACGGCAGGATATTCGCGCAGCAATTGTTGAGCTCCAGAATGACTATACTGATCGGGGCATATCTGTTGTGGAGGTTGCCAGCGGGTTCAGGATTCAGATTCGCACCACGATGACAGATTGGCTTGAGAAGCTTTGGGAAGAGCGGCCTCCCCGGTATTCGCGTGCATTGCTGGAGACAATGGCGATTATTGCCTACCGGCAGCCGGTGACGCGAGGTGAGATTGAGGATATCAGGGGTGTTGCTGTCAGCACCAATATCATGCGAACCCTGCAGGAGCGGAACTGGGCGCGTGTGGTTGGGCATCGTGATGTGCCTGGTAAGCCGGCGATGTTTGGGACCACAAAGGAATTCCTGGATTATTTTGGTCTAAAGAAGCTGGATGACTTGCCGCCGTTATCCGAGTTCAAAGATCTCGACAACCTGAATATCCAGCTTGACCTGCCGGCACCGGAAGACACGGAGGCTGTTGGTCCCGGTGCTCCGCAGCCGCTGGTGCGAGCTTCATCGACAGATGATGAGCCGCAACCACCTGCCGAGATTACTTCGATCGAAGTAGCCCGTGCTGCTGCATCAGAAGAGTCAGATGCGGCAACCACGGACGATGACCATCAGGAAAAACCCGCAACCGTAGTTCCGCTGAAGACCAGCTAACGATTGACCTGGACTCAGAGTGGTGTGACAGAACGTTTGCAAAAATATCTCGCAAGCGCCGGATTGGCGTCCCGTCGGCAGATTGAAGTGTGGATAGGCGACGGCCGGATCACGGTCAATGGCCGGCTCGCTGAACTGGGCCAGAAAGTTTCCGGTGAAGAGCGAATTTGCGTCGACGGCAAAGTTGTTGGCCGAAAACGGATCGCCCAGCGCAACAAAACCATTATCTACAACAAGGGTTTCGGAGAGATCTGTTCGCGTTCAGACCCCGAGGGTCGACCGACCATGTTCGATTCATTGCCGAAGCTTGGGGCAGGGCGCTGGATCAGTGTGGGTCGGCTGGATTTTCAAACTACCGGCCTGATTATCGTTACCACAGACGGCGAACTTGCCCATCGATTGATGCACCCCTCCGGCGGGCTGCTACGAAAATACTCGGTAAGGGTTCATGGCGAACCAAGTCGGGAAACTCTGCTGCAGCTTAGAAAGGGCGTCAAACTGTCCGACGGGATGGCTCGTTTTAAATCCCTGGAGTTTGGTGGCGGGGAAGGCCGAAACCGCTGGTTCAATGTGACCGTATCCGAGGGCAGAAACCGGCTGGTTCGAAGAATGTGGGAAGAAGCCGGTTTTGAAGTCAGCCGGCTTATCAGGATTGGATATGGTCCACTGATGCTCCCCAGAGACTTGCGAGGGGGCAGATATCGTCCCTTAAAACCGGCAGAGCTGGGCAAACTGTACGCCGCAGTTGAGTATGACCCGGAAAGTGCTAAAGAATAATCAATACGCTGTGGCAGCGCTCATGGTTTTTCCCCAGGCTCTCAATCTGATATGAGTTCCACCCAAGTACAGTCATTTATTCAGCAGTGGCATCTGGTTTTCGAGCAGAATAACCCGGATTTGATCCTGCCATTGATTGCTGATGATATTGAATTTTTTTCGCCCGCCATATTTGCGGCGAAACATGGCAAGCAGGAAGTCTTTGAACTGCTCAGCCTGGTATTCGATATTTTCGAGGGTTACCGAATTACCGATACCTGGATTAAGGGTAATGAAGTCATGTTTGAGTTCGAGGTTCAGGTGGAGAAATACACGTTGCAGGGTATTGACCGGTTTTATCTCAATGAAGAAGGCAAGGTGGTACAGATGAAAGTCTGGATTCGCCCTTTGACCGGATTAAAGGCACTGGCCCACGCTGTGACGAGCCGGGGATTTGAGCATTACCTTGCCAATCAAAGCCCCCTCAGAAGGGCAGCTTACCGCGTGCAGGCACGTGCAGTAAGGTTGAAAGCAGCTTTCCTGGAAGGGTTCAGGTAACGGGTTTAAACCCTGTTCCGCCTGATGATGTACGCAGTGAATACCACTGCACGGAAATTAGCTAAACTGGCGGTATGGTTGCAACATCTGACGCTGTCGGTATTCCACCCGGGCCCAATCAGCTGGCCTGGAAACGGTGGAGCATGTTGGCAGCAATGGCGCTGCTGGCTGTGCTGTTGGCCAGTCTTCCGATGTACTGGATTCATTCGAGTCAACCGGCGACAGCTGCTGTTCGCACTGTGCTGGCGCAGGAGATTATTTCTGCAGACCCCTTGCTGGCTGATGAATCAGCGTGGGTAAGACTAATATTGCCGGACAGGCTCTGCCGTGCAGATTGCACCTCTCACTACAAGATTTATCGAGCGACAATCCCAACCCCGGCTGACAATGAGCCGACCGCCATCTACCTGCCGATGTTTGAGGGCTCTGCAGCGGTTTATCTCAATGGTGCCAAAATCGGGCAGAGTGGATCCACGGCGAATCCAATTGCTGATATGACCTATCAGCCAATGTTATTGGAGCTTCCAACTGACCGATTCATCGCAGAACACAATCGTCTGGAGATTATTGTTGCGTCCGTGATTAAACGCGGGGGGCAACTCGTTCCGTTCTTCACCGGGGTGACCGCTGATCTCAAAGATGCATACACTCCTGCGGCATTCCTGACAGTTGATATGCTGGCTGTATACAACGGCATTTTCCTGGTCATTGGTGTCCTTGTCTTGCTGCTGTATTTTGCCGGTGATAAGGATCGGCTCTATTTATGGTCTGTGCTATTGCTGATTTTCTGCAGCTTGCGCAATACAAATATTGTCCTGCCGGAGTGGCCGGCTGAGCCGGTTATGCGGCATTCCATCTACCTGGTCAGTACGCTCGGTGTGTTATTAAGTTCTGCCGGGTTTATCAGCCGGCTGGCGAGCAGGCGTGAATCTGTATTGGATATTGTCCTGATCGCTGCACTGCTGCCTGTCGCTATCCTGATTTATGTCGGAATAAGCACGGATCTGTGGACAAACTGGGTCCGCGCCAATATAGCGATACAAATCGTCGCTGTGGGGTTGGGGCCGATTATGCTGATACGTTTCCTGATTCATGCCCGAAGTTTTCCAATCAATATTCAAAGTGCGATTTTTTCACTTTTGCTTCTTGCTTTGTTGCTGTTACTGCATGACATATGGTTCACAAGACCGCCGCGAATTCTTCAATTTCAACTATCAAACCTTGCTGCCTTACCGGTTGTCCTGAGCCTTTGCGTCGCATTGGTCTATCGATACAGCAATCACCTGGCTACCATCAGGATACACAATCAGCAGCTCCGTTCGGCCGTTCTCGACCGTGAGCAGGAGCTTTCCCGGAGCTATGCCACTATTCGTGAGAAAGACCGGCAGAAGGTACTTGGAGAAGAGCGTCAGAGAATCATGCAGGACATGCATGATGGCGTTGGCGGGCGCCTGGCAACCATACTGCAACAACTCCGCCATTCGAAACAGGGTAACGGGGCAATATCTGACGAATTGCAGCAGAGCATCCATGATTTGCGGCTGATTATTGACTCATTAGATGAAAATCTCGGTAATAATCTGGGTATTGCACTTGGGAATTATCGTGCCCGGATAGAACCGTGGCTGCAGGAGCAAGGTCTCCATCTTGACTGGAGTGTCAATGTTGGTGATCCACCGGGGTTTGGACCCGCACAGATCCTCCAGATCTATCGTTGTTTACAAGAGGCGCTTAATAATGTGCTGCGCCATGCTAATGCAACCAGGGTAAGGGTTCAGGGGGAAATTATTGGTGAAGAGGTGCGCTTTGAGGTCAGAGATGATGGCCATGGTTTTGATACCATGGCCGGCAAAGGCCGTGGCCTTGTGAATATCAGTAATCGAATCGAGTCATTGGGTGGCAGTTTTGAGGTTCAGTCCGATTCCACCGGAACGGTTCTGGCGATATCCTTGCCGGTAGCACATCCCTGATTTATGGGGGGTGACGGCGGGAACCTCGAACAGGTAGGATTCTCCACAATGAAATTTTCGATCAAGGCTGATACTAACGTCTGTGCGCGTATTCTCGTTGTGGAAGACGACCCCGGTTTTGCGGATATAGTGTGCCGGATTCTTGGTGATGACCCGCGTTTTCTTTCTGTAACGCTTGCTGCGGATCTGGCAAGTGCCCGTGTTGCTTTGGATCAGCAAGGATTCGATATCGTAGTCCTTGATCTGCAGCTGCCGGATGGCAATGGTATTGAACTGACCCCCCTCATCCCCGAAAATTGTCGCGCAGTTGTTGTCACGATTTTCGGGAATGAAACTGCAGTAATTGAGGCGCTGGCCGCCGGTGCCAATGGCTACTTGTTAAAAGATGAAGCCAATATTGCCGACTCGATTATCAAGGTGTTGCGTGGTGATACACCTCTGAGTGCATCGGTTGCGGCACACCTGGTAGCGAACTGGCGTCATATGCGGGGACAAACAGATGGTCAGCCTGCTGGTAGCGACAGCGGTGATCTATCACCCAGAGAGACCGAGACCTTGCAGGCACTTGCAGAAGGGCTGAGCTATAACGAAGCGGCGGGCCGCCTTGGTATTTCGCCCCATACTATCGCCGATCATATAAAGAGCATCTACCGAAAACTCGCGGTTAACTCGCGGGCCGGTGCTGTTTACGAAGGACTGAAGTCAGGCATCGTCAGCGTGTCCTGAGTTCTGTTTCCGTGAATGGATCATTCGCTGCTGACCTTTTCAGTGTGACGTAACCGACAGTTACATAACCTGAGCACGGAACCAATTCACGTTTCCGGTCTAATCCCGTATTCATGGGATATGAAACCCCTGTCACTTTCGCTGCAATCGGCAGCGTGATGTGCCGTACCAATCCCGGCAGCTACCAACGGTAAATTTACAAAACTGAAAGGACAGGAATTATGAAAAAGTTACTATCAACGATCTGCCTGACGGGAGCAGTTCTGGCCACCGGGTGTGACGATATCGGTCCAAATGACTATGTTGAGCCGGTGCCCGTTGCTGCTTCCGCTTGCCCGGTCGGTAGTACAGATGCCAACACCGTGACCGGGTATCTTGCAGACTCTGCAGTAAGCGGGGTGTGCTACGCGACAGCTACCCAGTCTGGTGTAACCGGCAGCGATGGTGCGTTTACCTATCTTGCCGGGGAAACTGTACGTTTTTTCATTGGTGCAACAGAGCTGGGCAGCGTTGTCGGTGCAGCTGAAATCAACGTCTTTGATTTGGCCGGGTTAACCAGCGTGCCGACGGGCAGAAGGGATATCACCCGAGCGCTTCCCAACTTTCAGGATGGCCCAACACTACATGGTGTCGCTAACAGAGCAATGCTGCTTCATACGCTGGATCTGGATGGCGACGCGACCAATGGTATCGAGATCACGGCGGCGACAGCTGTATTTTTCGAAAATATCAGCCTTGATTTAAACCAGCTCAATTACGATTTTGCGAGCAATAAAGATGGCAAAGCCTTGCAGAAAATCCTGAGACAAGCGGCAGCTGGTGATGTCCTGACAGCTCGTCCAATCAGGGACCCTGGCCTTGCAGTACAGTTTGTATACGATGAGCTTGGTATTGACCCGGGAATATACAGATCCGGGTTTAACGAGCGGGATAGCGATGCTGACAGCAATGTGGACTCGACGCGTACCATGACCTACAACACAGCCGGACAGCTCGTCACAGATGAAAATGACACCGATGCCGATGGTACAGCTGACAACCGAAATGAATACAGCTACGACAGCGAGACTCAGAAAACGCGGCAGTCCGAAGACAGCGATGCGGACGGTACGCCGGATTACGTCAGGCGCTGGGTTCGGGATGACTTCGGGTTGCTGACTTATTGGGAAGAAGATGCCGATGCTGATGGCACTCCAAATTACACGGAGACACAGGTCTATGATGACAACGGTGTGCTGATTCGTCTGGAAGTCATGAATACACAACCGGCATGGCAGACGGTCACTGTGTTTGTCCCTGACAGTGATGGCAATCTTGCGCGGCATGAGTTTGATGATGATGGTGACGGGAACTACGACCGGGTCGAAACCTTTACCTTTGATGCCAACGGAAACTGGATTACCCGTGAATCAGATATTGATCTCGACGACACCGCAGATGAAATCTATACCCGTACCTATAACACAGGAAACAAGAAAACCCGGGAAACACGGGATGTTAATGCGGATGGGAACATCGACTATGTTGAGGACACGATAGTGAACAGTATTGGTCAGGAGCTGCGATTCGAGCGAGATAGCGATGGTGATGGCAATCCGGACTTTGCCCGTGTCAGGACCTATGACAGCAATAACCGTCAGTTAACGTTCGAGCATTTTGATGCCAATGGTGATCTGACGCTCCATACTTTCTCGGTCTATGATGCCGATGGAAACCGTACGAGAATCGACAGGGATACGGATGGTGACGGTAACCTCAATACCATCGAGCATTTCACATATGATACAGCAGGCAATCGGCTGACAAGATCGTTTGACTCTGATGCCGATGGTAATCCGAATGCCGAGACCGTATTCTCCTTCGATACCAACGGCAATAATATTCTTACTGAGGACGATCTGGATGCCGATGGCTTCGTTGACAGGACCCTGACACGAAGCCTGTTTCAATCAACAGGCATTGTCATCTGGTTCTGACGTATGGGTGTACCGGCCGGTATCAGATCGATATCGGCCGGTTAATTTTCGAAAGCACTCTAAGGTAAATCGAATAGGGATCAGGCTGCAGTTACTGGCAGTCAATACTCTGCCCGGTCACCCCATGGCTATCAGGCCCCATCAAATACAAATAGGGTGCCATAATGTCTTCCGGCGTCAATAAAGTGTTCACATCTTCGGCCGGGTAAGCAGTACGCCGCATCTTTGTTCTGGTTTTTCCAGGGTTAATACAGTTCACCCTGATTTTTCCTGCTTCACTGGTTTCATCAGCCAGCACCTGGGACAAGCCTTCGGTACCGAACTTTGATACTGCATACGCACCCCAGAACGCGCGCCCCTTGCGTCCGACACCGCTGGAGGTGAACACTACGGATGCATCCCCGGAATCCCGCAGCAACGGGAACAGGGTCTGTGTCAGCACAAATGGCGCAGTCAGGTTAACGTGCATGACCTCATGCCAGGTACCGATATTCTGCTGCTCGATGGGCGATCGCTCGCCCAGTATCGAGGCATTGTGCAACAGCCCGTGCAGGCATCCGTACTCTTTCTCCAGGCTGTCCTTCAGTTCGAGGTACTCCGGTGCCATAGCCTTCAATAGATCCATCGGCACAATGCCAGGCTGTGCGAGGCCGGCTTCCAGTATTTCGTCGTGTAATGCTTCCAGCTTGCTGACTGTGCGTCCCAGCAGTATGACGGTCGCACCGTACTGGGCAAAACTTTTTGCACAGGCACGGCCAATGCCGTCTCCAGCACCGGTCACCAGAATGACGCGATCCCTGAGCATATCGGGTATGGCCTGATACTTTTTGTGATCAATACTATTCATTCTTCATCTGAGTCCGTGTCGTCCTGTTCTGTTTCGTCAATGCCCAGAAGTTCTGACGAATCATCTGTCGGCAGTTCCTCAACCTTGCGCAGTTTCCGTTCCATAGCCCTGGTTCGGACAGTAGTAAGCTCTATCGTATGCGAGGCGGTGTCAAGTTGCCGCTTCACCTTGCCGAGCACATGGCCAAATTTCCCAAACTCGGTTTTGACCGCTGCCAGAATGCCCCAGACCTCACTGGATCGCTGCTCGATAGCCAGGGTTCTAAAGCCCATTCGAAGGGCATTGAGAAAAGCAGAAATATTCGAAGGCCCGGCCACAACGATTCGGTAATCATGCTGCAGTTGTTCCAGCAGTCCGGGTTGCCGCGCTATTTCCGAGTACAAACCCTCGGTTGGCAAAAACATGATCCCGAAATCAGTCGTGTGGGGCGGGTCAAGGTACTTGGTTGAAATATCCTTGGCGGATTTCCTGATGGCGCGAATCAACGCTGCCTGATTCTGGTTGACCGCTTCAGCATCAGCCGACTCGGATGCTTCGATCAGCCTTTGGTAGTCTTCCTGTGGAAACTTCGAATCGACTGGCAGCCATACAGGCGAATCCGGATTGTCATCAGGCCCGGGAAGCTTGATCGCATACTCTACGGTTTCACGGGAGTCGTGTTTGGTTTGCACGTCTTTCTGGAACTGATCCGCTGTCAGTATTTGTTCGAGCAATGCCCCGAGTTGAACTTCTCCCCAGGTACCACGAGTCTTGACATTGGTTAGCACACGCTGCAGGTCACCAACGCCTGCAGCGAGAGTTTTCATTTCTCCCAGTCCACGCTGTACGGCTTCAAGCCGCTCGCTCACCTGTTTGAATGATTCTCCCAGCCGTTTTTCCAGAGTGCTCTGCAGTTTTTCATCCACGGTCTGTCGCATCTGGTCGAGTTTTTTCTCGTTGCTCGCTTGCAGCACTTTCATTTTTTCGTCGATGGTCTCGCGCAGCTTGTCGAGGCGGGCTTCGTTTGAATCCACCAGTACCTTGACTCGTTTCTCGACAGCATCCAGGCCTGATTGCTGCGCCTTTTGCATTTGACCGATAGTACTGATGATGGTTTCGCCGGAGGCTTTCTGCGCAGTTGCCACTTCTTCACGAAGACTTCGGGCTTCTTTGGCTGAGTGTTCCCGGCTCAATCGAAATTCATCGCGGACTGTCTTTTCGATTTCCTTGCCCGTATTTGCCTCATCATCAGATCCACGGCGCAACAAGAGATAATGCACAGCGATACCGGCCAATATTCCAAGGCCGGCAACAATTACCAGCTTGATGAGCTCGAGGTTATTCATGACATTGATCCGGGATGATCAGCCCGCATTTTGCCAGGATTGGTGGCAGTTCGCCGGGATGATCGATAGAGTAGTCGGCATTCCAGTCTGCAGGATTGTCGCCCGGCTGGATATAGCCATAGGTAGCGGCAACCGTGGCAACTCCGGCGGCCGTGCCCGATTGAATGTCCCTGGCAGCATCGCCCACATAGACTGATTGATCCGCTGTAACACCTGTTTTTTCCAGCGCATGGAGAATTGGTTCCGGATGCGGTTTTCGTACCGGCAGCGTATCGCCACTTACCACAACCGCGCATCCTTCCAGTAACTTCAAAGCATCGAGCAGAGGTTCAGTCAGATATGCGGGCTTGTTGGTGACCACACCCCAAGACAAAGCTGCCTTGTCCAGCGCATCAAGTAACGCCTGCATGCCGGGAAACAACACGGTTGCTTCACAGAGCCGGGATTCATAAATAGCCAGAAACCGCTTTTGCAGACGGGGAAACTGTTCCTGTTGGCGGTCACCAAAGGCGACATTCAACAGGCCTAAAGACCCATTGGAGACATGGGATCGTGCCAGATCATAGGACAGCACCGGTTGATCTTCTTCATCGCACAGTTGATTCAGTGAGGCCACCATATCGGGAGCGGTATCCAGCAATGTGCCGTCGAGATCGAAAAGTACCATACCCAATTACCGTGCTTTGAAATGAGCAAAATAGTTGACATCAACATTTCCGCCGAGGCTGAAATTACCGGTCAATGGATTGTAGTGCAGTCCGGCGAGTCCGGTCAGTTCCAGATCTGCATTTGAGCCCCACAGATCCAGTTCTGAAGGCTTGATCAGTTTTTCATATTCATGGGTTCCTTTCGGAACCAGCCCCAGCAGGTATTCTGCACCTGCGATTGCCATTGCGAAGGCTTTCAGATTGCGGTTAATGGTTGAAAAGATCACATCGCCACCCGGTTCGACCAGTCGCGCACAGTCGGCCACCATCCGGGCAGGGTCAGGAACATGCTCCAGGACTTCAAGGCAGGTCACAACATCAAAACTGCTTGGCTCATCATTGGCGAGCTGCTCGGCCGAGACTTCAAGATAGCGAATTGATCCTGCCGAGGAGGTTTCGAGATGCTTTCGCGCCGCCTCCAGTGATGCGGCAGCGAGATCGATACCCGTTACTTCCGCACCCTTTGTTGCCATGGCTTCGGTAAACAGGCCACCGCCACATCCGATATCCAGGCATTTCTTGCCATGGAGTGAAACCGCGCCATCGACGTAGTCGAGCCGGAGCGGGTTCATCTGGTGAAGTGGCTTGAATGCTCCTTCCGGATCCCACCATTTGTCGGCAAGTTCGTTAAATTTCCGAACTTCCTCGTGGTCGATGTTGGGAGGACTATTCATCGTCAGCCAGCCGCCGATGCCATGCGGCAGCGCGTTCCAGTACCTCAGCTTCATCACCGGTTGTCACTTTGCCCTGTGCAACGATCTGTCTGCCACCGATCCAGACATCGGTGACCTGATCCCGGCTGGCCGAATAGACCAGCTGGGAGGCGGGATGATGTACCGGCTGACAGGCGGGCTTGTTCAGATCAACACATACTATATCAGCCAGTTTACCTGCTACCAGCGACCCTGTTTCCTTTGCCCGACCCAGTGCGCGGGCACCATTAATCGTCGCCATTGCCAGTGCGGCGTTCGCAGGAACAGCCGTGGCATCGCCGGTAACAGACTTTGCCAATAGCGCAGCAGTGCGCATCTCACCGAACATATCGAGGTCATTATTACTGGCTGCACTGTCGGTGCCCAATGCAACATTGACACCGGCTGCCAGCAAAGCTGTTACCGGACAATGCCCGCTGGCGAGTTTCATATTTGATTCCGGGCAGTGAATGACGTGCGCACCGCGATCTGCCAGCAACTGAATTTCCCCATCATCCAATTGGGTCATATGGACTGCCATCAATTGCGGATTGATCAGCCCGAGTCGATCCAGCCGATCCAGTGGCCGGCAGCCATGTTCCTTCATGCTCATTTCGATTTCATACGCTGTTTCGTGGACATGCATATGTATGGGTACGTCCAGTTCATCGGAAAGTACGCGAATACGGTTCAATGTTTCATCACTGACCGTGTAGGGCGCGTGGGGGGCGAAGCAGGTTCGTACCAGGGAGTGATCCTGGTATTGGTCATGAATGGCCAGGCCCTTGCTGAGGTATTCCGATGGTTCTTGTGCCCAGACCGTTGGATGCTCGATCACGATCATGCCGGCAGATATGCGCATTCCGTACTCCACCGCGAGTCCCGCGACCGTATCCGGGAAAAAATACATATCGTTGAAACAGGTTGTGCCGCCCTGGAGCATTTCGAGTATTGCCAATTCAGCTCCGTCACGCACGAACTGGTTGCTGGCCCAGCGGCCTTCAGCAGGCCATATATGTTGCTCCAGCCACTCTGCCAGCGGCAAGTCGTCAGCCATGCCCCGGAAAAGACTCATCGCAGAATGGGTGTGGGCGTTGACCAGTCCGGGAATCAGCACATGGTCAGGCCGGTCGATACGGGTCGTCGCTGTATATTTTTCCGACGCTTCTTCAGCAGGCAGAATGGCTCGGATCACACCCTCATGCACCACGAGTGCGTGGTGATCCAAAGTGGCATTTTCCGGTTCAACGGGAAGTATCCAGCGAGCAGCAATAATCAGGTCAATTTGTTCCATGGAGATCGGATAATGCCTGATCTCTATGTGTTAGAATACCCGCTTGTTTTTCACCCGTTGATCGGCCTCAAACATTGTAAAAAAACTGCAGGATTTTCCCTGGACAAAATTGCGGAGATGCTCGTACGGATATTCGGGAAAGATATTCATCAGGCTCGGTTTTCCCGCTCAGATACCTCATGAAAGACCCTAACCACCTATGGTAGAAGTGGCCAAACAAGTATTGCCTGTCAATCTCGAAGACGAGATGCGGCAGTCATATCTCGATTATGCGATGAGCGTGATCGTAGGCCGGGCGTTGCCCGATGTTCGGGATGGCCTGAAACCCGTCCACCGCCGGGTATTGCATGCCATGCGAGAGCTGGGCAACGACTACGGCAAGCCCTACAAGAAATCTGCGCGTGTGGTCGGTGATGTCATCGGTAAATATCACCCGCACGGCGATACGGCGGTGTATGACACCATCGTCCGGATGGCTCAGCCATTTTCCATGCGCTACCTGCTGGTAGATGGCCAGGGCAACTTTGGCTCGGTTGACGGCGATTCCCCGGCTGCCATGCGTTATACCGAAGTGCGCATGACCCGCATGGCGGGTGAGCTACTGGCGGATCTTGACAAGGAAACAGTCAATTTTCTCGCTAACTACGACGGCTCGGAGCATGAACCGGAAGTATTGCCGACCCGGGTCCCGAATCTGCTTGTTAATGGCTCATCGGGTATTGCCGTAGGTATGGCCACCAATATTCCGCCGCACAATCTCGGCGAGGTGATTGATGCGACTCTGGCGGTGATTACCGATCCGGATATTTCCGTTATCGATCTGATGGCCATCATGCCGGGCCCGGATTTTCCGACCGCCGGCATTATCAACGGTACTCAGGGCATATTCTCAGCCTATAAGACAGGGCGGGGCAAAGTCTATACTCGTGCCCGAACAGCCACCGAGCCGGTCGATGAGCGCGGCAAAGAGGCCATCATCGTCACCGAATTACCCTTCCAGGTGAACAAGGCCCGATTGATCGAAAAAATCGCCGAACTGGTACGCGAAAAGAAAATCGAAGGGATTACCGAGCTGCGTGATGAGTCCGACAAGGACGGCATGCGTATTGTGATCGAGTTACGTCGTGGCGAACTGCCGGATGTCGTGCTGAATAACCTCTACAAGCAAACCGCTATGGAAAGCGTGTTTGGTATCAACATGGTCGCGTTGCGTGGTGGAGAGCCCCGGCTATTAGGGCTGAAGGAGATCCTTGATGCCTTCATCAAGCATCGCCGAGAAGTCGTTACCCGGCGGTCGATCTATGAGCTGCGCAAGGCGAGGGAGCGCGCCCATGTGCTGGAAGGGCAGGCTGTGGCACTGGCGAATATCGACGAGGTGATTGCGCTGATAAAGGGTTCGGAATCACCTGCAGCAGCCCGCGTTGCCCTGGTCAGCAGAACCTGGCCGCAGGGATCAGTCACGCAGATGCTTGAGCAGGCAGGTGCTGTGAGTACGCGGCCTGATGATCTTGATAAGGAATATGGCCTTGACGGTGGTTACTATCGACTTTCACCGCAGCAGGCCCAGGCAATCCTTGATCTGCGCCTGCACCGATTGACCGGACTTGAGCATGAGAAAATATTAAGTGAATACAAAGAATTATTAGATAAAATTAATGTATTATCTGAGATTCTTGCAGATCCTGATGAACTGATTCGCGTGATTCGCGAAGAGCTGACCGACATCCGTGAGCGCTACGCTGACGATCGTCGAACAGAAATTTGTGAAGACTATTCCAGCCTGACCACCGAAGATTTGATTCCCGAAGAAGACGTAGTCGTCACGCTATCCCATGGCGGTTATGCCAAGTCACAAAGTCTGGATTCCTATCAGGCGCAACGTCGTGGTGGACGCGGCAGGGCCGCTGCCAAGGTAAAAGGCGAAGATTTCATCGATAAGTTGTTTGTAGCGAATACTCATGACTCGTTGCTGTGCTTTTCCAGCAAGGGCAAGGTGTTCTGGCTGAAGGTCTACAAGGTGCCGCGAGCCAGTAGAGGCGCGCGGGGACGGCCAATGGTAAACCTGTTGCCACTGGAAGCTGATGAGCGGATCAATGCAGTTCAGGCGGTCAAGAGTTTTGATGCTGACAGCTACGTATTCATGGTGACCAGTAGCGGAACAGTCAAGAAAACCAGCCTGGAAGCTTTTTCAAGACCACGCACCAACGGCATCCGGGCATTGGAATTGCGTGATGGGGATCGTCTGGTTGACGTGGCCATTACCAACGGTGACCGGGATATTCTGCTGTTTGCCAGTTCCGGCAAGGCAGCCCGTTTCCATGAATCCCAGGTTCGCCCGATGGGACGGACAGCTGCAGGTGTCAGGGGTATCCGATTGGGCCCTGGCCAGGAAGTCATTTCCCTGGTGATAGAGGATCACGGCACGATTCTGATTGCTACCGAGAACGGATTCGGCAAACGAACTCCCGTCGACGATTTTCCGGCTCACAACCGCGGCGGCCAGGGCGTCATTGCTGTACAGACATCAGCCCGAAATGGCAACATGGTAGGTGCTGTGCTGGTCGACGATGACGATGAGGTCATGATGATCAGCTCCAGAGGCACTCTGGTGCGTACGCCAATAGAAGGTATCTCTGTGCTGAGTCGCAACACACAGGGTGTCCGATTGATTCGTCTCGCCGACGGAGAGCGATTGGTAGGACTCGACCGTATTGTTTCAATTAACGAGGAAGATTAAGGAACACTGGAAGATGTCACGCGTATTCAATTTCAGCCCCGGTCCGGCAACCCTGCCACTGGAAGTTCTCGAACAAGTAAGAACAGATCTGCCTGACTGGCATGCATGTGGTATGTCGGTGATGGAGATCAGTCATCGCAGCAAAGCTTTCCTGGCGGTTGCCGAGCAGGCGGAAGCTGATCTGCGGGAGCTGCTGGGGATTTCCGAAGATTACGCAGTGCTGTTTCTGCAGGGTGGAGCAACCCTTCAGTTTGCGATGGTGCCCATGAATCTTTCCGTAGCGGGCCAGACGGTCGACTACCTTTCTACCGGCAGTTGGTCTAAAAAAGCGCTAAAGGAGGCGGGCATTCTTCGTGAGGTTAACATCGTCGCAGATGCCGCTGCCTCCGGTTACACCGATGTTCCCGAGCGCAGTACCTGGCAGTACAGCCCTGATGCTGCTTATTTGCATTACACACCCAATGAAACCATCGGTGGTGTGGAGATTCATGAAGTGCCTGATGCAGGTGATGTCCCGGTTGTGGCTGATATGTCGTCAACAATATTGTCACGGCCGATTGATATCAGCCGTTTTGGATTAATCTACGCAGGTGCCCAGAAAAACATCGGGCCGGCCGGGCTGACCCTGGTCATTGTCAGGCGTGACCTGATGGAGCGCGTCGAAGACTCGGTGCCTTCCATTTTGCGTTATTCCACGTTTGCTGCATCCGGATCGATGATCAATACGCCACCTACTTTTGGCTGGTATATCGCCGGTTTGGTTTTTGAATGGTTGAAACGGCAGGGTGGCGTTGCAAAAATGGGTGAGGTCAACCAGCGTAAAGCTGACCGCTTGTATCACGCGATTGATGAATCGGATTTCTACGCAAATCCGGTAGCGCCTGCATATCGGTCATGGATGAATATTCCTTTCACTCTTGCCAGGCCAGAACTGGATGCTGATTTTCTGGAGCAGGCAGTACAGGCCGGGCTGCAAAATCTGAAGGGGCACCGCTCAGTCGGTGGAATGCGCGCCAGTATCTATAATGCTATGCCCGAGGAGGGCGTTTCAGCATTGATTGATTTTATGGGTGAGTTTGCTCGACAGCACAGTTGAGGCACAACGCCCGAACCCATGTCACTAGAGTACCAATCCCATGTACAACGTATTGACCTTGAATAATATCTCCCAACAAGGGCTGGATCGATTGCCCGCTGACCGGTACCAGGTAGGTTCAGAATACAGCGATCCCACAGCGATATTGCTCCGCTCATATAATATGCACGACATGGATATCCCCGCGTCTGTAGCGGCGGTAGCACGTGCCGGCGCCGGAGTGAATAACATTCCGGTTGATGCACTTTCCCAGCGGGGTATCCCTGTTTTCAACGCGCCTGGCGCGAACGCAAATGCTGTCAAGGAACTGGTGATCGGTGGAATGTTACTGGTTGCGAGGAACCTCTGCCCGGCATGGCGCTATGTTCAGGAGCTCGATAGTGAAGGCGAAGCACTGAAAAAAGCCGTTGAAGCCGGCAAGAAACAGTTTGTCGGTTACGAATTACCGGGTCGTACACTGGGTGTTATTGGCCTGGGCGCAATCGGTGTTCAGGTCGCCAACGCTGCATTGGCGATGGGCATGAAAGTGATCGGCTACGATCCGCAGATGACAGTCGAACGCGCATGGCAACTGTCATCCGGTGTCGAACAGGCAAGCAGCATTGATGCCTTGTTGCGTGGTGCGGATATGCTGACAGCGCATGTTCCCTTGATCGATACGACCCGCAACCTTATAGATGAACGACGGGTCGGCCTGTTATCGCACGGTGCCGTAATTCTGAATTTTGCGCGGGGCGAAATCGTGGATGAAGCCGCAGTGCTGAAAGCTCTGGACAGCGGCAAATTGGGCGGCTATGTGACTGATTTTCCGAACAGGGAATTGATAGGTCACGACAAGGTCATCGCGCTACCGCATCTTGGTGCCTCCACTCACGAGGCTGAGGCAAACTGTGCGGTGATGGTAGCGGAAAACATGAAGAACTACCTTGAGAACGGGCTGATTCGTCACTCAGTCAATTTTCCCGAAGCTGACATGCCGCGCGTTGATGCTCACCGGGTTACCGTGGTGAATGCCAATGTCCCGAATATGGTCGGCCAGATTTCAACATGCCTGGCGGATGCTGGTTTGAATATTGATGATTTGCTCAATAAGTCCCGAGGCGACCTTGCTTATACGATTGTGGATCTGGATGGCGCAGTCCCGGATGAGACAATCAGCGCGATCCGTTCAATTGAAGGCGTGTTGCGGGTTCGTAATCTCGGGAAACCTTAACGTCAAGGGGTTGTGCTGATGAGTGACCAGAAAAAGCCCGCGGGAGAGGGGTCCGGTACTGATCTGGATGCTTTGCGGCAGCAGATTGATGCGGTCGATACGAAAATTCAGGCGCTGATCAGCGAGCGCGCAAAAGTGGCTCAGCAGGTTGCCGTGACCAAGGGGATCGAACTCACGGCCGTTGATTTTTACCGCCCTGAGCGTGAAGCACAGGTGTTACGCAGTATTGTGGAACGCAATTCCGGTCCTTTGAGTGATGAAGAAATAGTTCGGTTGTTTCGTGAAATCATGTCCGCCTGCCTTGCCCAGGAGGAACCGCTGAAAATCGGATATCTCGGACCAGAGGGCACCTTCACTCAGACTGCAGTGTTCAAGCATTTCGGTCACTCGGTTCGGGCTCTTTCATTGGGTACTATTGACGAGGTTTTTCATGAAGTCGAATCCGGTGCCGCAGATTTTGGTGTTGTCCCGATAGAAAACTCAACAGAAGGTGCCGTCAATCATACGCTGGACTTGTTCCTGAACTCACCTTTGAAAATATGCGGTGAGCTGGAGTTGCGAATACGACAGCACCTGCTCGGAAATACCGGTAATCTGGAAAACATTGTCCGTATCTGTACTCACCCTCAGTCATTGGCACAGTGCCGTGGTTGGCTAAAAGAGTATCTGCCAGACACCGAGCTGGTTGAGGTCAGCAGTAATGCAGAAGGCGCAAGAAGGGCGCGTGACGAATCAGGAACAGCAGCAATCGCGGGTGATGCGGCAGCCGAGGTATATGGTCTGCAAACATTGGTGGCTGATATCGAAGACCGGCCGGATAATACCACTCGTTTTCTGGTAATTGGCCGCGACCTTTTTCCTGCGAGTGGTGACGACAAGACCAGTTTGCTTATTTCAACCAGGGACACGGGTGATTCCGGGGCTTTATACAGTCTGCTTGGACCCCTGGCAGAACATGGTGTCAACCTGACCCGTATTGAATCCCGTCCGTCGCGCCGCCGCAACTGGCACTATGTGTTTTTTGTCGATATTGACGGGCATGCCGATGATGAGAATGTTGCCGCGGCACTTGCACAATTAAAACCAATGGCTGATTTGTTTCGAGTGTTGGGCTCTTACCCGAAAGCGATTCTATAGTGTACCCATGGCAATGGAAAATCGTTTTTTAAGACTGGCTGCAGAGGGCATCCGGGGGTTGAGCCCTTATGTTCCCGGTAAACCCATCGATGAACTGGAGCGCGAGTATGGCATTCGCAACTCCATTAAACTGGCATCCAATGAAAATCCGCTGGGGCCACCTCAGTCGGCGATTCGGGCAATAACGGCCGCACAGTCTGAGCTTTCGCTCTATCCGGATGGCGGCGGTTTTCATCTGAAGCAGGCATTGGCAAGCAAGCTGGGGATTGAACCGGGCTGCATCACGCTTGGGAACGGATCCAATGATGTGCTGGTGCTGCTGGCAGAAACGTTTCTGACAGCTGATTCGGAGGCAGTTGTCTCGCAGTACGCCTTCGTGGTTTATCAACTCGCTGTTCAGGCTGTGGGCGCGACCTGCAAAGTTGCGGCCGTCTACCCGGCCGGGCATGCAAAAGCATACGGTCACGATCTTGATGCGATGAGGGCGCTGGTGTCCGAAAAGACCAGAATAATTTTTATTGCCAATCCGAATAACCCGACCGGAACCTGGCTGGCATCTACCGAGCTTGAGCAGTTCATCGATAGTGTTTCGGAGGATGTCATCATTGTAATTGACGAAGCCTACAATGAATATGTCGAGGAACCCGATTACCCGGATGCCGTGGAATGGGTTAACCGGTTTCCCAACCTGGTGGTAACCCGAACTTTCTCCAAGATATACGGGCTGGCTGGTTTACGCGTCGGTTACTCGGTAAGCCATCAGGATATTGCAGCACTGTTGAACAGGGTTCGACAACCTTTTAACGTCAATAGCCTGGCACAGGTTGCGGCGATCGCAGCTCTGGATGATCCTGACCATGTAGCAAGCTCACGCACAGTCAATGCAAACGGACTGCGACTGCTTGCTCAGGGTATGGAAGACCTTGGTTTCACTGTCATTCCATCAGTGGGCAATTTTTTACTGGTTGATATGGGCAGGGATGCAGCACCTTATTACGAGGCTCTGCTTCGTGCCGGTGTCATTGTCAGGCCGGTGGCAAACTACGGATTGCCTCATCATTTGCGTATCACAGTCGGAACGAACGACCAGAACAAGCGTTTGATGGCGGCATTGACCAGTATTGTCGAATCAGATTGAGCCCCGAATGCCGCACATGACAGAATCACTAGTCTGTTCTCCAGTAGACAGTATCAATGGGCGAATCAAAGTACCGGGGGACAAGTCGATCTCTCACCGGGCACTGATGTGTGCTGCCCTCGCTGAGGGCAGCACTGAAATCAGCGGATTCCTGTCGGGCGAGGATTGCCTGGCAACCATGGCGGCATTGAAGTCGATGGGTGTGAATATTCGCCAGCACAGCGGCGATTCGGTAACAGTGGAAGGTGTCGGGCTGCATGGATTAAAGGCTCCCTCGGGCGCGCTGGATATGGGTAATTCCGGTACGGGGATGCGGCTGATGGCCGGCTTGCTCGCAGCCCAGTCCTTTGACTCCGAGCTGACCGGAGATGCATCACTAAACATCCGGCCGATGGAACGTGTAGCCGTACCGTTGCGGCTCATGGGTGCCCGGGTTTTGACTACAGATGGTTGTCCGCCGCTGGTTATCACAGGCGGCGCATCGTTGCAGGGTATTCATTATCAGTCGCCGACAGCAAGTGCGCAGGTAAAGTCTGCCGTATTACTCGCCGGGTTATACGCTCAAGGTGAAACCAGCGTCACGGAACCGGGAATAAGCCGTGACCACACGGAGCGTATGCTCGGGCAGTTTGGCTGGAAGCTCAGTCGGCAAGATGGACGGGTGACATTGCATCCTGGCGGGCAATTGTCCGCCAGGATGGTGAATGTTCCCGGCGATTTTTCTTCAGCAGCTTTTTTTATCGCTGCTGCACTGATTGCCCGCAAGGGGGAGTTGATTATTGAAGGAGTGGGGTTAAATCCCACTCGCACCGGTTTTTTGCGAATTTTGCAACTGATGGGGGCCGATATCGATGTGTCCGTACGAACTGCCGTTGATGAACAGCGTGTCGCGGAGCCTGTGGGGCAATTACGGATACGCCCGAGCCAGTTGCACGGTATGAGTTTACCCGCTGAACTTGTCTCATTGGCAATTGATGAGTTTCCACTGGTTTTTATTCTTGCTGCTCTGGCCGAGGGTGAGACCATCGTGTCGGGCGCAGAAGAGCTCCGCCACAAGGAAAGTGACCGGATTGGGGCAATGATCAGGGGGCTGCAAACCCTGGGCATCGACGCAGATGAGCGCCCCGATGGCGCCAGAATTACTGGCGGGCAGTTAACGGGTGGAATGGTCGATAGCTTTGGTGACCACCGCGTCGCGATGGCGTTTGCCGTTGCATCGATTGCAGCAAAAGAACCGATACATATTCAGGACACCGCCAATGTAGCGACTTCATTTCCGGGATTCAGCCAGCAGGCGAAGAATATCGGAATGGCAGTTGAGCAGATTGCAGCGGGTGGTCAGTCGTGAGTTTGATTCCAGTTATTGCCATCGACGGCCCGGGTGGGTCCGGAAAAGGAACTATCAGCAGGGAAGTCGCCCGGATCCTGGGCTGGCATTTGCTGGACAGTGGGGCCTTGTATCGAGTGGTTGCGCTGCAAGTCCGGCAGGAGAGCATTGATCTGGCAGATGAGGCGGCAATCGCTGCACTGGCTCAAAGCCTGGATGTGCGGTTCGATACAGCCGCCGGTGAGGAACGGATCTGGCTGCAGGATGTAGATGTAACTGCTGAGATTCGTTCGGAGGCATGCGGTGTAGCCGCATCCAGGGTAGCTGTATTGGGTGCTGTTCGTGCTGCATTGACTGAGCGCCAACGCCGGTTTCAGCAATTGCCCGGACTGGTTGCAGATGGACGTGATATGGGATCGGTTATTTTCCCAGATGCAGGGCTTAAAATCTTTCTCACAGCCAGCGTCGATGAACGTGCGGGCAGGCGCTATAAGCAGTTGAATGAGAAGGGGATTAGTGTTAGCCTGCGCACCCTTCGCAGGGACATGGCTGATCGGGACAAGCGAGATTCGGAAAGGCCTGTAGCTCCGTTGCGAGCCTGCAGTGATGCAAAGGTGTTTGATACTACTGGTCTGAGTATCGAGAAGGTTGTTTCAACCGTACTTGATTGGGCAAGTGATACCTGGCCTGGGCAGGCTGCTGATTAATCGGCTGGCATACATGTTAGACGTATGCCGGGTTTTGTAACCGCGATCTGATAGTACCCATCGTACATTCAGGGGCGATTGACCTAGGCCGCCAACTGGCGGGTGTTTTTGTAATGACTGAAAGTTTTGCTGAATTATTTGAAGAGAGCCTTGCCAACCAGAGAATCAAACCGGGTACCATACTGACCGGTCTTGTCGTATCGGTTTCCAACGAAGTTGTTGTAGTCAGTGCAGGGCTCAAGTCCGAGGCCGTTATTCCGGCCAGCCAGTTTCGCGATGATCAAGGTGAACTGGAAGTAGTTGTTGGAGATAATGTAGAAGTTGCGCTGGATGCCGTAGAAGACGGCTTTGGTGAAACCAAGTTGTCTCGCGAACGCGCCAAGCGGGCACGTACCTGGGAGTATCTGGATGATGCTTTCGAGAACAGCAAAGTCATTACCGGTATCATTAACGGTCGAGTCAAAGGTGGCTTCACCGTTGATATTGATTTCGTACGCGCCTTCCTGCCCGGTTCCCTGGTGGATGTTCGACCAGTCCGGGATCCCTCTTACCTGGAAGGCAAAAAGCTGGAATTCAAGGTCATCAAGCTGGATCAGCGGCGTAATAATGTCGTCGTTTCCCGGCGTGCCGTGGTCGAGGAAGAATACAGTGCAGAGCGTGAAGCACTGCTTGAGTCGTTACAAGAAGGTGCTACCGTCAAGGGCATTGTCAAGAACCTGACCGACTATGGCGCTTTCGTGGATTTGGGTGGCATAGACGGCTTGTTGCATATCACTGATATGGCCTGGAAGCGGGTCAAGCATCCGTCTGAAGTAGTCACTGTGGGTGATGAGATCGATGTAAAAATTCTCAGGTTTGATCGTGAGAAAAGCCGCGTGTCATTGGGTATCAAACAACTGGGCTCTGATCCATGGCAGGCTATTGCTCGCCGCTACCCGCAAAACACAAGACTGTTCGGCAAGGTAACCAATATTGCTGACTACGGTTGTTTTGTGGAAATCGAAGAGGGTGTTGAAGGCCTGGTTCACGTTTCAGAGATGGACTGGACCAACAAGAATGTCAGTCCTGCCAAGGTTGTGCAGATTGGCGAAGAAGTTGGTGTGATGGTGCTCGAGATTGACGAGGAACGCCGCCGCATCTCTTTGGGTATCAAGCAGTGTATCGCCAATCCATGGGCTGAGTTTGCCACTTCATTTGCGAAGAATGACAAAGTCACCGGCAACATCAGGTCAATCACGGACTTCGGCATTTTTATCGGCCTGCCGGGTGATATAGATGGCCTGGTTCATCTTTCGGATATCTCCTGGGATATTCCGGGCGAAGAAGCCGTTCACAAGTACAAAAAAGGCGAGGAAGTTGAAGCGGTCGTGTTGGCCATTGATCCCGAGCGCGAGCGTATTTCTTTGGGTATCAAGCAGCTTGATCAGGATCCCTATTCTCTGTTTCTTGCTGATCACCCGAAAGGATCGATCGTTAAAGGCGTTATTTCCGAGGTTGATGCACGTGGTGCAGTAATTGATCTTGGTAACGGGATTCAAGGTCAATTGCGGGCCAGCGAATTATCGCGGGAACGTGTTGAAGATGCCCGAACTGTACTCAAGGCGGGTGAAGAGGTAGAAGCGCGCTTTATTGGCCTGGATCGCAAGACAAGGGTTGTCTCGCTCTCTATCAAGGCCAAGGAAGCCCACGAAGAGGCTCAGGCGATTGAGGACTACCAGTCGGAAACGACTACATCGGGTCGAGGCACAACATTGGGAGACCTGCTCAAAGAACAGATTTCTTCCGGTGGCAGCGACACTTAATGGTATTATGCAGTTAAAAAGGGGAGCAGTGGTTTGGCTATGACAAAGTCCGAGTTGATCGAGGTCATTGCTAGAAAGCAAAAGCACCTGCCTGCAAAAGATGTTGAGCTGGCGGTGAAGCACCTGTTGGAATTAATGAGCGATTCGCTGGCTTCCGGCCAGCGAATCGAAATTCGCGGTTTTGGCAGTTTTTCTCTGCATTATCGGCCACCGCGTATGGGCAGAAACCCTAAAACCGGTGAAGCGGTCGCACTGGCCGGCAAACATGTCCCCCATTTCAAGCCTGGTAAGGATTTGAGGGAGAGGGTTGACCAGAACAAGCACCTGCCTGTCAAGGACTAGGAGCAAACCGGGACAGACTTCATATCTGCCCCTGATCAGGCACAGTCGCAACAGAGCGCACCCGGCTGATAATATAGGGGTTGATTTCAACCCACCCTGCCTCCGCGGAGCGTTCGACCATGATGCGCAACATCACTTATGCCTTGCTGGTAATCAGTATTTTGCTGATAGCAGCTATTTTTGCAGCGATTAACCCCGGGCAGATCACCCTGGATCTTGCTTTCGCACAGTTTGAATTACAAAAACCCATTGCCTTGACTCTCGCCCTGGGAGTCGGATGGCTGTTCGGGTTGCTGTGTGCCGGGATTGTATTACTGAGGATGTTGAATGAGCGCCGCAAGCTGCGTCGTGCATTACGGATGGCAGAAGCAGAGGTGCGCTCACTACGGAGTCTCCCGATTCAAGATGCCGACTGAATCTGCATTCCTTTTCGCCGGATTACTGTTTCTGGCAGCTGCACTCGGATATGTCTTTGCCCGTTTTGGTGAAGAAAAAGAGGAACCGGAACCGGTATCGGGACAACTTAGCGCGGATTATCTCAAGGGGCTCAACTACCTGTTGAGCGAACAACCAGACCGTGCTGTAGAGGTGTTCACCCGGATGACAGAACTCGATGATGAAACCCTGGAAACGCATTTTGCGCTAGGCAGCCTGTTTCGTCGACGCGGCGAGGTTGACCGAGCGATTCGTGTCCATCAGAACCTGATGGCGCGCCCCAATTTAAGCAGAGAGCAAAAAGATCATGCAGAGGTCTCATTGGCCGAGGATTATCTTAGCGCCGGCCTGCTCGACCGGGCCGAGGACCTGTTTCTTAAACTGCGTCAATCGCCTGAACATCGTGAGAAAGTGCTTCAAAAACTTGTTCGACTGTATGAGATCACAAAGGATTGGGAACGAGCGATCGAAATTCATGAACAACTCGAAGCAATTGATCCTGCTGTTGCTGATTCCAGCCCGGTGGTGCATTTTTATTGTGAGCTGGCTGAGGAGGCGCGAGCAAAGCGGGACTACACTCGTGCACGCCAGATGCTCAGGAAATCAAAGGCAGGCCGTAAAGAGACCGTCCGTTCCATGCTTGCCGGCGCCGATCTTGCACACGATACGGGTGATTTCAGAGGCGCACTCAAATTATACGAAAGAGTAGCCCGGGAAGATCCTGCGTTACTGATTGAAGTGATTCCCAGGATGTCGACAAGTTGTCGGGAAGCAGGGCTGGAGAAAAGGTTTACCGGTTTTCTGCAGGGCTTGTTAGGCAAAAACTCATCGGCAGTTCGCGCTATTGCAATGGCCACGATTATTGAACCCGACATCGACAATGCAGTTGCATTACAGTGCCTGGAGGACTTTGTAACCCAGGATTCGACGCTGAGCGACCTGATCGACAGCAGTCGCCTGGTGAATTCATCAGCCGAAGACCGGCTGCGCATCTTGGGTCGGGTTCGGCAGGCTCTGCGGCGTATCGCCAGAGCAGAACCCGGCTATCAATGTGGTGAATGCGGATATATGAGCATGTTATTGCAGTGGCAGTGTCCCCGGTGCCGAACATGGGAATCTGTCCGCCCCAGCGCGCGTTTGGTGCTTGACTCAATGTCACGGTAGTTCATCGGCTGTTTCCGGGGATTCTGGCGATACCCGGATGTCAACCAACCAGCGGAACCGGTTATTTCGATATAAACAGACGGGATTCACTGCTTTTGTTCACTCAACAGAGTCTTTTAGCATGACAGCTCCTGAATAATTCACAGGCATTCGAGGAATGCGAAAGGAGACTGAAATGCAGAAATTTCTTGCCATACTAATAGGACTAATCAGCCCGCTGGTGTTGTTTGCCGGCCCGGTCGATATCAATACCGCCGATGCAGAAACAATCGCCAAAGAACTTGACGGGGTTGGGCCTGCGAGGGCGCGGGCAATCGTTGACTACCGGAATACCTACGGTAAATTCCGCAGTGCTGCAGAAATAACCAATGTTAAGGGAATCGGTCAGCATGTATTGTCGGTCAATGAGGGCAACATCCTCGCTGAGCAGGAAAGTGAATAGCATCGGCTAGAGATGAGGCGTAGGCGGCAGTCAGGTCTGCCGCCTGCGTATCCTGTATGTCCGTGGCCGGGTTATTGGCACGATGTTCAACTAATGCGAGACCTGCACTAATGCCAGAATGGCGGTCCGCTCCCGAGGCCAGGTACTGCAGACCCTTGCTGGCGGATGGCTCCCTGCGGTCCGCTTTACTCCGCCTGCAAGGGTCTGCAGCACCTGGCCTCTGACATCGACGGCAAACATCAGATATCAGGTTTCCTGGCAAGTACCCGGCACTGATTGCTGGATATTAAGGCTCGACGATCATGCCTGGTAGCATGAAGCCGGTAAAATTGGCTATCATTCATTATTTTCTATCACATCAAAGGACTAATGAATGAAGCAGCCTGTTCGCACTGCCGTTTTCCCCGTCGCCGGCCGCGGAACCCGTTTTTTACCGGCAACCAAAGCGATGCCGAAGGAAATGCTGCCAATCATTGACAGGCCGTTGATTCAGTATGCGGTGGAGGAGGCGATTGCTGCCGGCGCCAATAGAATGGTGTTTGTCACTGGCAGTGGCAAAAGAGCAATAGAGGATCATTTCGATCGTGACCCTGAACTGGAACGGGCATTGGATGTGTCCGGCAAGCAGGATCTGCTGGAGGTGGTGAAAGACATTCTGCCCAAAGGGGTTTCCTGTGTTTATATTCGCCAGGGAGAACCGTTGGGTCTGGGGCATGCTGTGTTGTGTGCCAGACCTGCCGTGGGCGATGAGCCTTTCTTCGTGCATCTGCCGGATGATCTGATTCGAAACGGGCGCGGATGTCTGGCCCAGATGGCCGGCCACTATCAACAGCACGGGGCAAGTGTGATCGCGGTTGAGGAAGTGCCACTGGAACACACCAGTCGTTACGGTATTGTCGATATCGATGATAATCAGGTACTCAAGGGCATTGTAGAAAAGCCTTTGCCGGAAAATGCGCCATCTACGTCGGCTGTAGTGGGTCGGTATTTGCTGACGCCTGCGATCTTTGATTGCCTGGAGCAAACACAACCCGGGGCAGGTGGTGAAATACAGATCACTGATGGAATAGCGGATCTGCTACGCGAGGAACAGGTCTACGCATTTCGTTTTGAAGGACAGCGCTATGATTGCGGCAACAAGCTGGGTTTTCTGCAGGCAACGATAGATTTCGCGATGGCGGATCCGGATCTGGAGTCTCCATTGCGGCGTTATTTGCGCACTCTGTTATAGGCTGGCATCCGGATACCGGATTCGTTCCACAGTCTCTGTAGAAACCGGACGCAGGTCACACTTTCAGTGTGTAATGGCTCCATTATGTTAAATTGATAAAGCGTTCCCGGTGGTCGATCATGTATGGTAGATCATTGCAAAATGTGCCAATAACTATAATAAAAGAGGCTCGTACCATGCAGAATTTCCCTGTATCCCGAAATACCATCGCTCTGTTATTTTGCCTGTACCTGTTTTTGCTCGGTATCAGAGAAGTCGGTGCGGCAACCTTGCCGCAGGGATTTCAGGAAACTCCGGTACTCACCGGGATGACACAGCCAACAGCGGTGCGATTTGCACCCAACGGGCAAATATTTGTCGCAGAGAAAAGTGGTCTTTTGTGGGCCTACGATGACCTGAATGATGTCAACCCCGATCTCGTCGTGGATTTGCGTGAGTACGTTCATAATTTCTGGGATCGCGGATTTCTCGGTCTGGCAATACCTCCTGATTACCCGGCGAATTCAGCAGTGTATGTGCTGTATGCCCACGATATTTTTCCAGATGGTACCGGGCCACGCTGGGGCACTGGTGGACCGAACCCGAGTACTGCCGACCCCTGCCCGAATCCGCCAGGCGCAACTGATGACGGGTGCGTCATATTCGGACGTTTGTCACGAATAGATATTGATCTTGTGAGCATGCAAGGCATCGAGGTACCGCTGATCGAAGCCAACTGGTGCCAGCAGTATCCCAGCCATTCAGTTGGTGATTTACTGTTTGGTGAAGATGGCTATCTGTATGTGAGCACCGGTGATGGTTCCAGCTTTGGATTCGGTGACTGGGGCCAGAAAGGAAACCCAATCAACCCCTGTGACGATGCTCCGGACGGAATAGGCGGCCCGAATAACGGGCCAGACGCCGAAGGTGGCTCGTTTCGAAGCCTGGACATTATTACACCAAATGATCCAACCAGCCTGGATGGTACCGTGCTGCGTGTTGATGTCAGCGGGGCTACGGTTCAGGCTCCTGTGGACAATCCGCTGGTGAACAACAGTATTACCGATGACGATCTTATTGTTGCTATTGGTCTTCGCAATCCGTTCCGTATCGCCAAACGGCCCGGTACATTCGAAATATGGGTTGCCGATGTTGGTTGGGGTAACTGGGAAGAAATCAATGTGTTTACTCCCTCGGCATCAATAATTCCCAACTTTGGCTGGCCTTGCTACGAAGGTGGTGATGGCACGAACTTGCAACTGGGTGCCTACGCATCACGCGATATATGTCAGGACGTTTATAACAACAACGTCCCGCCAGGCATCATAGTCACATCCTCGTATTATGCATATCACCACACTCAGCAGGTAGTTTCTGGCGAGCTGTGTGGTTCCGGCAGTTCATCAGTAACAGGGCTGGCATTTAATACCGGCAATAATTATCCGTCAGGTTATGGTGGCGCATTATTTTTTGCAGATTCATCTCGCCGCTGTGTCTGGACCATGTTCACAGATCAAAACGGCGATCCTGACAAGACCAATATTCTTTCCCTTATTTCCAATGCATCCGGCAGAGTCGTCGATTTGCAAATGGGGCTGGATGATAAGTTGTATTACGTTGATTTCGATGGCGGGCAGCTTTTCCGTATCGATTACTTTGCAGTGAATCAGCCGCCGGTTGCGGTTATCGCAGCAGATCAGACCAATGGTCTTGCGCCGCTGACCGTACAATTCGACGCCAGCAGTTCCAGTGATGCTGAAGATGGCAGCAATTTATTGTATAGCTGGGATCTGGACAACGACGGTGCTTTTGATGATGGCGCAACTGCGAATGTAAGCTGGACCTACACATTGGCAGGCGTACATGGCGTAGGACTACGTGTTGAAGATACCCAGGGGGCTTTCGATATTGCGAGTATGGTGATTACTGCTGGCAATACGCCGCCAGTCGTTACGATTACCGCACCAGCCGATACTACAACCTGGACAGTTGGTCAGCAGATCAACTTTTCCGGTGAGGCAATTGACCCTCAGAACGGCGCGCTTCCGGCAGCACAAATGTCCTGGGACTTTATTTTGCATCATTGCGCGACTGTCAATGACTGTCATACGCACCCTGTAACATCTTTGCCGGGTGTGGCCAGTGGATCAATTATCGCTCCTGACCATGAGTACCCGTCATTTCTGGAGTTGCAGCTCACGGCTGAAGACCTGCCGCCGACTGATTGGTATGACCCTGCGTGGGGAAAACGCCGCCAGATTACGATTGATAACAGTGGGCAAACTGAAACACTCATCAACTTTCCGTTATTGGTTGTCCTTGACTCTACCCGCATTGACTATGCGCAGGCATCTATAGACGGCAGGGATATTCGCTTCACTGATGCATTTGGCAACTTGTTACCGTACGAAATCGAGTCATGGATTCCATTTGGTTTGTCTTATATCTGGGTTCAGGTACCGGCTATTCAGGCTGCTGCCAACACAGACTATATCTACCTTTATTACGACAATCCCCAAATAGGTGGAGGTGCGGAAGACCCTGCTGCATTGTGGGCTGATTATGCTGGAGTCTGGCATCTGAATGGTGACACGCTGGATTCCAGTCCGAATAATAACCATGGCACTGATGGTGGCAGTACGAGCATCAGTGGATTACTGAGCAATGCCAGATACTTTAATGGCAGCGCCTACATTGAAGTACCGGATAGTCCCAGCCTGCAAATCTCGGGTGAGCTGACCATTGAGGCATGGATTGCGATCGACGATCCCAACCTGTCAGGTGCGCCACGTGTTGTGTCTAAAAAGACAATCTGGAACGCACCTGATGGATACAACATGGAATACAAACCAGCTGTGAATAATGTTACATCAGTTGGTGGAGGCAGTAGTTTTATCCGTGCAAACAATATCGACCTGGACACCAACTGGCATTTGATCGGTGCGGTTCATCTGGGCGGTGGAGTAGGGCAGGTCTACGTTGATGGTGTGAATGTGACCGGGGATGGCACAGTGAACCCGCTGGTAGCAGGTACCACTGTATTGCGAATTGGCCAGGCGGCGACCGGAGGGGGTGGTTTTCTTGGTGCCATTGATGAGGTACGTCTTTCCACACTGGCTCGCAGCAGGGAGTGGATGAGGGCTCAGTACTTGTCCATGTCAGACAGCTACGTTTCTTATAGTGCTGAAGAACTGCCGGCTACATTGAGCGCTACAACCAGTATCATGCTGGATCCGCAGACTGTTGACATCACCATGAACTCATCGCCAGTTGGCCTGATGTTGACATTGGGGCCCAAAACACTGGTGGCTCCATTCACCGAGACCGTTATTGTAGGAACTGATACTCAGGTGGATGCGGTGTCGCCACAGACTTTGAATGCCACTCAATATCAATTTATTTCATGGTCAGATGGAAGCCCTCAAACACATAGTTTAGTTGCGCCGTCGTCTAACCTGACGCTTACCGCTAGTTTCGACTCTAGCGATACAACGCCGCCAACTACACCGACTGGCCTGGTATTGCTGAATCGTAGCAAGACCTTTATAAAACTGGGTTGGAGTGCCAGTACTGATATCGGCGGATCAGGTGTCGCTGGATACAGGGTCTTTCGCAATGGCGTACAGATTGCGACAACTACTGCTACAAGCTATACCAACTTTGGTCTTACCGCCGGTACAACCTACACTTATACAGTGGCGGCATATGATACTGCCGGCAACCAGTCACCCCAGTCTGCACCGTTTATCGTGAAGACAAAGTCCAACTCCGCTGGTAGTTGTTATATCTGGTGCCATCAGTAACCGGCGCTGACAGACCATTTTCCCAAAAAGGGGTAATATCCACGCATGTGGAAACGAGTTACAGGGCTACTGGCAGCATCAGGGATCACTGTTGTACTGACGGTACTTTCTGTTGCTCTAAGTCCTGCAGCCTTGGCCAGTGAGTTTTCATACGAAGCGATCGCCAAGCCCTGATTGGGCTGGATTGGCTCCCCGGGCCGGACTCGAACCAGCGACAAGTCGGTTAACAGCCGACTGCTCTACCAACTGAGCTACCGGGGAATACCAGTCGGGCGCCGGTTGATGCGGCAAACCCGAGCCTTTGACAGGCGGCGAGATTCTGCGGTATGCCTTAATTCAAGTCAAGGATACCGTTCAGGAGATCTCCATGAGGGCTATAGGCTCTCTGCCCATCCATCTAGCTCATCACCTTCTTCATTCGTTGAATGGCGTCTTTCAGAGTGTCCAGTGCGCAGGCGAATGACAGTCTCAGGTACCCTGGTGCGCCGAACGCAGATCCTGGTACCAGGGCGACCCCAACCTCGTTTAGCAGGTGCTGGGACAAAGCAGTGTCGTTTGCCATCCCCATTTTCTGCAGGGCCTCTGAGACATTAGGGAAAGCATAAAAAGTCCCGTCCCCGCTCAGGCAATTGACGCCAGAGATTTCATTGAGCGCGCGGACAACATAGTTGTGACGCTCCTTGAAAGCCTTGTTCCTTTCGCCGATACAAGACTGGTTGCCTGTCAGGGCTGCGACTGCTGCAGCCTGAGAGATGCTGCATGGATTGGATGTACTTTGGCCCTGGATTTTTTTCATTGCCTGAATGATATTTTTCGGCCCGCCGGCATAGCCGATGCGCCAGCCGGTCATCGCGTAACATTTCGAGACACCATTGATGGTAACGATGCGGTGATACAGGTCAGGGCATACCGTCGCCAGACTGGTAAAAGGTTCTGCGCCCCAATAGATATGTTCATACATATCATCGGTCGCGATCAGTATTCCCGGGTGTTCCGCAAGCACCTCTCCCAAAGCGGCGAGTTCACCCGCCGAATAGGCAACCCCGGTAGGGTTTGACGGAGAGTTCAGTATCATCAGCTTCGTACGGCCGGTTATCGCGGCGGAAAGTGCGCGGGGCGTAATCTTGAAGCCATCTTGTATGGTGGCGGAGACGATCACCGGTTCCCCGTCGGCAAGTTTGACCATATCGGGATAGGACACCCAGTAGGGTGCCGGAATAATGACTTCATCACCCGGATTCAACACCGCGCTGCACAGGTTATAGCAGGTTTGTTTGGCGCCGCTGGAGACCAGAATCTGATCCGGTTCATAGTCGAGCTGGTTATCCCGGCGAAATTTTTCGATGATGGCTTCTTTGAGCGGCTTGATACCATCAACCGCTGTATAACGAGTCTGTCCCGCGTGGATCGCTTCAATTGCGGCTGCCCTGATATGTTCGGGCGTATCAAAATCAGGTTCACCCGCACCCAGCCCGATGACATCGCGCCCCTGGGCGCGTAATTCAGCTGCCAGTGCGGTGACCGCCATGGTGGGGGAGATCTTCACTCGCTGTACACGCTGGGAAACTGATAAACTCACTGAAATATTCCTCTCCAGGATTGATGCGGACTGCGGTTGGAGATTCTAAGGGATTCAGACGTCGTCAACCATCATTATCGATCATTCCATGGCATCTACTACCAAAGACAGGTTTCAACTCGCAGCAGATTATGAACCGGCCGGTGATCAGCCTGCAGCAATCAGCGGTTTGGTCCAGGGGTTCCGTGACGGGCTGGCTCGTCAGACCTTGCTTGGCGTGACAGGCTCCGGCAAGACCTTCACTATTGCGAATGTTATCCAGCAGTTGCAGCGTCCCGCACTGGTACTCGCCCCGAACAAGACTTTGGCCGCGCAGTTGTACGGCGAGATGCGAGAATATTTTCCCGACAACCGCGTCGAGTACTTCGTATCCTACTACGACTATTTCCAGCCGGAGGCTTATGTTCCTTCTTCCGATACTTATATAGAGAAGGATGCGACGGTCAACGCACATATCGAGCAGATGCGGCTGTCGGCGACCAAGGCACTCCTGGAGAGAACGGATACGATTATTGTTTCCACAGTGTCATGTATTTACGGTCTGGGCGACCCTGAGGCCTATTTCAGCATGATACTGCATCTGTCACTGGGTGACCGGATTGACCAGCGAGAGATCCTGCGCCGGCTGACCGAACTGCAATACACCCGTAACCCGGTCGAGCTGTCACAGGGAACCTACCGGGTGAACGGGGAAGTGATCGATATCTTTCCCGCAGAATCGGAACGGGATGCGGTGCGTATCGAACTATTTGATGATGAAGTCGAGAAACTATCGTATTTCGACCCACTGACGGGGCACGTCGAGAGGAAAGTACCACGGCTGACCATTTACCCCGGGTCTCACTATGTCACCACTCGTGATGTCATGTTGCGGGCTGTGGATGAAATCAAGATCGATCTGGCAGTACATCTGAAAGTGTTGCGGGGTGCCGGAAAATTACTCGAAGCACAGCGGCTGGAGCAACGAACCAATTTTGATCTGGAAATGATCCAGGAGATGGGGTACTGCAATGGTGTTGAGAACTACAGCCGTTATCTGTCGGGCAGGAAGGCAGGTGAACCACCGCCCACACTGCTTGACTATTTGCCGGCCGACGGATTGATGATTGTCGATGAAAGCCATGTCACTGTTCCGCAGCTCGGCGGCATGTACAAGGGTGATCGTTCTCGCAAGGAAACACTGGTCGAGTACGGTTTTCGATTGCCCTCGGCGCTGGATAACCGGCCGTTGCGGTTTGATGAGTTCGAGGGGCTTTCTCCCCAGACTGTCTATGTATCGGCTACACCGCGCGAGTTTGAGTATGAGCATTCTGATGCAGTAGTCGAGCAGGTGGTTCGGCCGACCGGTCTGGTTGATCCCATCATCGAGGTGAGACCAGCAGCCACTCAAGTGGATGACGTGTTGTCAGAGATCTGGCCACGGGTAAAGTGCGAAGAGCGGGTACTGATTACCACGCTCACGAAACGTATGGCAGAAGATCTGACCGATTATCTTCAGGAGCACGGTGTCAGGGTTCGATACCTGCATTCGGATATTGATACCGTAGAGCGTACCGAGATACTGCGGGATCTTCGTCTGGGCATGTTTGATGTGCTGGTAGGGATCAACCTGCTTCGTGAAGGGCTCGATCTGCCGGAGGTCTCATTAGTTGCGATTCTGGATGCCGACAAAGAGGGGTTTCTGCGTTCCGAAGGTTCGCTGATTCAGACAACCGGCCGGGCGGCTCGGAATCTCAACGGCAAAGCCATCATGTATGCAGACCGGATGACCGGCTCAATGACCCGGGCGATTGCGGAAACTGAAAGAAGGCGTGACAAGCAGCTGGCCTTCAATGAAGAACACGGCATCACACCCCGAACCATTACAAAACAGGTGAGGGAAATCATGGAAGGGGCCCGGGATAGCGCCACAGGCCGGTCGAAAGGCCGCCGCGCGGCTGAATCGGCGCCTGACTACTCCGGCCTGTCACCAGAGCACACTTTGAAAAAGATCGCAGGCCTGGAAAAGCAGATGTACCAGCATGCCCGGGATCTGGAATTTGAGCAGGCTGCACAAATTCGGGACGAAATCGGGCAATTGCGTCTGCACGGGCTTGGCCTGGCTGCATCCACAAAATCGGCATAACGGTCTTGCCATTACCCAGCTCGGTTCTGTATCGTTGTCGCCCCGAAGAAAGTCTGCGATAGGCGCGTAGCTCAGTGGTTAGAGCACTTGCTTGACATGCAAGGGGTCGGTGGTTCAACTCCACTCGTGCCTACCATTTTTTTAGTGGTGATTTCCTATAGTAATTTTCACGGGAACCTCAGACTTCAAGCATATCCGGATCACCAGTCATGCCAGTAGTTACACTACCCGATGGTAGCCAGAGAGAATTTGATCAGGCAGTAGCCGTCGCTGACGTAGCGGCTGATATTGGCCCGGGTCTGGCGAAAGCGGCGCTTGCCGGGCGCCTGAATGGTGAGTTAGTGGATACCTCTCGCTTGATCGAGACGGACGCCGAGCTGTCTCTCATCACTTCCAGGGATGATGAGGGTCTTGAGATCATTCGGCACTCAACTGCTCATTTACTCGCCCAGGCGGTGCAACTGGAATTCCCCGGTACCCAGGTGACGATCGGTCCGGTCATTGAAGACGGCTTTTTCTATGATTTCGCCCGCGATCAAGCCTTCACACCGGATGACCTCGAAGCAATCGAAGCCAGGATGAAAAAACTTGCTGATGCTGATCTTGAAATCACCCGGCATGTGATGGAGCGGGATGAAGCGATCCGGCATTTCAAGGATCTGGGTGAGCACTACAAAGCCGAGATTATTGAGGATATTCCTGGTGACGAGCCGATCAGCCTGTATCAGCAGGGTGAATGGATGGATTTGTGCCGGGGGCCTCATGTACCCAGTACCGGGAAGCTGAAGGTATTCAAGCTGACCTCTGTTGCGGGTGCTTATTGGCGGGGTGATGCGAGCAACGCAATGTTGCAGCGGATTTACGGCACAGCCTGGTCCGACAAGAAATCACTCAAGCAATACCTGCTCAGGCTGGAGGAAGCGGAAAAGCGCGATCATCGGCGTATCGGCCGTGAACTGGATCTGTTCAGTATCCAGGAAGAGGCCGGCGGCGGACTGGTGTTCTGGCACCCGAAAGGTGCGCGCATCCGGCGGGTGATCGAGGACTTCTGGCGTGAGCAACATGTAGCAGCTGGCTACGAGTTGCTCTATACGCCACACATTGCGTTGCAGACTCTCTGGGACACATCAGGGCATACTGATTTTTATCTTGATTCCATGTATGCGGCAATGGAAGAAGATAACCAGCTCTACCAGTTAAAGCCGATGAACTGTCCATTTCATGTGCTGATCTATAAAAACCAGCTTCATTCTTATCGGGATTTGCCAATGCGCTGGGCGGAACTCGGGACAGTCTACCGGCATGAAATGTCCGGTGCGCTACACGGATTGATGCGCGTGCGAGGGTTTACCCAGGATGATGCACACATATTTTGCCGGGAAGAGCAAATTGCTGATGAGATCGTCCATATTCTGGACCTGACGCTGGGGATGCTGGAATCATTTGGATTCGATGATTTCTCGGTGATGCTCTCGACTCAGCCCGCGAAATCAGTTGGCTCCGATGAAATTTGGGTAAAAGCGACGGACGCATTACGGCAGGCGCTGGAAACCAAGGGTTTACCCTATTCGCTAGACGAGGGTGGCGGCGCTTTTTATGGCCCGAAGATCGATATCAAGATCAAGGATGCTATTGGCCGGGACTGGCAATGTTCCACAATTCAGCTTGATTTCAATTTGCCGGAGCGCTTCAACATGGAGTATGTCGGGGAGGATGGTAATCGGCACCGGCCGATCATGATCCACCGCGCGCTACTGGGTTCGATCGAGCGGTTTTTCGGGATTCTCATCGAACATCACGAGGGTAAATTCCCCTCCTGGCTGGCTCCGGTACAGGCCGTAATCCTGAATATTACCGATCAACAGGCCGAATTTGCCCTGAAAGTGCAGGAATCTTTGAAAAATCAGGGTTTTCGGGTCGATGTGGACTTGAGGAATGAGAAGATCGGCCGTAAAATCCGCGAGCATACTTTGCAACGCATTCCGTATCTGCTCGTTATAGGGGATCGGGAAGTGGAAGCAAATACCATGGCCGTGCGCACGCGTGAAGGCAAAGACCTGGGTAGCATCAGCATTGATGCATTTGCCGAGGGGCTTTTGACTGAGATCGTGAGCCGCGGCCGTACTATTATGGAGGGTTAGAATATCGCTTCGAAAAAGCGGGTAAAGCGAAATCAGGAGATTACTGCCAGCGAAGTGCGGGTGATTGATGCTGATGGAGAACAAGCCGGAGTCATGGCGACTGCAAAGGCGATCGAATTGGCTGCAGAAAGCCAACTCGATCTGGTAGAGGTATCACCGATGGCGGAGCCACCGGTTTGTCGAATCATGGATTTCGGCAAGTACCTTTTTGGTCAGAACAAGAAATCGCAAAGCTCCAAGAAGAAACAGACACGAATTCAGATCAAGGAAGTGAAGTTTCGGCCAGGAACAGATGAGGGAGACTACCAGGTCAAATTACGCAACCTTATTCGCTTTCTGAGCGCGGGCAACAAGGCGAAGGTCACACTTCGTTTTCGTGGCCGCGAGATGGCTCATCAGCAACTTGGCGCCAAGTTGCTGAAGAGAGTCCAGAGTGACCTGGAAGAGTATGGCACCGTCGAGCAGTTTCCAAAGCTCGAAGGGCGTCTGCTGGTAATGTTAATGACGCCAAAAAAGTAGCCGGAATATTCCGGTATTGAAAGTGTGTTGCGGTGAAGGTCTGATCACATTGAGTTGATCAGCGTCCCGAAACCCGCCTGCTTCGGCCGGGAGTGCATCACGGTGATGTATTCCGAGGTACGAGTCAGGCTCAAGGAGAAAGAAATGCCCAAGATGAAGACCAACCGCGCAGCGGCGAAACGGTTTCGCCGGTCCGCGAAGGGCGGGTTCAAACGAGCCTCGTCCCATATGAGACATATCCTCACCAAGAAAAGTACCAAGCGGAAGCGACATCTTCGTGCGCCACAGCAGATTGCCAAGTGCGATGAGCCGAGCGTGAAAAGAATGCTGCCTTACTTGTAATTTCGGGAGGATATTGAAATGGCTAGAGTAAAACGAGGTGTGGTCGCCAAGGCGCGGCACAAAAAAATACTGGGCAAGGCAAAGGGTTACTACGGTGCCCGGAGCAAGATTTACCGTGTTGCGAAGCAGGCTGTCATCAAGGCAGGCCAATATGCCTATCGTGACCGGCGTCAGCGCAAAAGGCATTTCCGAGCCTTGTGGATTACCAGAATCAATGCAGCCGCACGCCTGAACGGGCTTTCTTACAGCCGGTTTATTAACGGCTTGCACACTGCGGGCATCGATGTGGATCGCAAGATTCTCGCCGATCTGGCAGTGCATGATGCAGAGGCGTTTGCAGCGTTGGCCGAGCAGGCCAGGGCTGCAATTCCAGAGGTTGCTGAAGTCGCAGTAGCAGACTGAAGCGGTGAGCGATAGAGGTTAACCACAGCGGTTAGCCAGAACAGTGTGTATTTGCCCGGGCGGGGCCGGGTCACCGGGGCGGAGACAGATCCCGATGCAGAATGTTGATGAACTGAATGCCGCGGCTCAGGCTGAGGTCGCTGCCAGTGAGGATCTCGATGCGCTGGATGCAGTGCGGGTCAAATACCTGGGCAAGAAGGGGCAGCTGACTGCGTTGTTGCAGCAGCTGGGCAGTCTCCCGGCCGACCAGAAACCTGCCGCCGGGCAGGCGATCAACCTCGCCAAGAAAGCACTTCAGGAATTAATCAAAGCACGCAAACATCTGTTTGAAGATGCCGCACTGGCTGCTTCCCTGGAAAGCAGTTCACTCGATGTCAGCCTGCCGGGTCGCGGTCAGCGTCCCGGCGGTCTGCATCCGGTCACCCGTACCCGCGAGCGCATCGAGACGATATTCACGGGTGCTGGTTTCGACGTCCATGAAGGGCCGGAAATCGAGGATGAGTATCATAATTTCTCGGCGCTGAATATTCCCGATAACCATCCCGCTCGAGCGAGCCATGACACCTTCTATTTTCCGAACGGCAAATTGCTGCGTACCCATACCTCGCCGGTACAGATTCGTGCCATGGTCGGGCAGGGCGCACCGGTACGAATGATCGCACCGGGCCGGGTTTATCGTTGTGATTCCGATATGACCCACACGCCGATGTTTCATCAGGTTGAAGGACTGGTGATCGATCGAGGTGTCAGTCTCGCTAATCTCAAGTCTGTCCTGCATGACTTTGTGGAACATTTTTTCGAGCGAAAGGCTACATTAAGATTCCGCCCTTCCTATTTCCCGTTTACCGAACCCTCTGCAGAAGTCGATGTATTGTCAGATTCAGGCAAGTGGCTGGAAATTCTTGGTTGCGGCATGGTGCATCCGGAAGTATTGAAGAATATGAATGTCGATCCCGAAATCTATTCCGGCTATGCATTCGGTATGGGCGTGGAGCGGTTGGCGATGCTTCGCTATGGTGTTGAAGATCTGCGTCTGTTTTTCGAAAATGATGTTCAATTTCTGCGGCAGTTCAAATAGATGAAATTCAGCGAAACATGGCTGCGGGAATGGGTTGATCCGGATCTTGATACCGAGGCGCTTGCCCACCAGCTCACGATGCTGGGGCTGGAAGTGGACAGTGTGTCACCGGTTGCCGGTGCAATTGACAAGGTCGTTGTGGGTGAAGTTCTGGCGGTTAAGCCGCATCCGAATGCTGATCGACTCAGACTATGCGAGGTCGATGTCGGTGGTGATGAACCTCTCAACATAGTGTGTGGTGCTTCCAATGTACGACAGGGCGGCCGCTTTCCGACTGCGCTGGTGGGAGCCAGGTTGCCCGACGGCACCAGGATTCGCCGTAGCAAGATCCGTGGTGAGCCTTCAGAGGGCATGATGTGCTCCGCTGTGGAGTTGGGTCTTGGGGAGGATGCCGAGGGTATCTATGAGCTGGATGCGAGTTGTCAGGTGGGGGAGTCTGTTGCCAGCGTCCTGAATCTTGAGGATCACGTGATTGACGTGGATCTCACACCCAATCGGGCTGATTGTTTCAATATTATTGGCATTGCCCGTGACGTCGCAGCCGCCAATGGTCTGGATTTCTCAGAGCCGGAATTCGACCCGGTTGAACCAGCGATTGAGGAAGAACTGACCGTTTCCATTGAGGATCAAAAAGGCTGCCCAAGGTTTGTCGGCAGGGTAATTCGTAATATCGATACCACAGCCCGGACCCCTGTCTCGATCCAGGAAAGGCTTCGACGCAGCGGTATCCGGTCTATTCATCCCGTCGTGGATATCACCAGCTATGTCATGCTGGAACTCGGCCAGCCGATGCATGGTTATGACCTTGATCTGCTGAAAGACGGAATTATTGTTCGCCGGGGTGCTGCCGGTGAGAAGCTGACTACGCTGGATGGCCAGGAAGTCAGCGTGGATGAACAGGTTTTGGTCATTGCTGATGGTAGTGGTCCGGTTGGACTGGCAGGAATCATGGGCGGGCTGACCACTGCGGTCACGCAGAAAACATGCAACATCTATCTTGAGGCTGCATGGTTTGCCCCCGATGTGATTGCAGGTCGATCAAGGCGCTATAGCCTGCATACAGACGCATCCATGCGATTCGAACGGGGCGTCGATCCCCAGCATCAGCTCAGGGCGATGGAGCGCGCAACGCAACTGTTATGTGAAATAGTTGGTGGTGAACCTGGCCCGATCCATGAAATTGTGGAAAATGCGCATTTACCCCGTACCGGTTCTGTTTTCCTGCGCCGTGATCGCCTTTCACAGCTGCTTGGGATAGAGCTCCCGGTCGATGAAGTCACCGGACTTCTCACCCGTTTGCAGATGCAGGTAGAGGCTGTCGATCAAGGATGGAAAGCCACTCCGCCATCGGCACGTTTTGATATTGCCATTGAGGTGGATCTTGTTGAGGAAGTAGGGCGTTTATACGGATATGACAACATCCCCGAAAAGCCCCTGCTGACAGCTGCCGTGCTGGGCAGATCTACGGAGCATCATTTGTCGGTGCAACGCGCCGGAACAATGTTGGTGGATCGTGGTTATCAGGAAGCAATTACCTATAGCTTTGCAGATGCATCCAGCGATACGCTAATTGCGGGCGGTTCAAAAGGACTGTCATTGAGTAACCCGATTTCATCTGAATTGGCCGTGATGCGGCAGTCGCTGTGGGGCGGATTACTCGGCGCCGTTCAAAGCAATATCGCCCGGCAGCAAACTCGTTTGAAGCTATTTGAGTCCGGTATTAGGTTTTTACCACAAGATGCTGATATACTTGAAGAAGAGGTCATATCTGGTGTGGCTATTGGGGCTGCAGAACCAGAGCATTGGGACAACCCGGGTCGACACATCGACCTGTATGACGTGAAGGCGGATATCGAAGCAGTGCTGGAATTGACAGGAGCAAGAGATGAATTCGGTTTTGAAACCGCAGTGCATCCTGCGTTGCATCCGGGGAAAACAGCGCAGATTACGCGTGGTGGAGAAACTGTTGGCTGGTTAGGCGAGTTACACCCGCGGTTGATTAAGGAATTCGGTTTTACTATGACACCTGTTGTGTTTGAGCTTGCAGCCAGACCTTCACTGGCCGCGAGTAAACCCGCGTTCAAGGATATTTCAAAATTCCCTGCAGTAAGACGTGATCTTGCTGTAATCGTTGCACAGAAAACACCGGTATCTGATCTGGAGTCTGCTATTCGGAAAACTGCCGGAGAGACACTTCGAGACCTGGTTGTTTTTGATGTTTACACCGGAAAAGGAATAGAAAACGGGCGAAAGAGTATCGCTCTAGGCTTGATTTTACAGGAAACATCCCGCACCCTTAACGAAGCTGAAGTAGACGGCGTAATGCAGGCCGTTGTGAAAAATTTGAGCGACGACTTCGGTGCAATAATAAGAGAATAAAAGGAAATGATAGCTCTAACCAAAGCCCACATGGCGGAATCTTTGTTCGACGAACTCGGCCTTAATAAACGCGAGGCGCGCGAACTTGTGGACGTCTTTTTCGATGATATCAAGATGGTGCTTGCCTCCGGTGAGCAGATCAAATTGTCCGGTTTTGGCAATTTTGATCTCCGTGACAAGCGTCAACGGCCGGGTCGCAATCCGAAAACAGGTGAGGAAATACCTATTTCTGCCCGGCGAGTTGTGACTTTCAGGCCTGGGCAAAAACTGAAATCCCGAGTGGAAGCGTATGCTGGAACCGGGGAATAACAGCGAACTCCCGCCTATTCCGGGGAAGCGCTATTTCACAATAGGTGAAGTCAGCGATCTCTGTGCCGTGAAGCCCCATGTACTCCGTTATTGGGAGCAGGAGTTTCCACAACTAAAGCCCGTCAAGCGGCGTGGTAACCGGCGTTACTATCAAAGGCAGGATGTATTGGTGATTCGCCAGATCCGCGGTCTGCTCTATGATGAAGGCTTCACTATTGGTGGCGCCCGCCAGAAGTTGACCGGTACCGAGGCCAAAACCGATGTCAGCCAGAGTCAGCAGATCATCAAGCAGATGCGGCAGGAACTGGAAGAAGTTCTGAAACTCCTGCGCCGCTAGTCCATAATTCCACTACCAATATCATCCGGTCGGGGCGTGGCGCAGCCTGGTAGCGCACTTGCATGGGGTGCAAGGGGTCGGAGGTTCGAATCCTCTCGCCCCGACCAATTTTCAAAGGTCCAGACCGGGAACACACCGACACTTCGTCGGAACTCTTTACACCTATGGGGTGCCACCACACAGGTGTTTTTGTTACTCCATTGATAACCTTAGGATTTACCTATCCGGCACAAATATTGCAACAGTTTTAGATCAGTTCATGATTTCAATTCCATCGGACACGCCGGGAGCAGGCCTGTGAGAATCAGTAATTTTGGAAAAACAGCAGCAGGAATAGTCTGCCTGTCTGTCGCGTCAACAGCTAATGCAATTCCTATCCTCGAGATGGAACGCAACGATTCCCTTGCAGCTGCTCAAAGTGTGGAAGCATCATTTTCCAGTGGAGCCAATGTCAATATCGAAAATTCTGCTTTGCCCGAGTGGGAATGGGTATCAATTGCCGGTACCGGTGACGACACATTCGATTATTACTCGTTCGAGGCAGAAGCAGGCCAGACCTTTATTTTCGACATCGATTTTGGCCAAAACGATACTGCGCCCTATTCGGGTGATATCGATACCGAACTCGGACTATGGGCAATAAGTGGCGGCAGTGCGTTGAGCCAGATTGATGACTGCTGGGTCGCGCAGAATCTGATGATGATCGAATGTGACGAGCTTTTTATCGATTCCGGTTCAGACAACTGGTTCGACCCTATTCTCGAGTGGACCTTCGCGAGTGCGGGGACATATGTTATCGGCGTGGCAGAATTTAATTCTTTTGATGTCGGCGGTGGTTTCCGTGGCAATGAGCAGGACTTTGGTGACACTTACACACTGCAGATCTCCCGCGATGGAGTGACACTGGCGCTCCCGGAGCCTGGGACCCTGGCATTATTCGGAATCGGCCTGGCTGGCATGGGATTGGCAAGGCGCAGAAAAACAACCTGACGGTTTTTGTCTGGATGGACGACAGCCCGGCACAGGACTTCACCGAGGCCGCACGCTGGGCTCGTATCGCGGCAGAGCAGGGTGATGCCGATGCTCAGTTTACCTTAGGCTGGCACTACGCCAAAGGTTTTGGCGTGTCCCGGGACAATATTGAAGCCTGCATGTGGTATGGCCTGGCTGCTGCTCATGGTAACGAGGCTGCACTCAGAAACAAAAAGCGCCTGGAGCAACACATGACTCCAGAAGATATCTCCACAGCCGCGCGACTCACCCGGACCTGGGTTTCTAAAAACACATAGTTTTTAATTTCCACTTGACCCATGTCATTTGATCCTTCGACTGATGCGATAGCATCAGCTTCGGTATAGGAAAAACTTAATCAAGAGGTGGGATATGTATATCAATTTTTGGTATCCGATGGTGCGCAGCGAGGATCTCGCGGATGACACGCCGGAGAAAGTAAAAGTTCTTGGTCTGAATTTCGTCGTATTTCGTGATTCAGAAGGCAAGGCGCGGGTACTCAGTGACACCTGCACCCACCGAGGTGGATCCCTGGGTGGTGCCTGGTCAAATGTTGGAAAACCCCGAATCATCGATGGTTGTATTGTATGTCCGTATCACGGCTGGGAATTCAACGGTGAAGGCAAATGTGTCAACATTCCTTCTATCGGCTACGGTACAGACACTCCAGCCCGTGCAAAGGTAGACTCATATCCGGTCGAGGAGAAATACGGCATCATTTTTGCCTTCCTCGGCGATCTGCCTAAAGAAGAGCGTCCACCGGTACTGCATGTCGAAGAGTACGGGCAGGAAGGCTGGCGAGCGAACTCGATTCTGGTGCTCGATGTCAATTTCCACTACGAGCGATCGATGGAGAACGGCCTGGATCCGGCACATAACGAATTCGTCCATCCCTCACATGGTCACGCCGGTGTTGACAGGAAGACCTATAAAGTCAACGAATATGATACCGAAGATCATAATCAGGGTTGGGGATTCTGGTTCATGCACAAGTTTCATGGGCCACCGATGCCGCAAAAAGGCCACGCGACCGCCGACGAGGATACACCCTGGGGCGACACCAGAACCAAATCCGGGGACGTGTATGCTGGTGGCGGCACTTATGGCCCGAATACGATGTCGACGTACATCAATATTCAGCCTGAGCCAAACCACAAGGGATTCCGGCAGTACTTTTTCGAGCAACCGGTTGATGAAAACCATACCCGGATCTTTTTCCTCAATATGAGGGACTTTCTGCTTGATCCGAAGAATGATGGCCCGATCCATGCACGCAACAAGATCATCGCAGGGCAGGATATTCAACTGATGGAAGAGATCTACCCGGTCATGACGCCATTGAGTACAACCAAGGAAGTGCTCATGCCTGCGGACAAGGCCATATACGCCTATCGTGGATGGCTGGCCAAGTTCGACGAGATGGGTTATCGAATCGACATGGATAAGTTGAACGAGCGCAATGGTAAAGACGTTGCCTATGCCATTCCGTGTCCGGATCGACGAACATCCGGCAACTGGGTGCTTGAGCCAGTACCAATGGTGGAGAGCAAAGCAGTCAGCAAGGAAGCAGTAGCCTGACGCAGCTCCATTAGGACAAAGATTGGGCGGTCATCAGACCGCCCTTTTTTTGGCCACAGCAAAAGTATTCTGTGATTGCCGCAGTCAAAGTATATAGTTGATTTATACTTTGAAAACAATAAATAAGGCGTATTATCTATAAAGTAGATTAACTACTGGCTTTCCAGGCAGGGCTGGTCAATTGCTCTGCTTGCCCCTGACGAAATTTCAGGAGTCGATGAATTCCAGTACGCCGACAATGACGAGTACCAGAACCAGGGCAAGAATCCAGGTGGCGGTCATAGGGTTTCCCTGCGGGTCTCCGGTGGTCAAGGAGATTGGGCTGCCAGTAATACCCTCCATTGTCATACGAAGTCGGGTTCATTTGCTGTGACGATGGTCACAATGACCAGTCAGTGACTGGCAAACATGGACATCCAGGGGTTCGTGAAAGTAAGCTTGCGCTCTGTCCACCATCAATATGGAGTCGTCGCAGGCCATGCAGCAATCATTTCTAGTCGGGCTTACGATATTGGTTA